>JAZKSH010000200.1:0-2516 GCA_036626195.1 Thermoplasmatota archaeon | reverse complement strand
AATATGAAGAAAATGGACTACTCGAAAGTCAGTATACCTGAGGACAAGGATAAACGGGAATATGATACCGATGAAAGACGTGCTTATGTCTTTGAAAAGGTGATCGATGCCGGACATCCACAGTTCATCAACCAGTCTGACTTGGCTGAGGTGTTTGAGGTGTCTGCAACCACTATCTACAATGATCTGGATGCGATCGCGGATTCTATATGGGAGAACAGTGGAGATGTAGATCTACTCTTCGATACTATCTACGAAAGCGTGATCAAAGAGTTGAGGGAAGAGGAGGATTACTCCGAGCTGCGCAAGTGGTTGAAGGACTTTTCTAATTATCTGATGGAGCGTGGAGCGGTTTCTAGAGCTCCCGAGAAGAAAGAGATCACCAGGACTCCTGTCGAGTTCGACTTGACGGAGGAAATAGAGGAGACGTCTGAAGAAGTGGATAAGTAAAGATGACTGGGGAAACGAGTAAGAAAAGAAGCTTTCAATTCACCTCTAAACAGCAGAGGTTCATGAGTTCCGAGGCTGACCGGCTGCTTTACAGCGGGAGTGTGAACGCCGGGAAGACCTTTGTTGGTTGTGCTAAAGCCTACATGCTGTCCTTACGATATCCTGGGAATAGAGGTCTTGTTATTCGTAAGGACTTCACTTCTCTGCGTGAGACTACGCTGTTGACTCTGCTTGAAGGTGATCCTGAGACCGATGCCGTTGTTCCTGAGGATAACATAATATCTCACAATCGTACGGAGCATCGGATCGAATTGGCTACAAGTGGTGAACCTTCGACTATAATCTATTCCGGGTTGGATACTACGCAGAAAGGTGGTGATTATCCAACTGAGGTGGGAAGTTCTCAGTACGGATGGATATTTGTAGATGAGGCGGTGGAGTTGAAAAGGGAGGACTGGCTGTTTTTAGAATCTAGGTTGAGGCATCCTGTAGGGGTTAAGCAGATATTTGCGGCGACGAATCCAGCCGCACCGACTCACTGGCTTTACGACATGTTCATTCGTTCCGGTGGTGAAGATAGTGAGGTAATTCAGGCGAACATTTATGACAATCCATTGGTGGATCCGGATTATATACGTAGGCTTGAGAGTGCCTATTCAGGAACGATGAAAGAACGACTTTTGAAGGGTAAGTGGACCGCAGCTGAAGGGCTGGTGTATTCTAATTTTGATATGGACGTTCATGTTAAGGAGATCGGTAGAGAGCAGGAATTCAAGAGCATAATCGTCGGTGCGGACAGTGGTTTTACCAATCCGAGAGCATTGCTGGTGATGGGAAAAACCGGTGGTGACAAGTATTACGTTTTGGATGAGTTTTATCGGACGAGGACCGATGTGAGCGTGGCAGTTGATTGGTTGAAGGATTGGGAAGAGAGAAGTGGTAAGAGAGTAGATCGTATCTATCACGATCCTTCGGAGCCTGCTGAGATAGAGAAGTTCAGGGATATGGGTTACAGGTGTATAGAGAAGGCTGACAACGACGTGATCGCGGGAATTTCGGAAGTGAACAAGGTTTTGGGCAATTTTGAGGAGGGAGATGGGAGGAAAGAACCGAGGTTGTTTATCGATTCTAGTTGTAAAAATCTAATCGAAGAGTTCGGTTCATACAGATATCCGCATGGAGAGAGTGAAAAACCGGTCAAAGAAGACGATCACTTGATGGATAGTCTCCGGTATGCGGTGATGGGAGGACGTTCCTGTTATGGAGAAGAAAAGAACAGGTTTAAGATAATCCATAGATGGTAAGAGATGAGAGAGAGTTTATTGGATTGAAGAGTACTGAAGATGGAAATGCTGAAGACTAAATCGAACACGTCGGAGACTCTGAGTGACGATGAATCAGTGCGGGATTATGTGCAAGTGAATCGGATGAAGTAGGATGCATAGGATGGAGTGAAAAGCCTCGGGAAAATCCGCAGGACTTCGTCCGAGGATCGACAGGTTGTAATCCTGAAGAAGCTAGGGTAAACGTCTATATTTGGGGAAGTATGGGGTGTTCCAGAGAGGCTTTTTGATTTCCGGATAGTGAGAGTTGATTTTTTCTTCTTCGGAGTTGGAAATCTTAAAATATTAAGTTAATATATAATATGTTGAAAAATGTTTAAGGATAAAGAAAAGAGAGCCGAAGAGAAAAAGAAGGTTCTTCGATCTTTGAGGCAATTGGGCGAAGCGAAGACTGAAGAGCTTAGAAAGGATCTGGATTTTGAGATTTCCGGGAAAACGATAGGTAGGTATCTATCGTCTTCCGAAAAGGCAGAAAAAACAGGCGACCGGTTATGGCAGTATAGAAAGGCAAATAGGAACGAAAATTAATGGATGTCAAATCGTTTAAAGGTAGTATTCGTAAATGTTGATTACATAGTTCCACCTGCCCAGCTCTTAATCAAGTAGTGGATAGCTGTGTGGTAAAGAAAAATCGATAAGGTATTACCTATTTCTGATATTAAAAGGGAATAAACTAAATATTATACTCTATTATTATTGTTCTATAGAGGGGTGTATATGAAC
>JAZKSH010000199.1:0-2524 GCA_036626195.1 Thermoplasmatota archaeon | reverse complement strand
AAGAGTACAGCATCAGGCAGCTGAGTAAAGAATCTGGAGCTTCTTACGATCTTACCCATGGGTTCGTCGGTAAACTTTCAGAACTCGGTCTCGTAAAAGAGAAGAGGATGGGAGGTGCGGTGATAATTCAGTTGAATGAGCGATCACCGTACGTGGATAAGTTGAAAGAACTCATCAAGATAGATTTCGAACCCCTGGTCGAGAAGGCGGAGGAATTTGCAAAGAAAATAGAAGAAAAGAAAGAAGGGATAAAAACGGTCATCTTGTTCGGTTCGGTATCGAGAGGAACACCGAAAATAGGTTCAGATGTAGATATTTTGATCCTCGCAAAGGAAAATACATCTGACGAACAAAAAGAAGAGATAGAGTCCTACGCCAACAAGATCGCTTCGAAATACGAGCGTGAGGAAAAGATAACCTTTGTACCGATAGTGGACTCTTTCGAAAGTTTCAAAGAAGACCTTGAAACTGGAGAGCCGTTCGCTCTAGAGGTAAAAAAAGAAGGAATAAAACTTCGAGGTGAATCACCATGGTAGCTTGGAAAGTCGCGTTAAAAGATGCTGAAGCGTATCTGAAAAAGGCTGAGGATGGACATCCAAATGATGAAGGAAGGATCATCGTATCTCTCTGCTCACTAGCTTTGATAAGGGCTTCTGATGCTTTGTATGAGCATTTTTATGGAAAAACTCCTTCTACACACGATGATATATCCGCTTGGTTTCAAAACTTGTACAGCAGGGATCATCATATAGAAACTAAGTACAGTAAATACAAGCGTACACTAGATAAGTGGGTGAAGAGCGAAAAAGCGAAAGCCCAATAACAGGGATTTCATCCCTTCATCCTCATTTGCACTGCGGATATCAAGGAAAAGATATTCAAAAATGAGGCGGGGAAATGTCTCAAGGCCACCAAAAGGTATATTAAAAATTGTGTTAAGCCGATATTGGAAAGTGAGAGTTAATCACTATTCAACTCAGAAAACTCGTATCGACGATCACTCTTTCCATTCTTCCACAGCTTTTTCCATCTCATCCGCAGAGCCTCTTCTAAGATCTATCCCTCTGCTCTCCAAGATCTCTTTCATGGATTCGATATCTTCGTCGGCTATCTCCATGGCTCTACCCAGAGATATCTCTCCATTTTCATAGAGTTTGCAGGCAAGAGCAACTCTCAACTCAGGTCTTTCGCGGAGTAGAGTCCTTATCGCATCTCGCAAAAATTCAGACCTGCTGTCGTAATAGCCCGTTTCAGGTATAGCATCGACCTCACGTTTTATTATTTCAGGTAATGTCATGGAAACTCTTTTCGCCTTCGACATATTATCATACTATAGTATGCATATAGTAATACTTAAATCTTGTCAAAGATCATAATCCAAATTTACTCAAAACCCGCTCGCCCCCCGTAAATCGCATATCGTAATCAAATCAACCGCATCTCGAGTGTTTTCACAAAACCGAGAGAAAAGAGGAATTCATTCCTCACTGCAGATGATAATCTAATCAATCTCAGATAGCAGATATATCCGTAGCATCTAAAATGCTAAAAGTCTATACACTACTGATCAAACACCATATCTTTAAATAAACCGATTGATAATGTAATCTAAAGGTGTAAAGATGAGCAGTGGGGTATCCAAGGAGAAGATAGATGAACTGGAAAAACGGATCGAAACTTTAGAACTTATGGTAGATGAAAAATTGAGGGAGAAGATCGCCCAAGGCCTAAAGGACGAGGAAGAAGGTAAAGTGATATCTCTTGAAGAATACGAAGATAAATACTGCTGAGTCAATACGATGACCTACGAAATATTACTCACTGAACAGGCGGTAGAAGATTTACGTAAATTGGACGATAACATAGAAGAAAGAGTTCGAAAGAAAATCAAACAACTTTCCGATTATCCAGAACACTATGGAAAACCACTTAAAGGACCAAAAAATCTTTGGGTTTTAAAGATCGGAAGAAGTGATTGGAGAGTAATTTTCAGAATAGATGAGGAACAAGATGAAATAATAATCATAACGATCGGTCACCGAAGAAATATATACAATGATTTTCCGTAAAAGAGGAAACCTATGAACTCCTGAAATCACTGAAAAAAGAGGATGAGAGTTTTGACGATGTTTTAAAGAGGATCACTAAAGGAAAGGACGTTATGGCTTTTGCAGGTACCTGCCCAGGGCTGGGAAAAGAGGTCGAAAAAGTAAAAGAAAACTTTTCTAATAAAAGCTGAACCACTTAGAAAAGAATAAAGAGTAAAAACAAGGAAATTTCTCAATTTTTGATATTATTTTCATTCAATAAGGGTAAATAACCAATAAAAGATTAAATTTAGTTTAAAACTCTTTTAGTTTTATTGAAAACAATAAGGGTTAAATACCATTACAATATTAAATAAACACTAATGACCAAGATAGAATCACTCTACCATGAATTATTGAAAAAGGAAGTTATCACGTCCGAAGAGATACAGAAGATAGCTTCGAAAATACTTGGAAAGGAACGTTCATTTAGTTAT
>JAZKSH010000198.1:0-2622 GCA_036626195.1 Thermoplasmatota archaeon | reverse complement strand
GTAGGTGTTCCACATTCAGACAAAGAGAAACTGCGTGATTTTCCAGATATAAAGGTGATCAATTCTCATTTCAACTATTGGATGGTAGCGGAGCATGCCTTCACACTACTTTTATCTAGTGCCAAGAAAATAGTCCCCATCCATGACAAGATGAAGGACGGCGATTGGACTCCCAGATATGAAGATGAAGGATGGGGTAGGGGTTTGAGAGACAAAACACTATTGATTCTTGGTTTCGGTGAGATAGGAAAAGAGATCGCAAAGATGGGAAACGCTTTCAATATGGAAGTGAACGCTGTAAAGCGAACACCAGAGGAAAGCGAACTGGTTAACGAGCTCAAGACTAACGAGCACTTACATAAACTTTTGAGTGAAGCAGACTTCATAGTTAGTACGCTTCCGGAGACCGATGAAACTAGAGGTTATTTAAGCTTCGAAGAATTTGAGCAGATGAAAGAGGGTGTACACATTGTCAATATAGGTCGAGGACCTGTGATTGACGAGGAAGCTCTCTACAAAGCTTTAAAATCTGGAACAGTGGAAGGAGCCGGAATAGACGTTTGGTGGAACTACCCGCCGGACGAAGAATCTAGAACAGACACTTTCCCCTCGGATTATCCTTTAGACGAATTCGATAACGTGATATTCAGTCCTCATAGAGCCACTCAGATCAAAGAAAGAGGCAAGTACAGAATAAGAGATTTAGCTGATATTCTAGAATCCCTAGCACAAGGTGAAGAAGTCAACGTTGTAGACTTAGAGAGAGGTTACTAAGATTTCTTACTTTTCTCCGAAATGCACCTTGACCTCTTCTACGTCCCATCTAGGTTCCAATTTCTCTTTTATATCTTCCTTAACTGCAGAGGCGAACTGATGGTCCTCTTCTAGATCAACTTCAATCGATATCTTTCCATCTTCAACTTCGATATCATGGATTAGATCTGTCTGGATAACGTCAACCCCGGTCATCGGATTCATCACATGTTTCAACCGCTCTTTGACCACCTCTGCCGTCGTTTCTTTTTTCCCTTCTCCTATCCCCTGTCTTTCTTCGTAATTCCGGATAGCCTCTCTCAGAGCATCGACCGCTAAAACGGAACAATGCGTTTTCAGATCAGGAAGACCTCCAAGTTCATCTGCAGCCTCCTGCCAGCTTATATCTTTCGCCTCTTCGATGGTACTGCCCATCGCCATCTCTGTGATTATCGAACCGGTCGCTATGTTAGATGCACAACCGTAAGACTTGAACTTGATATCCTTTATCTCATGGGTATCATCGTCAACTTTCAAGAACAACTCAACCATATCTCCACAAGCTGGACTACCTTCTTTAGCATAGCCATCTGGATCTTCTATCTCTCCAACGTTCTTTGGATTTTGAAAATATTCAATAACCTTTTCAGTATATGGTGCTCCTTCCATAATCATTCCTCCTCTTCTTTGCCTAATGGGCTTATATCTCTCAATTTTTGTATAATCTCCAAGGCCGCATTTACGACCTCTTCGACTTGATCTTCAGTATTGAACCTACCAAAAGTAAATCTCACGGAACCGTGAGCCCTTTCGTGATCCCCTCCGATACCCATTATCACGTGGCTAGCCTCAAGGGATTTGCTGAAGCACGCAGAGCCGGTGCTCACGGCGATCCCTCTCATATCTAGATGAAGAGTTATAGACTCGCCCTCCACATAATGAAATGTAATGTTCGCATTCTGTGGAGTTCTCTTTTGTTCAGGTCCGTTCAACACTACGTCAGGAACCTGCTCTCTCATACCTTCTATCAATTTATCTCTGAGCTCCTTTATCCGTTCGTTCTCCTCTTCGTCTATCAATTCCACAGCTTTAGCGAATCCAACCGCCGCGGGTATGTTTTCGACTCCTGCCCGAAGATCGTTCTCTTGGAAGCCGCCGTCCATCTGCTTTTCCAATGGAGTTCCTTCTCTTATATAAAGACCTCCGATTCCTCTCGGTCCGTGTATCGTGTGTGCAGAGACCGTAATCAGATCTACAGGGATATCCTTCACATCGATAGGGACCCTTCCAAAAGTGTGAGTAGCATCGGTATGGTAGATAACATCTTTTTCATCACAGATCTTAGCAACCTTCTCTATATCCTGTAAAGTGCCGATCTCCTGATTTCCATGTTGGATAGATACGAGTATCGTGTTTTCGTTTATCGATTCTTCCAATTGCTCAAGATCAACAAAACCCTCTCCATCCACATCTAGATAAGTGACATCGAACCCTTTCTTCTCCAATCTCTTAGCAGTGTTGAGTACGGGGAAGTCCTCTATATCAGATACTATTATATGATTCCCTTCATCCGAGAGTTTTTCTGCGACTCCCTTCAAGGCTAAATTGCTCGATTCCGTGGAACACGAGGTGAAAATGAATTCTTCCGAAGAAGCTCCCAATTCACTAGCTATCCTTTCCCGGGCATCATCTAGCGCTTCTTTTGCCTCCACACCCATACTGTAAGCGAAGTCTGAAGTCGCCACTGCAAAATTATCCAACATGTACGGTTTCATCGCTTCGAAGACCTCTTCATCCATCTTTGAACTCGCGGAATTATCGAGATAAATTATTTCATCCTTCATCTTTACCACCTATATGAAGAGTGTA
>JAZKSH010000197.1:0-2671 GCA_036626195.1 Thermoplasmatota archaeon | reverse complement strand
GAGCGAGTCTTCGCAGCGTGTATTCTGTGTAAGGATTATCCGAGAGTATGTGTAGGATCCTGTCAGTGGTTTCATGGCGGAATAGTTTTGGATCGGAGACGGGGATCGACAAAGAGATGTTCACGCCTTCATTTTGGTTATCTTTCGTTACCGATGGTATATATATTTTAAATAAAGATCGATGTGTTTACTTGTTTTATCGGTTAAGGACTGCTGAGATTGGAAAAAATCCAATATCGATAGACTTATATAAGGCCACTATATTTCATTAGTGAAACGATCGTTTCATATGTGAAATTTAGGTTCCTGGTACTATGTATCTACCAAAGAGCGAGAAAGAATTGAAAGTTATCAAAGCTCTGATGGAATATCCTGATAGAGATTGGGGTCTGAACGATATCGCTGAAGAATCCGAGGTTTCAAAAACGACGGTGTGGAGGGCGGTAAACAGACTTGAAGAAAGAAATTATGTTTCCGCCTCCGAAGTTGGCAGATCAAAGTTGGTCAAAGTGAAGAACAGAAAAGTTTTGAAGAGGATTTTGAAGGCATCTAGGGCTGAGATCGACGAGCTTGAAGAAGCTGCCAAGAGATTCGTAGGAGAGATTAGAAAGTTTGAGGGGGTTAAAAAATGCGTATTATTTGGATCTGTGGCTAGAGGAACAGCTGATCTCAACAGTGATATCGATATTTTGATCTTGTTTCAGGATAGAGACGAGAAAACTGAGGATGAGATCTCACAGATAGCTGAGAAAATCAGTTCGAAAGAATCAGTAAGGATAATGCCTGATGTGATGGAAAAAGAAAGGTTTGAACTGATGGAAAAACATGAGGATAGTTTTGCTGAGAACATCAAGGAAGAAGGTATAACTCTTTATGAGGAAGATAGCAATGAATGATGATTTAAAAGATGCGGAAACTTGGTTTAAAACGGCTAGCTCAGTAATTGAAGAAAATCCTAGAGTGGCATGTGCTCAGTTTTCTCATGCTATGATAAAGGCACTGGACGCTCTTTTTAAAGAGAAACTTGGTAAAACCCCGGGAAAACACGATAAAGCCGTAGATTACTTCAAAGAACTGCTTCAAAAGAACTTGATCAAGAGTGAGGAGAGTAAATACAGAAGTTCTATCCAGCAAATTTTACAGAAAAAAAGCACAGCCGAATATCATACTGAGTATTTCAGCAAATCCGATGCCGTCAAATGGAGGAAAAAGGTGAAGAGGATCATGGATATGGTAAAGAGATATGTAGAAGACGAGGAGTGATCACAAAACGGTTAAGTTTGATTTCGGTATATTTGAAAGGTTGGAATCTCTGACTTACAATTACAGAGATCAAGGTATGTAAAAAATAGTGTCTTGAAATTCTTCCTTTGTGTACTGATCTACGTGTCTTACAACTTCCTGTACGACTTCACCTATAGAAGCATACTGGGTAGTTACGTATAAAATACCGGGATGATCCTCATCACTCTTTCCTCAACCGTGTGGAATTCAACTTTCCTTCTTGTTTCTATGATGATATTCTAGAGCGGCATAAACGTCTGAGAGAGAGATAGTTGGGTATTGATCTGCGATCTCTTCAGGACTCATATCTGTATTCGTAGTCCACAGCGATATCGCTCACTCGGATACGAGTTCCTTTTATCCTTGCTGAGCCTCCCATGATCTCCGGATCCTTCACTATATCGTTTTTCTCTTTTGTAGATGATTTCTTTTCTACTGGATTTGTCATTAGAACACCTATTCAAATAATGATATGCGATCTATTTAAATCTTGACCAGATTAATTGGCTTCTTGGAAAAATGGTTTTGGTGGAGGGACTGCCAACTTGCCCCGCCCCACTTCCCTCGCTGGCTTTTCCGCTCCCGAAAAGCCTGCTCGGGAAGGAAAGGTTTTCAGAAAAATTACTATTGTTTCTTTACTTCCAGTCCCTTGATTTCTTTCACAACATCACGATAGAATTGTATGACGTCTTCAACTTGATCCTCCTTGAAACCTAATATAGATTAAGGGGAGGGACTTTTTGTCAGGATTTAGTGATATTCGAGGTTAAAAAATTCGAATTATTCAAAGAATTCACCTCAGATTAGAGACCTTCCAATTTTCCAAAGATCACGAGAACTTACTTCGAGTAAGCGGTGAACCAAGTCCTGCAAATGTTGGCAGGTTCAAGAGTAAGAAAGATTTTTATAAATTGCTTCGATTGTGAGTAGCGAGTATACCCCCTTAGAATGAGTTTAAAGGGATGGAGGAAAAAAGATGTATGAAAATCTAAAAAGATACTTGACGGCTAGTGTAGTGATGTTACTGGTTGTTAGTCTTTTTGCCGCCGCAGTTGGCTCTGCGGGGAGTTTGGATGAAAGTGAAGATGAAAGCATAAGTGCAGATGATCCTATTGAGATTTACGATTGGCACGACCTCAACGAGACAAGGAATAATCTAGAGGGGGAATACATTTTGATGAGTGATCTAGATGAAACCACTAACGGATATGACGAGTTAGTCAATACTACAGATGGGTGGAAGCCGATCGGAGAGGATTTGTATCCCGCATTCTCAGGCACTTTTAAGGGAAATGGATATAAAATAAGCGACCTTTATATCAACCGCGAAATAACTCGAGTAGGACTGTTTGGAGCGGTTGATGGAAAACTTACCAACGTAGGACTC
>JAZKSH010000196.1:0-2680 GCA_036626195.1 Thermoplasmatota archaeon | reverse complement strand
CCACCTTAAGATCGGGATCTTCATCGAGTATAACGTCACCTATCTCCGCCTCCACCTCTTGACTGTTATATTCGTGTTCCCCCACTCGTCTGGCCCTCACTGCAAAGCTACCAGAGACCTCGTCCGCGAATCTTCTACCCTCTTTTTTCAGTTCATCTAGGTCAGAATTCACCTGTCTCGCTCTGCTGTAGGAGGTAAGGCCGAAGATACGGGAGAACAGGTAAGAATTCTTTTTCAAAGCATAGGCGAATATCCTGCCCCGCCCCCTCTTTTCAGTGATGACTTCCTCCTCCCTTGAGAGGAATGTCCGCTCTATGTTCTGCATCAAAATATCTTCAAAATGCTTTCTGACGTTGGGACTTTTCGTCCCGATCTCTCCATACCTTAGAAGGTGAAGTTCTAACTCGCCCATGTCTATCCTTGGAATATACCATTCAAGTTATCTATGAATATTTTCCTTTTCTGTTCATCAGTGATATCCGCTGCTTTGATAACCGTCTTCTGCACCTCATAATTAAGATAGGGGTAGTCGGAGCCGAACACTATCCTATCGGGGATCTTTTTCACCGCATGTTCAAGCATGTAAACTCTAGTTCCCGAGGTATCGACAAAAACGTTTTCGTGATCCTCTACAACGGAGATACATCCTTCATTCAAGTGTCCCAGTATCAAGTTTAAATCAGCTCTATCTTCCAGAACGGAATTCCAAAATCCTGCCGAGGAAAAATTGCTGCCCGTATGAGGCAACAGAACGAGTTCATTTTCGTAGATCACGTCGAACAACTCTTCAAAGTTGGGATGGTCTGGGCGGAAAGTTTCCACGAAAGGATGTAATTTTATGCCGTCTAGACCTATGTTCACACATCGTTCCACTTCGGAAACAGCTTCATCGCCTCTTCTTGGATCGACTCTACCGAAACCTATCAATCTATCGTGGTACTCTTCCACCGCTTCAGCGATGTAGTCATTTGTTTCTGGATACCTATCACCGACACATGGATTCGGGAAGACCACCGCTTTTTTTACGCCGTGCCTTTCCATACTTTCTATAACGGTATCGGTTTCGACTGAAGGTTCTACATAGGGGAGCCACTCGTCTGAGGGGCCTAGATGTACGTGGGCATCCAATATTTTCTCCTCAAACTCTTCCATTTTACCAGCTCCCTCTATGTACGAGCTCTTCAATATCCATCTTAGGTGGCTCTTTTGGACTCTCCGCGGGAACTCCTATCGGTATGAGTGCCACTGGTCTTACACCTCCGGGTATATCGAGCTGGTTTGCTGTTTTCTCCTCGTCGAAGGCACCTATCCATACAGCGGCGTAACCTTTGTCAACCACAGCTAAAAGCATGTTTTGGACCGCGGCGGAAGCGTCCTGTATCGAGTACAGTTCTCTTCCTCTTTTCCCGTACCTTTCGGCCGATCTTTCTTTGTTAGCGCACACTACCACGACCCAGGGAGCTTCCTCTATGAAGGACTGCCCGTAGGCGTTCTCGACCAATCTTCCTTTCTCCTTTTCATCTTTGACTACGATGAAGTCTCTAGCCTGCCTATTGCCTGCGGAAGGAGCCATATGTCCTATCTCGATGATCTCTAGGATCTCTTCTTTCGGGATCTCCTCGCCGGTGAAAGAACGGACACTTCTCCTTTTTTCCACCACCTCTTTGAACTCCATGACTCAATCCTCCCTATCTGCGATTTTATCGGTTAATTCGGCCATCCGTCTCCCATAGGACTGGCATTGGTCGATTTCCTTTTTATCAGGATCTCCTACCACTACTGGTCCATAATGATCCCCGTTGGGCATGCCCTTGACTATCATCCCGTGGACCAGCAAGGCTTCAAGAAGGGCCATTATCGTGGTTTCATTACCTCCGGCCGTGTTCGAACTAGATGTGAACGCCCCTCCGATCATCCCATTCAGCTTTCCGTGATGGGTGATACTCTCATCTATAAATTCTTTTATCTGGCTACACGGAAGTCCGTAATAAGTAGGGGATCCCAGGATTATACTATCGTACTCTGTAAGCTCTTCCATATCCACCTTTTCGACCCTCTTCGTCTCCACTTCGATGTCTGCTTCGCTGTTCTCCGCTCCTTCCTGTATCTTCTCAGCCATCTTCTCCGTGGTCCCACTCTTTGAATAATAACATATCAGCAGTCGGTTCATATTATCATGACTGCATGTCATCGTTCTTCTATAAAATTTTCCATGTCAGATCTTTAGCACACTTTTTATATTCAAGGACACATCTTTTTACTATTTCGTAAGTGTCCTTGACTAGTTGTGGATGACATAACGAATTGGTCATGATTACGAGAACTTGGTTCGAGTGATCGTCGGAAGGCAAGCTTCCAACTAACGACAAAAACAAGTTTTGTCGAACAGTAGGGCGTGCCTCGAAAATCCAGCTTGTCTGTAGGTGCTGGAGATACGTCAAGTATCTTCTTAATCCTGTCCCCTGCGGCTCGTTGCAGGGAGAAACGAAAGGACGGCGTGGCTCTGTGAAGAGAGCGTTAAAGTGTCCTGAACTGAGTTACCAGCCCGGAACATAAGTGAACTCGATTCGGCTGTATATGTGGCGACGACCTTGCCCTATAATGGGGAAGTCATAACGAGCGGGACATATATTGTGTTTGGAGTCGGGATGGTAACATAGTGGTAGGCTGGATAACCGAG
>JAZKSH010000195.1:0-2685 GCA_036626195.1 Thermoplasmatota archaeon | reverse complement strand
TACTTCCGCTAACCCGGCTGCAGTGTAGATCTACGTGGAAAACGACTAATAAAATTTTTGTTCGAGATCCCCATGGGATTATTCTCCTGAAAAACAACCGGACGGTCAGGTATCCAAGGTAAAAGCGAAGAAGATGGTCGATAAAGCGATGAATGAAGGCGAGGCCTCCTTTGAATGGACACATAAACGGTTGGATGGGGAGGAATTCCCCGCCACGGTTCTATTGAGCAGAGTGGAAGTCGACGATGAACCTTTCCTGCAGGCCACGGTTCGAGATATTACAGAAAGAAAAGAAGCCGAAAGGAAGCTGAAAAAGTCCGAGAGAAGATTTAGAAGGATCTTCGAAGCTTCTCCCGACCCCACCTTTTTGTTAAATAAAGATGGTGTTTTTATCGACGTGAACAAGGCGGCTTTGCAGAAGTTGGGATATGATAAAGAGGAGATAGTGGACAAAGAACTGGATGAGCTGCCTTTCTTGGAGGAAAAGGCAGTCAAAAAAACGGTGGAGAACTTCATGAAGAGGATGAAGGGAGAAGAAGTTCCTCCATACGAGATCGAGATGAGATCAAAAGATGGAGATATACAATATGCTGAGATAAATGCTAAAACTTTCATAGAGGAGGAATTCGAAGGAGAAGTGGTCATAGCTAGAGATATCACCAGAAGGAAGATGGTCGAAAAGCAGAGAGAAGAACTCCTGCATGACCTGAGTGAGAGGTACAAAGAATTGGATCTTCTTTACTCCATTACCAGGATGGGAACCGAGACCACAAAATCTTTAGAAGATATTTTAGAAGAAACGGTAGAGATGATACCTCAAGGATGGCAGTATCCCGAGATTACCGAGGCGAAAATAACGTGGGATGAAAAAGAATACCAAACCGATGGATTTGAAGGTGCTGATAAGTGCCTGAGTTCCGATATCGAGTTAGAGGATGAAAAGATAGGTGATATCACGATCTGTTATACCGAGGAAAAACCCGATGTGGAAGGGGATCCTTTTTTAGAAGAAGAGGAAGAGCTGATAAAAGCTGTTGCTACCGTGATCTCTAATATCATCCAAAACAGGGAATCGGAGAGAAAATTAGCGGAAAGTGAAGAGCGTTATAGGACCCTGGTTGAAAGCTCCTTTGCCGGTATAAGCATAACCGATTTTGATAACAATTTCACCTTTGCAAACGATAGATTCGCCGAGATGCTGGGATATGAAAAGGAAGAATTGATCGGAAAAAATATCGAAGATATCGTCCCGGAAGAAGAATTGCATAAGTTTGAAGAGGAAACGGAAAAGAGGAAAGAAGATGAGATCAGTCAGTACGAGAGTCGATTGAAGAAAAAGAACGGGGATATAATCGACGTGATGGTCTATGCTTCACCCTATAAAAATGCGGCTGGCGATTTCGTGGGAACGATGGGCGTGGTAAGTGATATCACTGATATAAAAGAAACTCAGGAGCGAGAGGAACTGCTGAATTCTTTGCTGAGGCACGACGTGCTGAACAAAACACAGGTGATCAAGGGGTATCTTCAGCTGTTAGAAGATAAAGAGGTATCCGAAGATACGAGAAGATATATTGAAAAGTCTAAGGAAGCCAATAAAGAAAGTATCAACCTGATCCAGAAGATCAGGCTGCTTTTGAGCGCACAGAAGGAAGAGCAGAAGGCGGTCGATATCCAGTCTACCATACTTGAAGCGGTGGGAGAAGTGGAAACGATAATCGAAGATAAAGATATAGATCTATTCATGGAATGTCCCTCGACGGAATGTGAAGTGAAAGGTGGTTCACTCCTCAAAGAGGTTTTCTCCAATCTGATGGAAAACTCGGTTTATCACTCCGAAGGGAGTGAGATAAAGATATCGGGGGAGATAAAAGAAGAAGAAGTGGTTTGCACGGTAGAGGACGACGGAAAAGGTATCCCTAATGAGAAGAAAGATACCATATTCGAGAAGGGATACACGACCGATGAAGATAGAGGGACTGGCTTGGGATTATTCCTGGTGAAGATGCTTTTGGAGAGCTACGACGGTGAGATCGAAGTGAAAGACTCGGAGATGGGCGGCGCAAGATTCGATGTGAGGTTGAAAAAAATATGAAAGTTCACTCTCGATTTAAAATCAAATTCGAAAGCTATTTATGTATAAATACACATCATAAGTTAAGTCTGTAATATCGTAAGCCTATATTGAGGGTAGAACATGGAAGATAATATCAAAGTATTGTTGGTGGATGATGAGTCTGGATTCTTGGATCAGGCGGAGATATTTTTAGAGAAGGAAGACGAGAGGTTGGATGTTAACGTTGTCATATCGCCAGAAAAGGCTCTCCGACTGGTAGAGGAAGAAACTTTCGACGTCATAGTTTCGGATTACCAGATGCCGGACATGGACGGACTCGAATTTTTGGAGGAAGTTAGAGAGGAAAGAGAGAGCGATATTCCCTTCATAATCTTCACCGGTAAAGGTAGAGAAGAGGTGGCCATGGAAGCTTTGAATTTGGGCGCTGATCGTTATCTGCAGAAAGGTGGTGATCCTAAGGCGCAGTTCGGTGTTTTGGCTGATGCGATAACGCAGGGAGCTAGGCACTATAAAACTGAGAAGATGCGTAAAGAAAAAAAGAAAGAATTGAAAGATTTAAAAGACGAATATGAAACGATCCTCAAAAATGTCCAGAATAGTGTATTTTT
>JAZKSH010000194.1:0-2697 GCA_036626195.1 Thermoplasmatota archaeon | reverse complement strand
CACCTTCGCCTGCTCTGAAGACGCTCAGACCGAGTTGAAAGAAGCGGTAGAGGAACACGACCTAAACCGTTTCGTGATAGCTGCGTGCTCTCCGAGGACCCACGCCGATCTATTCAAAGATACTTTAGAAGAGATAGGCCTGAACCGATACCTTCTCGAGATGGCCAACATACGGAATCAATGCAGCTGGGTCCACAGTGACGAACCGGAGAAGGCGACGGAGAAAGCGAAGCGCCTCACCAAGATGGCTGTCTCGAAAGCTAAGCGTTTAGCGGCGCTTCAAGAACACGAGATAGACGTTGGGGATAAAACGGTGATCATCGGTGGAGGTCCTGCGGGGATGAAGACCGCTCTCAGCATGGCGGAAGCGGGTCAGGACGTGACTCTGATAGAGAGGGAAGACGAACTCGGAGGTAAATTGAACAGATTGAACACGCTCTTCCCGTCGGATATAGATGCGGGTGAACTCGCGGAGAACATATCCCACGAGATAGAGGAACAGCACAATATCACGGTCAAGACCTCCACTGAAGTTGAAGACGTTGACGGTTACATAGGTAATTACGAGCTTACGCTCAGCGACGGAGGGGTGGTAGAGAGCGACACTATAGTGCTTACCACGGGCTTCCAGGAGATCGATCCTGAAGGTTTCTATAACTATGAAAAAGACGATAGGGTGATGACGCAGCTCGAACTGGACGAAGCGCTGGCGGAAGACTCACTTGAAGATCCCGAGAACGTCGTATTCATCAACTGCGTCGGTGCGATGGAAGAAGAACGGCCCTGGTGCTGTAGGGTAGGATGCGGCAACTCCTTGAAAAACGCCAAGGCGATCAAAGAGAAATATCCTGATTCCAACGTTTACATACTTTACAAAGATATGAGAGTCTTCGGCAAGAACGAAGAAGAATATTACGCGGATGTGCAGGAAGAGAACGGCGTGATCTTCCTCAGGTATTCCGGCGAAGATAAACCAGAAGTCTCTGAAAAGGGAGACAAGATCAACGTCAAAGTGCACGATAATCTGTTAGACGAAGATGTGGAGATCGATTCAGATTATCTCGTACTGGCGATGCAGCTGGAAGGCGATCCCAGCGGTTCGAAGTTACAGAAGATGCTGAAACTTTCCTCGAACCCTTCGGGATTCTTTATGGAAGCTCACGCGAAACTGCGTCCGCTAGAGTTCCCTTCCGAAGGCGTTTATCTCGCTGGAGGAGCCCATTATCCCAAGAATATAGCGGATACACTCTCACAGGCCGACGGCGCCGCTTCCAAAGCTGAAGTGCCGATGATGAAGGGCTATACCAAAAGCGTGGGTATAATCGCCGCAATAGACGACGACAGGTGCAGCGGCTGCAAGATGTGTATCTCAGTTTGTCCCTACGGAGCTATCGACTTCAACGAAGAGGACGAGGTGGCGGAGATAACCGACGTATTGTGTAAAGGGTGTGGTTCCTGCGCGAGCGTCTGTCCTTCAAATGCGATAACTCAAAAAGGATTCGACGACGATCAGATATCCTCGATGATCAGATCTGCTTTAACCGACGAGGTGGTATGATGAGTTCTGAAGATTTTGAACCCGAGATCATCGCTTTCTTGTGCAACTGGTGCAGCTACGCCGGTGCCGATCTTGCCGGGGTCAGCAGAGAGCAGTACCCTTCGAACATCTTGAACATCAAAGTGATGTGTTCTTCTAGGGTTTCACCCGAGCACGTTTTCGAGTCCTTTGACGAGGGAGCCGACGGTGTTTTGATCGCTGGATGTCATCCCGGCGACTGCCACTATATAGACGGAAATTACAAGACCATGAGGAAAGCAAACCTTATGAAGAAGATGATGGAAGATTTCGGTATCGATCCTGACAGGCTGAAACTGGAATGGATATCCTCCGCGGAAGGAGGTAAGTTCGCTAACGTCATGAAGGAGATGACCGCTGAGATTAAAGAGCTGGGTCCCTTAGATCTGAACGGCACCTCACTGGAGGCGGATAACGATGAGTGAGAAGAAGAAGATAGGATTTTACTGGTGCGGGGCCTGCGGAGGCTGTCAAGTCAGCGTTCTCGATATAGATGAAATGATTTTGGATGTAGTAGAGCAGGCGGATATCGTCTTCTGGCCCTGTGCGATGGATCCCAAGTATGAAGATGTTGAAGCGATGGGAGAGGATGAGATAGACATAATGTTCATCAACGGCTCTATAAGGCTAGAAGAGAACAAAGAGATGGCCGAGCTGTTGAGAGAGAAGGCGAAGGAAGTCGTCGCTTATGGTTCTTGTTCCGTCAACGGCGGTCTTTTCGGTCTAGGCAATTTGAGCAGTAAAGAGGAACTGGTGGAAAAAGGCTATACCACTAAAACGACCGACGAAGGGCCGTTCCCTCAGAAATCCAGTACCGTCGAAGAGGGAGAACTTACTCTTCCGGACCTGATGGAGCATATCGTACCTCTAGAAGAGATCATCGATGTGGATTATTATCTACCCGGTTGTCCTCCTCTGCCGAATCAGCTGGAAGAAGCTTTTCCGGCTCTGTTGGACGATGAAACCGAGGTAGGAAAGTACGACCTAATATCGGATAAAAGCGTCTGCGACGTGTGTCCCATGGATAGGGAAGAGAAGAAGATCGAGGAATTGAAGCCTATACAGGAAGTCGAGATAGATCCCGAAGAATGTATTCTGGATCAAGGTGTTCTCTGCATGGG
>JAZKSH010000193.1:0-2700 GCA_036626195.1 Thermoplasmatota archaeon | reverse complement strand
GGCTTAATTAACCGATAATGGAGGGTTTGTATAGATGGTTGAAAAAGAAAAAATCACTTTACTTCAATTGAACGACAGCCATGCCTATTTTGAGCCGCATCCAGAATATTACTGGGAAGACGGCGAAGAGATTTACAGGGAGGCGGGAGGATATGCGAGGATAAGTGCTTATCTCAAAAAAGTTAGGAAAGAAAATCCTGAAGGAGTTATTGCATTGGATAACGGGGATACGATCCACGGGACTTTTCCCGCTGTTAAAAACCAAGGGAAAGACATGATACCTATACTGAACGAGATGGATTTCGACGCTTGGACCGCACACTGGGAATTCGCTTACGGCCCTGATAATTTGATGGAGATAACTGAAAAACTGGATTATCCCATGCTCGCGATCAACTGCTATTACGAAGAGAGTGACGATCTCGTCTACGAACCGTACAAGGTGATAGAAAAGAAGGGCGTTAAGTTCGGTATCATAGGAATTGCAGCAACGATAGTCGATAAGACCATGCCTGACTTTTTCAGCGAAGGGATCTATTTCACTCTAGGGAATGAAGAGTTGCCCGGGTACATAGAAGAATTAAAAGAAGAAAAGGAAGTAGACATCATAGTAGTTCTTTCACACCTTGGATATCCTCAAGAACTCAAATTGGCGAGAGAGATCGATGGGATAGACATTCTTTTAAGTGGTCACACTCACAACAGGATCTACGAGCCTGTAAAGGTGAACGATACCGTAGTGATCCAGTCAGGATGTCACGGATCTTTCGTGGGGAGGTTGGACCTAGGAATAAAGAACCGCGAGGTTAAAGAAACTGAACACGAACTCGTTTGGATGGATGATTCTATCGAAAGAGATTCAAAGGTAGAGGAGATCGTCAATGAAACTCTTTCATCTTATAGAGATATGCTCGACAAGGTGGTCGGTAAAACCGAGACAGCTTTAACGAGAAATCGAGTGATGGAGTCTACGATGGACAACCTTTTGTTGAAATCGATGCTGAACGAGACCGATGCGGAGATGGCTTTTTCTAACGGATGGAGATACGGCGCTCCTATTCCACCGGGTCCGATAAAGATCAACGACCTTTGGAAGATCGTTCCGGTCGATCCTCCTGTCTCTGTCTGTGATATCACAGGGAAGGAACTCAAAGAGATGTTGGAGGAAGATATGGAGGGTACTTTTGCCTCAGACCCATACGATCAGAAGGGAGGATATTTGAAGCGATGTAAAGGTATATATGTCTATTTTAAAGTGGAGAACCCGTCCGGGCATAGGATACAGGAATTCTATATAGGCGACGAAAAAGTGAAAAAGGATAAAACTTACAGAGCCGCTTTCATCACTTCTCAAGGCATACCGGAGAAGTATGGAACCGATAGAAAAGATCTAGATATCAGGGCTATCGAGGCCATGAAGAATTATATTCGAGAGAACAGCCCCTTATCAGTCGAATTGGAAGGCAACATGGTTCCGATCTGAGTTGCTCGATTCACTCAACGGGCTCTAGATCATCTAAAGCAGCTGGAATCAGCCTACTGAGCGTCGGGAACGTGTGTATTCCATCGGTTATATCGTCTTTAGCCCCACCTTGCGCCATCACGTTAACGACTTCCTGTAATAAGATAGGGGCTTCTGGACCTATTATATGGAATCCCAGCAGTTTTTTGCTATCTTGCTCCACCACTGCTTTAGCGAAACCTTCTTTATCCGTTATTTTGCCTTTGATGATGTCTTGATAATCCGCCTTGCCTACCAGAACCTCTCGATCTTTTTTAGCTTCATTTTCCGTCAAACCGACTGAACCTATCTTTGGATCCGTGAAAACCGCGCTAGGGACGCTTTGATAATCGAGGGATCTTTTCTCATCTCTTTTCGCGTTTTTCCAGGCAATATCTGCTTCAAGATTAGCGACGTGTTTGAACATCGCCTTTCCAGTAATATCTCCGAAAGCCCAGATATTTTCCTTAGAGGTTCTCAGATACTCATCGACCTTGATGTAACCTCTATCCGTGGTTTCTACCCCGGTGGTTTCCGGCTCTAATAAGTCGGTGTTAGGTCTTCTTCCGACCGCTATCATCACCTCATCCCCGTAAAAAGACTGTAGATCCCCGTCTTTTGTTTTTCCTATCACCTTATAACCAGTCCCGTCTTTTTGGATACCGCTTGCTTCCGTATTCAACTCTATATTTACACGCTCGGAAAGCTTTCTCCGCAGATATCTAGAGATATCGTCGTCCTGATCCTTTACGATCTTATCTCCTCTCTGTATGATAGTGACTTCGCTGCCCATCTTGTCCATGAAATGGGCGTATTCTACACCTACATAGCCTCCACCGATTATTACAAGTTCTTTGGGAAGTGTTTCCAGTTTGAGTATGCTCTCGTTGGTCAGGTAATCAACTTCTTCGACCCCATCTATAGGCGGTATCAGCGGACGAGCTCCGGCGGCGATGAATATCTTATCGCTTCTCAAAGTAACTTCGTCCATTTCCAAAGTATATTCGTCGATAAATCTACCTTCAGTTTCGTAGTAATCTAGACACTCAGTAGAAGATATATTCTTTTTCTGGTTTTCCTGCCACTTTTTACGGGTAGATCTTATATCCTCCATTATCTGCGGGAAATCGATATCTTCAACTTCCAATTCAACCCCGTCTTTTTCCAGAGTCGAAGATTCCACAAGTCTATCTGCAACG
>JAZKSH010000192.1:0-2766 GCA_036626195.1 Thermoplasmatota archaeon | reverse complement strand
CACGTGCATGTGGATCCTTCTGTCCTTGTTTTCAGCTCTCTTTTTTATCATATCCAGTGTTTCTTCGGTGACCATATCTAATGCCTGTGGACCATACAACGGTTCCACCATGTCTTCATCTTCATACTTTTCGAAAAGCCGTTCATTTTTCTCCAGTTTTTCTTCGGAGCTTTTCAGTTCATACATATCGCCTTCTTTCCCTACGACTTCGTTGATCGTCTCCGCGCAGGCAGATCTCACATCGAAAGGGAGATATACTTCTTCGATAACCCGGTCTACGTTTCTAGAAAACTCCGAAAAAGTGGTTGTGCCGGATCTTAAACCTTCTAGAACTGACAAGCATGAACCTGCTAGATGATCTTCTTCGTCCATATGTCTAGCTATCGGCTTCAAAGCTTTGTTCATCCATTCCTTCTCCGGGACGTCCTGTGCCGCTCCTCTCAGAAGTGACAAACCGGTGTGGATGTGGGCATCTATAAGACCGGGCATGGTAACGTGGTGAGAACCGTCGATGACCTCGTCATAGTCGTTTTCATCGATATCGCTGTTCTTACCGACAAAAACCAACTCTTCTCCTTCGATTCCTACCGCACCCTCTTCTATCAGACCTAATGTTCTGCCTTTACAGGTCAGCAGGTGCGTGTCGACAATAGCTAAACTCATCTTCATCAGCCCCCTGTCACGGGAGGCATTATGGCTACCTCGTCACCTTCTTCAAGTATGCGGTCGTCGTCCGCCCTGCTCTTGTTGACGGAGACTATCAATATGTCCCGAATCTCTTCCAAGTCGGGATAGTCTTCGATCAATTCATCCACCAGCTCTTCGACCTTCGTACCTTTCTTGATCTCCATGGTCATATCTTTCTTACCCACGGTCTGTCGGACCATGGCGAAGAATTTTACCAGTATCTCTATATCCCCTGACATCGGTATTTCATTTTTCGAGCGGTTTATATATTTTGCCTCAGGCTTTCACCAAAGCATCCAATGCTAAACCAGCGGGTGATACGTAAGTTTTTTATGGGACTTCGGGCTATCAAGAGGTGTCTGTCAGAGCCAGTAGATGCTTTTGGAGTTAAGCTCCAAATGTCTACGTGGTCCTTCACCCGCAAAAAAAACTCGTTCAGGGCCAGTAGATCAGTTTGGCAGATCGCCACCTTGGCAACGCGAGAAGTTTTTTCCGCTGAAATGGTGGAGGCCCGGGGTTCGAGTCCCCGCTGGTCCATTACAAAATCTTCGATTTTTAATGGGCAGTTAGAAAGTCTTTCCTTTGTGACCGGTCCACTTTTCTTTGGAGTTAAAATCTTTGATTCTGACGAATCCACTTCTATCATCAGATAGGTACGACGGTTCCTTCAAGTTCCGGTTTCACCGGACTGTTTTTCTCTACATACATCTTCAAAGCCTCTACGGCGTCGATATCTAAGTCCCTTCTGTTCTTTCCATATTTGGCAGGGATGCCCTGCGTGGTGACATAACAGGCATCGTAAGTTTCATCTCTTTTCAGCCTCTCGTCTCCGATAAAAAATTCCTGTATCCTATAACCCTCCTGATTCTCCACCTTGAAGTATAAGTTCAAACCGTAACATCTTTTCACGTAACCGCCCATCTGGTCGTATGGGTCTCCAGCAAAAGTGTTCTCCAAATTCTCTTCCATCATATCCCAAAGTTCCTGCCCTGTTATTTCACATACTGAAATCGGGGGGTTCACAGGGATTATCTTCCATAAGTCTTCCATAGTTATATCTCTAGGAGGTACCGGTGATCCGTAACGCCAGCCGTTAGAAAAAGCTAGTGAAGCTCCACTCACGTCGATCATCGCTTTCAACAGAAGATTATCCATGGTAGATTCCACCACTCTGTCTCTAGCTAGACCTATCTGTGTTTCTCCTACCACTTTATCGAGCATCTCTCCGTGAGGGGCTTTCGCCTCTTCGACCATCTCTTGTGTTTGCTCGTCAGGTTCTATAGATTCGCTGATCTCCACAAGGTCTTGGTCGTATTCCTTTATATCTCCATCTTCTATGTTTAAATCCAATCGTCCGATGAAAGAGCCGTGGCATCCGGACTGGATGATCACTGTGTCGTTCAATTCCACTGCCTCGTAAAGCCTGTTGTGAGTGTGCCCGCTCACCATAACGTCTATACCGTCGACCTCTCTCGCTAATTTCAATTCCTGTGGATAACCTAGGTGGGCTAAAACGACTATCAAGTCGACGTGCTTTTCCTCTCTCAATTCTTGAACATAACCGGGTAACTCTTCATCTCCGAGGGTCAAATAAATGCCCTCGCTGAAATGGTCTGGCATGGTTTTATCCACGATGGTATTCGCTATCCCGATTATACCGACTTTCGTCCCGTTTTTATCCACTACCTTATAGGGATCGAAGACCAGCTCATCGGTCTCGTCATAAAAACAATTGATAGCCAGGAGAGGATATTCCAGGTCTTCGGCGTAATCGATAAGATGCTGCGATCCATAGGCGAAATCCCAGTGAGCTGTCCAAGCGTCGAATTTCATCTCGTTCAATATTGATTTCATCACCTCGCCTTCGCTCTGTACCACGGGATAAGTTCCGTGGATCGTATCTCCGTTATCTACAGCTATGACAGAATCAGGATTTTTCTCTCTCACTCTATCGAGATAGCTCGTTATCCTGGCGTATCCGCCTACTTCTCTGTACACCTGTTCTCCATCTTCCCAGAAATATTCATCGTGGAGATCTAAGTAACCGTGGCTGTCGTTCATCTGTAATATGACCAGATC
>JAZKSH010000191.1:0-2769 GCA_036626195.1 Thermoplasmatota archaeon | reverse complement strand
CGGATGGAAGTAAAGGAGCAGAGACTCTCTATATGGTCGGAATTTAAAATGTCGATATCTTTCTAGATATATTTTGACTATATACAATTCCTGAAAATCATATAAACCAAAAAATCTATGGAACAGGATAATATATGCAAAAAAATATTTATGCCCGGGAACTGTATATTATATGTAGGGAAAATGATGAAACCCCTCCCGCATCATGAGATGATGCACTTTCATCTACTAGAGTGGAGGTGAAGTGAGTTGGATCTGAAAAAAAAAGTGGTTCCGGGTATAGTGCTGATTATCGTTTTGAGTACATTCAGCCTCGGATTTGCATCTGCAGACCATGCTGAAACGACCGAAATATCTGATAATTTCTCGTCACCAGACCCGGAAGAGGTCTTAAGTGATGACCTGAAAGAGCGCATTGACTCTAAAACATCAGACGAGAAGATCGAAGTCGTGATCAGGTTGACACCTCACGAGTTCGATGACAGGGAACCGTCCAAGACTCCCTTGAATGAAGTGGATACGGGTGAGGTCGTGGATGAACTGAAACATCATGCTGAGAGTAAGCAGTCGGAAGTGATCGAGCATCTACACCGGAATGGAGGGGAAGTTCTAAATACATTCTGGATAGCCAACGCAGTTCTAGCGGAGATAGAGGTTGGAACTATGAATGAAATTGTGGAACATAAAGAAGTCCGGAAGATACACGAGAATTTCGAAGTGGAAACTCATGATTCTACCCCCTCTTTCGGATCAGATAATCTGAACCGATATCTTGAGAAAGGCCCGCACTCTCTGAAAGATTTAGAGTCCGAGGTTGATCGTTCCGATCCTCTTCCTCTAAAGGACCATGACAGTCCGTCTTTTTCTCACATGAGGTCCGAACCTTCAGGTAACCTCACGTGGGGTTTGGACAGGATCAATGCCGCGGATGTGTGGGAGGAAGGTTTCGACGGCTCTGATGTGAGAGTTGCTGTTTCAGATACCGGCGTTGATATCGATCATCCCGATCTGGAAGGCAAGATGGTCAACGTAGAAGATGATGAATATTACACTGGAGGATGGATAGAATTCGACAGCACGGGCCACGTGGTTGAAAACTCGACACCGAGGGACACGTCTTACCATGGAACTCATGTTTCTGGAAGCATCGCAGGCGGCAACGCCAGCGGCACTCATATCGGTGTCGCCCCAGAGGTAGACCTGATGCACGCCCTGGTTTTACCCGACGGAAGCGGAACTTTTTCTCAGCTCTTGGCTGGTCTGGAGTGGAAAGTGGAGCCACACGACAGGTTCGGGAATCCGCTTGAGCCTATAGAAGAGCATAGAGCTCATATCGCAAGCATGTCATGGGGGACGAAAGGATATACTGAAGAAATAGAAGAACCGATCGAGAACATGGTCGATGCTGGTATGGTTCCAGTTACTTCTATAGGTAACTACGGTGAAGGCATAGTAGGAAGCCCTGGAGCGGTCTACGAAGCATTCGGTATAGGAGCATCTAATCCCGATGATGAGATAGCGGATTTCAGCAGCGGAGCGATAGTCGAGGATGGAAGGGAAGATACGCCGGATGAATATGTGAAGCCCGATTTTGCCGCACCCGGTGTGGATGTGATATCCTCCGTCCCCGGAGATGATTGGGTATACGCGAATGGAACATCCATGGCTACTCCACACGTAGCGGGGATCACTGCGCTCATGTTAGATGCTAAATCGAACCTATCGGTCGAGAATATATATTACCTTTTACAGGTCACTGCGGATCTTTTTGACGAAGGAGAGTCACTTCCAGGTGAAGATAAAAACACTCGATACGGACATGGTATCATAAATGGATACCGAAGTGTAAGGGCTGTCCTGGGAAATCTGACCTTGAGAGGGGCAGAAAATATCAGCAGATACGAAGCTACTCTGAAAGGCGAAGTCCTTGAAGTACCTAACGAAGAAATAGAAGTTTTCTTCAGGTATAGAAAAGAAGGGGAAGAGCAGTGGTCGGAGAGCGAACCGATGACAATCACAGAACCACAGATATTTGAATCTAAAATAGAAGGCTTGGAAAAAGCTAGCACATATGAATACAAAGCTGTGGGGGTAAAAGAGGATGAAAATGAGACCACTTTATCTCTCACGTTCATCACCCATGACAACGTAGAGATATCGACTTTAACAGCGAGGAACATCACGGAGGAAAACGCTATTTTGAGAGGAGAGGTTACTGAATTGTATCTAGAAAATGTTAGTGTGTTATTTAGGTACCGTGGGAGGAATAGTAATCAATGGAACGAAACAGATGCTGTGACTATCACGGAACCATCATCTTTCGAATATAAACTGCATCTGGAAAAATTGGAAGAAATATTTATCTGTGAATATAGATCTGTTGCGGTATCGAACCAAACTGATTTCACCGGAGAGGTGGTGAAGTTCCCTACCGGAGCTGTTGAGCCCAAGTGGGACGAAGATAAAGGAGCTTATCTGATCACTAACGCAGGCGAATTACAGTGGATTAAGAATGACCTGGAAAGCGATTACATCGTCCAGAACGACATCGATGCTTCTTGGACAAGAGATTGGCCCGGTGGAGAAGGATTTGTCCCGATCGGTAATGAAAGCGCGAGATTCAATGGGAGTTTTAGTGGTCAGGATCATATCATAAAAGAATTGTATATAGAGTCTTCTAAAAGGTTTACAGGACTTTTTGGTTTCGCTGGAGGAAATGCTAGGATCAACGATGTAAAGTTGACCCGGGTATGGATCGATGGTGGAGGT
>JAZKSH010000190.1:0-2792 GCA_036626195.1 Thermoplasmatota archaeon | reverse complement strand
ACTCCTGATTCCTTCTTCTCGCCGGACCATCTTGTCTTCGGCATTATCACGTGTTTCTTCTCCTTTATCCTCTGCTTTATGTGATCCTCTGTGAGTAGGTCGAACATCCTTTCGACTTCTTTTTCCATCGGCACGCTCGGTTCGAAGCCGTGTTCCTGAGGTAATTTTCTAGAAACGACCTCCATCGGATGTTCCTCGGCCTCCACCCTTGGATTTTCCAACCTCTGTATCTCTACATCTAGATCATATCTTTCGTTACCGACCCTAGCGACCGTGTCGGCGACGTCTTTGATCTTATGTAGGCCTGAAACTTGATTCACGACATCGTACTGGCCCGGTTCGGGAGGCGAGGTTATCAATCTCACCATGCATTCCATCGCATCATCCAGCGCGATCATACCACGGATCTGTTCCCCTTCTCCGTAAACGGTGAGTGGGATACCTTCGATAGCCTGAGAGACGAACCTGTTGACGACCGTACCGAACCACTCGTCGTAATCCAGTCGAGTCCTCAGGTCGGGATGTTGAGAGACTTCTTCAGTGTGAACACCATAGATTATGCCCTGCATTATGTCGTAAGAGCGCAGCCACCAGTACTTGCACGCCTCGTAGATGTTGTATGTATCTTGAACCTTAGAGACGTGGTAGAAGCTGTGCGGATCTCTAGGGGTCATCTCTCCTCCCATGCTCCACTCCCTATCGTCCCACTGTAAAACGGCGTCGTTGGGGAAAAGACCTTCGAACAAAGGCCTTCCTGTGAGAGGCGAGCCGTACTCTCCCATCGTCCCGAGCTTAAGTAGTGAAGTCATCGGAACGACATCGCGCATTATATGGAGTAAACCTAAAGTGGCCAGCACGTTGTTCCTTTGAACCTCTATCGCATGTTCCGCGTCAACCATCGAGTAAGGCGCACAGGGAATCTCTGCATAATGAACGATGGATTCCGGCTTAACTTCCTCTATGAACTCCCTCAACTTTTTTCTGTTACCTAGATCCATCCTCCTGAAGTTGAGAGTGACGCCGAGTTCTTCGGTCGCGGCTTCCAGCCGCCTGGTCATCTTTGGGATCGGGACCAAAGTGTGGGATCCTTTTTCCATAACACAATCTCTTCTGGTGTAATTGTCTATACCCGAGACCTGGAAGCCCTGGTTGGCGAGTTTGAGAGCTAGAGTCCAGCCCAAATAACCGTCCATGCCGAGGATCATCACCCTCATGTCCTCAAGCATGTAGCCGTGCTCGCCCATTATCCATTCCGGGCACTGCTCGAACGTTATGCTCGGCTCGAAGTGACCGAGTTCCGGCCTTCTTCTACACTCTATCATCAACTGCTTGTCTTCCCCTTTGGGGACGATCCTTCTCGATTGACCGCAGCCTCTGAAATCTACATTACCTTTGAATTTGGCTGCTGGGCAGTTCCAGCACGTTCTATCCGCATTATGTGGTTTTTCGCTCATCTTCATCACGCTCTATCAAGCTTCTAACGTCCTCGACCGTCGGGTCTTCCGGTAATCTTAAATCGTTACAGTAGAGGAAAGCATCATCTTCAGTGTGCTTCCCGCTAAATATATTTTCCGCAAACACTGAGTCGTATTTAACGCTTCCCTTGAGGTTGTATCCCTCGTTGGGAGTGAGTATGAGGTCGGGAGCTTTATGGATTTGATCCCCATTATACACTTGATCTCTTTCGTGTATCTTCTTGATGACTCTTTCTCCTTCATAGGTTAGATTTTCGAAGATATCGATCATCTCTTCCAATGTTTTCTCTCCATCTTCGACTTCCCCTCTGGGGTGCCTGTCCTTCCTGTTCAGGTATATCCTTCCGGGATCCAGGGCGAAAGCCTTCGTTCCCTCTTCTATGTTCTTGTATCTTTCTTCGGGCTTATCTCCAAGTTTTAGTAAGTCGTGATTTTCTAAGACAGCGTTCACATTCACGTTCTTCTTTATCTGTTCCATCCCGTGGTCCGACATCATTATGAGCCTGTCATCGTCATCCATCTTTTCGACTATATCGCCGATGATCTCGTCCATTTCTCTGAAGTACTCGATGAATCTCTCGTGGTACTCGTGCTCTTCTTCGTAATAAGCGTCGATCAGGAAATGTTCTAGTCTATCACTGCCGGTGAATACTAACATAAAAGTGTCCCACTTCCTCTCCCAGAAATGCTCTGCAGCTTTTTTTCTCTTCTCTAGGGTGTCGAAGAGGTTGTCTAGGAAGAGTCGGTACGACTTGTGTGCCTTTTCCGAATCAACATCCACCTTGTAATCTATCTCGTTCAGATATTCTATGGCTGAATCGGGATACACCGCTTTTTCAAAGTCTGGTGAAACGAAGCCGGACACGAACACGCCGTCGATCTCATCGGCGGGATACATCGCCGGTACGTTAAGGATCATGTACCTTTTATCGTCCTTCCAGAACGGTTCCGCTTTTAATGCCCGTCTGTCCGGGAAGGAAACCGTGTAAGTTCCCTGGATCAGTTCCGTGAAACCGAAGACTCCATGTTGTCCTGGGTTCTTTCCCGTGACTATGCTGGACCAGTTCACGTTGGACACTTCCGGTATGGCGGCGTGCATCTTCGAGAAGTGGCCCTGGTCTACGAGTTCCGCGAAGTTCGGCATATCCCCGTTTCTAGCTAGATCTTCGATAAGGTCGTAGGGAACGCCGTCTATACCGATTATTACCGTTTTTCCCGACATCTCCTTCTACGTTAATGTGATGATATATAAGCTATTTTCGATTGGACTTCGGGTTAGGTCACAGAGTAAGTAAAGTGAGTATGATCTGGGTGTTG
>JAZKSH010000189.1:0-2816 GCA_036626195.1 Thermoplasmatota archaeon | reverse complement strand
TAGTGAAGATATTGATAGATACTTACGGAGGTTCGATCGAGGTCAAAGATTCTGAATTGGGCGGTGCGAGGTTTGACGTCCATCTTCAGAAGATAGAGTAATATAAAGATAAAAAAGATTGACAGAAATCAGAAAATTTTCTGTTTGACCAGTATTGAATAACAGAACACAAAATTCAAGATTGGTGACTGTGAACAACTCTAAAGAAGTATTGAGCACGAGTAAAAGAGTGACTTGAAACTTTCATTTACGGACAATTTAGAGTTCGGATCTCCTCTTCGCTCCTTCCCACCGGGTAATTCATATCTGCTCACAGATAAAAACCTCGATATCACAGGAGTTGTGAGAGACATACACTTTCATCCATCCCTCCCCTGCTAGATTTTTTTTATAATTCCCGGCGATGCCCCGGTGATATCATGGAAACTAAAGAGGACCGAATCGAGAAATCCGAGAAAAAGGTTTCCCAAAAAGAAAACTTTTTTGAGGAATGTTTCGATCGTTTGGAGGAGGACGCACCGGAGAATTGGCCACACTCAAGAGACACGGAAGACACCTTGAGAGAAGAGGGTCTGGAGATCGAGTGAACCAGGAAACTAGAGTGTGGTAAGATGAGTTCAAACCTGAAATCTGAGAAGTTGTTTGAGATGGCAATAAGGAGCTTCATAAACAGGTCGGACCGGGATCTGGAAAACTGCAAGGCGGCGAAGTATTTCGATGATATGTTGACCAGGATAAAAGACGACAACGCCAGAAGGATGAGAGAAGAGCTTGGAGTGATGCCGATATTGGACGAAGACTGCTCGGACTGCGAGGATGATGGGGAATGTCTCCTGTGATCACAGTTCCTCGCCGCAGTAGTTGCAGTAATTCGAGCTCCCGTTCACCTCGGCCCCGCAGCTGCTGCAGATGATCTTTTCCTCACCCAACAGCTCTTTAACTTCGGATAACTTCTTTCCGACCTCTTTCCCTTTTTCCGTGAGAGAGTACATCCTCTTTCTATTATCGGTGTTTCTATCAACTTTCAACACTCCCAGGTTTTCCAACCTCGTACCTTTTTCCACATACTTGGAAGTGGTGTTTTCCTTGAGATCCTTGGCAGTGACTTCTCCTTTCTCGTAAAGATAAAGTATTATCCTGAGATAGAGACTCTCATCGAGTATCGAGTCACGCGCCATGTGAGTCGGATACGGCTGATGCTTTTAATAGTTTTCGCTAATATATTCTAATTACTCGAAAGTGGAAAAGTATAAATATATGAGGTGCTTATTAGATTCTAGAAAGAAATAAGGTAGGTAAACAATGCAAGGTAATGCTGGGGTAGGTTGGACCGAGACGATATCCCTCTTGCTCAGTCACTCTTATGCGGGGGCCAGGAGGATGGCAAAAGCTGTTCTTCAGCCTACCCCGGCGTCTGGTCCCCGTGTAACACTTTTCGCTCTTATCGATCGAGGTGATTCAATTGAAGGATGAAAACATCGCCCGGATCAAACAGGCGAAGAACACGCTCGAAGAGGTGAGAGCGAACACCAACAGCTTGAAGATGAAGTTCCGGGTGGATTCCGCTCTCGAAGAGCTAGAATGGGTGGTAGAGTGAGTTCGGAATTGGAAAGGTTGAGGAAAGCCTACAGCAAGCTCGAACAGGAGATCGAGAAGAAGAACGAGGAACTTATGAATCTGAAAGAGCAGAAAGAAACCATCGGTCGTAGGATCGATAGGAAGAAGAAAGAAAATCAAAAGGGAGTGGAAGAGTGATAGGATTCAATAGCCCTGACAAAGACAACATTTCATCATGGGGTCCGGGGATTCAAGGCATGGGCAATCCATCCAAGTCTAAGATAGGCTTCATCTTTCATGATCATCAACCTTCCCCGGGTCCCTCTATTATCCATTACATTTTTGGAAATTTTGTGTTGGGAAAAGCTCTCAAAGATAATTTGATAGGTAGGTTAAATTTAATTACGAAATCAACAATTGATGCTTGGAGCCAAAACCATGCCGAGAATACCATTCCAGCACAAGCTGGAGGAGTTTGTAGAGCGAGAAGCACAAATGAAGGACCTGACAGATTCGACGATAAGCCATTATCGGACAGAACTTGGATGTATGCGGGAATACTTCAAAGGTCGAAAGCCGTCGGCGCTATCGGTAGAGGATATTCGAGAGTACACGGACCAGAGATACAAGAACCTGAAGCCTTCTACGATTCAGGGATATTGGTCGAAGGTGCGAAACTTTCTAAGATACTGTGGGAATTCGTCAGTGGAAAGGATAGATGTCAAGTCTGGAGACACACACGACAGGGATGTCTACTGGTTATCGGAGCCAGAATCGACGAAAGTGCGAGAGACAGTGAAAGACATGGACGGGATGTACGAGATGCTGTTCCACTTGGGACGGGATCTCGGGCTGAGACGTGTAGAGATGATGAGGTTGAGATGGGAAAATGTCAACCGTCATCTGGAATCCATAAACATACACGGAAAATACGACAAATGGCGAGTCCTGTATTTTACACCGATCACAAAAGATATTTTGGAGAAATGGAAAGAACAACGAAAAAGGATGCTAGAGAGAGCGAAAGAATACGACGAAAATGCGGAGATGGAAACCGATCACATTCTGATGTGGCAGAGATGGGGAAGTGTCGGAAATCCAGAGAAAACAACGATGGCGAACCGACTAGAGGATATAGAGGAAAAAAGCGGTGTAGAGATCCACGGATTTCACACGCTGAGGAGGACATTCGCCCGCTTCAAGTTCAATCAAGGAGTCCCTCTAAAGACATTGAGAGATCTTCTAGGACACGAGAGTGT
>JAZKSH010000188.1:0-2820 GCA_036626195.1 Thermoplasmatota archaeon | reverse complement strand
ACCACATCTTCGAAACTCTCTCTCAATTTATCAGGAAATTCTTTCGTATCCAGGAAAAAGTCATCATCATATTCAGACTCCATCTTCTTTGCAATCTTTCCTTCTCTGTAGCCATCTCCCTTCCATATTGAGGCAGGTATGCGTTTATAAACTTTATTCAGAACCAAGGTTATCATGTGAAGTACTGTTTTATAGTTGAATCTTTCAGTCTCTCTTGCGCTTTTAAAAATATGAGTAAGTAGCTTTGTTTCATCCACTTCCATCTTCGAAAAAGTCAAAGCCATCAGTGTGGTTACAAAAGAATCCATTTTCAGTCTTCTATTCTTATTGGACTCGGGATAATCAAATCCAGAATCTCCCCAATCTATTCCAACATAATTATCTATCCAACAATTTTCTCTAAAGACCGGATAATCAAATTCATTATCGTCTTCTCCCCAGTCGATTCTAGCTTTCGAATTCTCCCATAATTCTTTCTTGCGATCGGAGGGAAGATCTACCCACCTGTACTTGTTGAACAGAGGCTCTATATTCGCGTGAAGAACTTCTGGATTTTCACCTTCAGTGAAGAGGAGACCTCTCTCCAACATTTCTCTAGCACACCTAACTCTTCTCTTTCCACTCACGATGGACTTTACATTGAACTCTCTAAACTTTTTTTCACCTTTTTCATCTTTTTCATCTTTTTCATCCATGTATTTCCTGAAAGATTCAGCTATCTCTTTTCGTGTAGAGGGATTGAATATCAGGTAGAGATATAGAAAGGAATATTGATTGGTTTTATTATAATTCGAATCTTCACCTTTAATATAATTCTTCAAACCCTTCTTAGTCAGATCAAACAGTTCCTTGTAATGAAGGGGAGACTTATATAACTCTTCGAGTTCCGCATCTTTTCCGCTCATGATCGAAAATTAATTTCTTTAATTTACGTTTTTTTCCTAAAAGGCAGTAAATCCACCCCAGAGTAATGTATGTACAAAATCGACGGTCGATTTTGTTAATAATAGTTTTATTTTAATCACCTCTTTTTTCCAATTGTAAAGGTGGAATACATATGAAAAATTCCGAAAAATCCGGCAAGCTTTCGAGATTGAAAGACCTATTTAAAAAAGAGTACGTTAGAAAGTTGAATAAGAATTCAAGGAACCAAAAGTTAACAACGAAAGAAGGTCAGACCTACAGACTCCTCCCTTACGACGAGGAGGAACTTAGCACAACGCCTGTTGAATTTTTGAAACGGATGAGATCTCTTGGGAGTTACTATTCAGTCGAGTATTATAAAGAACAAAGCGGGATAACAATCATACGGCATTGGACCGACGAGGCGAAAAACGCGGTGAAAAAAGACATCTTGCCCTCAAACTTTCAGTACTCTAAAATAAAAAGTAACAACTCTTTCATGCATTTAAAGAAATACATCTCAGGATCGATAACAGAGGTTTCTGAGCCTTATTTTCTCCCGATCCTGGTCTATGACACTAACAAATTCATGCGCAGCAAAAGGATCTTCTCGACTCTAGCTGCTCTTGAAGGAGAATACCTCTTCCAGATTCTCATGCATCCTGCCCCAAAGGACTGCTGGCATAAAAGATTCTTTCGTGACAACTTGAACCCTTTAAAGAGCAGCTATCAAAAACTCAAACGGAAATTCAAAAACAGAGAAGACGAGGTGGGTGAAACAGTTGCTCAGGGGATGGAATGGAAAGTGGACTCGATCTTTCCCATTCAAACGCAAATCAGGATCCTCGGAACTTCCAATGAAAAACATCCTCTACAACGAGGTTTCGAAGACCTAAAAAGAACGATGAGCATATTTTCACATCCTACCAAACTTGGAAGCGAGATATCACTCAAACGGTTGAAGTCAAAAAAATTGGAGAAACTACTCGAAAGGATGAAGAAAAGAGAATGGTATTACACTTCTTTGTTCGCCAATCTCAAGGAAGGTTGGAGGCAAAAACGACCCACATTCACGACAAAAGAACTAGCCAATTTCGTCTCGATACCTGACAGACCTTCAGAGCACAATATCATCAGCAATCAAGTCAAGCCTCGCACTTTATCACCTGCACTGAAAAAAGACATGAAAGGTTTGAAGGACTACACGATCGTCGGCGAGGACGACAACGAAAACCCAATTCCGATCTTTGACTTCAACAAGCACGTGCACATCTCGGGTAGAACTGGTATGGGAAAATCAACTGTCATGGAGAACATCATACTGGACAAGATAGAAGACGACAAGAACGTAATCGTTTTCGACCCGCATCATTCTCTCACTGAAGGCGTCCTTCAAAAGATGCCAGAGAACAAACTCGAAGATGTAATCTACATAGGTCCCAAGTCGCCTCTCGGAATCAACGCCCTTTCTCCTCCTGGATTTCCAGACAGATTAAAGTTCAGTGAACTGGACGAGGAAGAAAAGAGGAACATCGAAAGTGCGAAACAGAACACTATCGAGAAAACAACAACTTCTCTACTGAACATGTTCAAGGAGTCATTCGGTGAACAGTTTTTCGGTCCGCAAAACGAGGAGATCTTCGAGTTCTTCACAAGCGCTCTGCTGAAGGAGAAAGGCGCCAATTTTGTCGATTTCTACCATCTATTGACAAATAAAGATTCGGCACAGCGCTTCGCTGAGATAAGCACAGAAGAGATAGAGACATTCGTCACGAACACGTATCAAAGTTTGAGGCCTGAACAGACTCAATCAACCATCAATAAGATCGGGAAAATCTATCGATCGAGAACTCTGATAGAACAGCTGTGCAGGAGGGAACCTTCGGTAAAAATCGTGGATCTCTTTGAGCCCGGAAA
>JAZKSH010000187.1:0-2825 GCA_036626195.1 Thermoplasmatota archaeon | reverse complement strand
GATGTGATTGCTGAAAGCGAAAAGCTAAAAGAGATAATGAAAGAATATGATGTAGGGATCAATGCCTTACCTACAAGGGAAACTTGCTACGCCACTGCAGAGGCCGCCCTCGAGGTGGGCCTAGATCTGATCGACATGTTGGAGGAATATCATAGAAGGCCGGATCTCTACGAGATGGAAGATATGGAGACACCGGAGGGTATGAGCGTGGAGGGATATGGCGAATCTTTACATGAAAGAGCTATAGAGAACGACGTAACTTTTATCTCCGGAATGGGGTTCGCACCCGGCATCACCAATTTCACTCTCGGTGAAGGACTTAGAGAGATGGATGAAGGGGAAACCGCTATAGCCAGATGTGGAGGGATCCCGGATGAGGAATCCGCTCAGAGGCATCCGTTAAAGTACATGATAACTTGGACATTCGATCACGTTTTGAGAGAATACAACATCAAGTCTCCAGGGATAAAGGACGGGGAGAAAAAGGAATTAGAAGCACTGACTGAACACGTAAAATTCACCTTCGATAAATTCGGCCACGAGTTAGATCTAGAATGTGCGGTAACCCCCGGGATGCCGAGCTTTGTTCATACTAGACCTGATCTGGAAAACACCTATGAGAAGACGATAAGATGGGCCGGGCATTACGATGTAATAAAGGAGTTCAAAAGATGCGGTTTGCTCGATACGGAGCCTGTTGAAATGGAAGGTACAGAAATCGCTCCTAGAGAGTTTCTCTCCAAAATTATCACGCCCAAACTGGAACCGAAGGAGGGAGAAAGGGACATGTGCGTTATGTGGAATACCGCTGAGGGCAAGAAGGACGGAGATCCCATACGGATCGATTATTATATGTTAGATAGAGAAGATCCTGAGATGGGACTCACCGCTATGCAGAGGACTACCTGCTTCCCGCCGGCGATATCTGCCGAGATGATAGCCAAAGGAGAGATCACGGAAAAAGGCATCGTGCCGCCTGAAGACTGCATAAAAGGCCCTGTATATGAAAAGATGATAGAGAGGCTGGAGGAAGTAGGGATAAAGATATTGAAGGAGAAGGAGATCACTGGTTGATTCTACTGCTTGCTCAAAAACCTTCAGATTCTCCCCGCTCTCTATACTACACCTGGAGTACTTCACCATTGTCTAATATTTTTATCTCTATCTCACTTTCATTTTCGAGTTTTCTCTTGAATTTTTCTGGGTCGGCCTCTCTCTCGTGGAAGGGTATAACCATATCGGGCCTGATGGTTTTTGCAGCGTCTACCGCCTCATCGATATCCATGGTGTAGGTTCCGTCGATCGGTAAGAAAGCGACGTCAACTTCTTCAATACCCTCCATCTCTGGTATCTTTTCTGTATCACCCGGATGATAGATCGTCTTCTCATCAACGGTTATCAGATAGCCGACACCTTTTCCTTTTGGATGGAAAGGTTCGCCGGAATCTCTTTTTCTCTTTAGGTTGTAAGCATGCTTCGCTCGAATATCTATGCTGTCGATGGTCGTTCTTTCGCCGGGCTGAAGACTGGTGAAATCATGCGCTATTTTTTCGGCACAATTCTCCGATGCTATCACGCTTGTCCGTTCGCTCAACATCTTTTCAAAAGTTTCTGTATCACAGTGGTCGTGGTGAGGATGCGTGATCAAAAGTATATCGGCCTTTTCCGGCTCCTCATAGAATCTTTTTAGATCTCCAGTCAAAGAATCAAGGCGATAGGGATCTATGTAGATGTTTTTTTCGCCAGCTCTGATCAAGACGGATGAATGCGCCAACCTCTTTATCTCGTCCATAACTATCACCGTATGATCATTTCCTTCAAAGTAATTGATTTTACCCCATCAAAATTGTTTGCTGCCCTAATTGGTACCGATTAGAAATCATCCCAAAACTTTTTAAAACTGACTGATTAGTTAGTCAGTAATAATGTCGGAGAAGAAGGAGATTTCCTCGAAAACGAGAAAAGATATCATGAAAGCCACATTTAGAGCCATCCGAGAACACGGCTACGCAGAACTGACGATGGACAAGATAGCGGAGGAATATGATAAGTGCAAATCCAATCTGCATTACCATTACGGCACTAAAGAAAATTTGATGGTGGATTTTATCACCTATCTGCTCGAAGGATTTAAAGAGAAGGTGGTTCCAGATACTGATGACCCGGTGAAAAGACTCGATGGTCTTATAGACAGCATGCTTTTCGGTATCGGTGAGGGGGAGATACCAGAGCGATTTCATGCAGTTCTAGTGGAACTGAGATCTCAGGCACCCCATAATGAAAAGTATCGAAAAAAGATCACAGAAAACGATAGGTTCATCCATAATAAAGTAAAAGAGATAATAGAAGAAGGTATCGAAAAAGAGAGGTTCAAGGAAGTAAATCCGGATCAGATAGCCACGATAATACTTTCGACTATCGACGGCGGGCGAGCGAGGCAAATTTCGACAGAGAGAGATGTAGCCGAGAAAGCTAAAGAGGCTTTAGACCAGATGATCGAGAGCCTGCTTTTGAAGGAGCAGTAAGGATGAAGGGGTCCGTTGAAGAAAGGAGAGAAAAGATCCTCAACGGGAAGATAGTCAAGACCCTACTCAGCCTGGCCTGGCCCGTGGTCATAGGGAGCATGATGCAGACCGCATATAATCTAGCCGATACATTCTGGTTGGGCCGGGTCAGCGAATATGCTCTAGCGGCTCCAAGCGCCGCATTCCCTCTTGTCATGGTCCTCATGGCTCTCGGGATGGGGTTGGCAACGGCCGGCATCTCGCTGGTTTCCCAGCATACAGGCTCCGGGGGAGATGAGAGAGCCAACGAAGCCGCTGGTC
>JAZKSH010000186.1:0-2831 GCA_036626195.1 Thermoplasmatota archaeon | reverse complement strand
ACTGAGAGGTATCCGAGAAGAGATCGAGAGAGAGAGACTCAAAGAATGTCTCCTGCCGAAGGGAAGAGAACTTCCCGAATGGAAGCTGGAGGAGATGGCGGAGTCGGCCAACATTGAAGAAGCCCTCGTGCAGTTAGAAGGGACTTCTTACGAGGATATCAGAAACAGGATGCAGTCCGAGGAGAAATTCGATTTCGAACACTATCTAGATGAAAAGTTACTCAAGATGATAACTGAACTTAACAATCAACACGTCCTCACGGTGGGACCGACCCTAAAATATCTTGTTGGAAAGGAATTCGAGCTGAGGAATATAAGAACTCTCTTACGGGGCATAAAGGAAAATGTAGAACCCATGAGGATAAAAGACATGACCATCTTGGAGGAGAATATATGAAGAAAAAAGTAGTAGTGGTGGGAAAAAAGGATATGAGCCTTGGATTTTCACTCGCGGGTGTAGACGAAACTTTTGCGCCTGCAGACGAGTACGAGAGCAAAAAACAGATAGACAAACTATTAGAATCTCCGGAAGTGGGTGTCATTTTGCTCTCCGAAAGAATAGCTGAAGATATAAGAGATCACCTGAACGAGAAAGAGCAGAAAAGGAAAGGTGATATCTATCCAGTTATCGTCGAGATCCCCGATAAAGAAGGCCCGATTGAGGAGAAAGAAGATCCTCTTAAAGGTAAGATCAAAAGGGCTGTAGGTATAGATGTAACTATTCAGGAGGAAAAATGATGCTGTATTATATTGAAGAAGATCATTATCTGAAAATCAAATCAGGAGGAAGAAACCATGGTAGATGAAGTCGAACAAAATATAAGCAAGATCGAAAAGCCCGAAGAAGAGGGTGAAGGAAGGATCATTCATGTAGCCGGACCCGTTGTTGAGGCCGATAATCTGACGGGCGTGGAAATGTACGAAGTCGTCGAGGTTGGCGAAGAAGGCCTTATCGGAGAGGTCATCGAACTAGATGAAGACGTAGCTACGATCCAGGTTTATGAAGAAACTGGAGGTGTTAAACCGGGAGAGCCCGTGAGGAGAACGGGCGAACCTTTGTCTTTAGAACTGGGTCCGGGTCTTATAGAGCAGATCTATGACGGTATCCAAAGACCGCTTCAGAGTATAGTGGAAGAAGCGGGCGATTTTATACGTAGAGGAATCGACGTTTCACCTCTTGACGAGGAAAAAGAATGGAATTTTGAACCTAAAGCCGAAAAAGGAGATGAAGTAGAGCACGGTGATATCTTAGGGGTCGTAGATGAGACTCCTACTGTAGATCATAAAGTCATGGTACCTCCTGATACAGAAGGAACAATCAAAGAGATAGTATCTGAAGGGGAATATACGATAAACGAGACCGTAGCCGTTTTAGAGAATGAAGAAGGTGAAGAAGAGATAAGCATGAAGCAGCGGTGGCCGGTCAGGATAGGAAGACCTATAAAAGATAAAAAGCAGCCCGGCGAATTACTGGTTACGGGTCAAAGAGTTCTAGATACTTTCTTCCCTCTTGCAAAAGGCGGAACCGCCGCTATCCCTGGGGGCTTCGGGACCGGAAAATGCGTCACCGGAGATACACCCATCCTTTTCGCTGATGGATCAAAAGAACCTATAGAAGAGATATATGAAAAGTACAAAGAAAAAGGCAAGAAGAAAGTGGATGGTAAAGAAGAGTTGATCGAACTAGACGAGCCGCTCGAGATATTATCGATGGATGATGGAAAGATATCTGAAAAAGATGCGACCTGTCTTTACAAAGGTAAGACTGATTCGACCATCGAGATAAAAACCAGATCGGGTCGTGAAGTCGAGCTCACACCAGTTCATAAACTCTTTGTTCTGACTCCAGAGATGGATATCGTGCAGAAGCCCGCTCGAGACATAGAACAAGAGGATACACTCTTGGTTCCAAGAAGGCTTCCTTTTGGCGATAAAACAGAAAAGCAAAAATTGACTGCAGTAGACTTGTTGCCAGATAAGAGAGTTCATGGTGAAGACTTCGAAGAAGTGATTCAGGCTATAGATGAACTAGAAGAGAAGTTGGGCAGTAGGAAGGAGTTAGCCGAAAGATTGGGTATCAGCGAAGACGTTCTTACTGAATACGCCCTTGGACGCAATAGGCCAAAAGTTAAAGTGGCTAAGGAAATTTTCGAGCAGAACGAACTCTATCACGAGATAAGGGAAGTAAAAGCTGAGAGGAGATCTACCTCCATAAAGATCCCAGAAAAAATCGATGAAGACTTTGCCGAACTATTAGGCCTTCTGCTCGGAGATGGGAGTTTAAAACCGACTTCGATACACTTTTACAATAATGATGAAGAACTTTTGTCAAGAGTAGAAGAGCTATTTCTCGAACTTTTCGATGTGAAAGCAGAAAGGGAGTACGCCCGAACGGTTGATTCAGTAAAGGTCAATTGCAAATCACTTAGAGACCTTCTAGTATCATTAGGATTCCCGGAAGAAGGCAAGTCGAGAAATTGTAGTATTCCAAGCAAGGTTTTTAAGAGCGGAGAAAAGGCGATAGCTGCCTTTGTAAGAGGTTATTATCTAGCTGATGGAAGCTTCTCTAAATATGAAATCGAAATAGATACTTCGAGTGAAGAGATGGCTAGTGATCTCACTTACGCTCTGACAATGATAGCCGTTCCGCCGAGGCTCTCCTCGAGAGAGACCCAAGCCAATAAAAGCTACAGGTTAAGGGTTTCCGGGGAAGAACTCGAAAATTTCTACGAAAAAACATCTGTAGATCATCCAAAATACGAAAAAATCAAGAAATATCTTGAGAAAGATAGTGACCATTTTAGAGGAATTAATTCAGTAAATGTCTCGCC
>JAZKSH010000185.1:0-2920 GCA_036626195.1 Thermoplasmatota archaeon | reverse complement strand
ATAATATCAGGACAAACGATCACTTTCTACGCAACCTCATACGATGAATGCGGCTACGAGTTAGGAGATGTGACTGGAGATACCAACTGGTCGATAGAGGAAGGAGCGGGAGGAGAATGGGATAATAATAACGTATATATCTCAGAAGTTACCGGGACTTGGAATGTCACAGCTAATTACACTTACGATGGAGAAGAGCTGAGAGCCGAAACAACCCTGACCGTAGTGCCGGGAGAACATACACTCACAATCGTTATCGAAGGAGAAGGTTCGACAGAACCTGAAGAAGGGACCCACACATACGAACCTGGAGAGGAAGTTGTTGTTAGTGCTGTGCCGGACGACCAGTGGTACTTTGTTGAGTGGACCGGTGACTACGAAAGTACAGATGACGAGATAACCATAATCATGGACGAGGACAAAAATCTCACTGCCCACTTTGAAGAAGAAGTGAATATGACTGAACTTACGGTGCACATGCAAGGAAATGGAACGGTAGAAGTTGACGGAGAACCTGTAGATGACGGTTGGACTGGAGAGGCCGAAGAGGGTACAGAGATGAACCTTACAGCGGCACCGCAAGAAGGTTGGTACTTCGACGGATGGACAGGCGATCATGAAAGTGGAGACTACGATATCACGGTAACCATGGATTCTGACAAAATACTCACAGCTCATTTCGAAAAAGTTGAAGAGGACGAGTGCGTTTTGACGATAAATCGTGACGGGGAAGGAACTACGCAGCCGGAACCCGGTGATCACATCTATGAAGAAGGAGAAGAGGTCACGGTGAATGCGATCCCGGAAGAAGGCTGGGTATTCGATGGATGGACAGGGAACATATCTGGGGTCGATGAAAAAGAGGAGACCTTAAACATAACCATGGACAGCGATAAGGAGATCACGGCTCATTTCGAGGAGGCAGTTGGTGAAGCTCTTTTCGAACTCGAGATACTCACATATGATGAAGAAGTCGAGATCGGTGAAGAGATCAGTATGATATTCAGTGTCGAAAACACTGGTAGTGTCGAAGATACGCAGGAGATACTGTTCCGTGTGAGCGGTGTCAATATGGATGTTGTAGAGGTCACCCTTGGCCCTGGCGAGCATTATACCGACAACTTCTCGATGAATGTTACGGAAGCGAGGTTCGGCGATGGTGGTGAATTCGAGTTTGAAGTCATCGGTGAGGATCAAACGGAATCGGTGAGTGTTGCAGTGGTACAAGCATCTGAAGCTGCGGAGGAAGGAGGCTTTTTTGCCACTTATTGGTGGCTGCTTTTGATAGTCCTGGTCGTAGCCGGAGTTCTCGTCTTGATACTTCTAGTAGGTGGTAAAGATAGGAGTGAAAAAGATCACGAGGAACAATCTTCTCAGCAATCCCGGGTTGAATTAGATCGGAAGGAACAGAGTTACGAGCTTGACGAAGAGGTGGATGAAGGTAGTCAGAGTCAAGTACCGGGAAAGACTATGAGTCCCGATGAATCAGTTTCCGTTCATGAGAGTTCCGGAAGTGTATCGACCGCTTTCAGAGAGATGGGAAAAGCAGATAAGGAAGGTGCGTTCGAATACTTGACTAAAGAAAAGGGCTTGCAGATGGACTATGGTGAATTTGAAGAAGAAGTAGATAGATTGGTTAGGAAGGAGAAGCTCGTGCGGGAAGTCCAGAAAGACGGAGCCGACCTATACGAATGGGTAGGAGAGTAATAATCTGTCAGACGTTTGTATAGAAAAGAGCGGGTTGGCTGGCAAAGTAGAGAGAAAGCTTGAGCAGTACTGGCACGTACTTTCAAGCCGACGCTCTTCCCTATCATAGAATCATTGTTGCTAAAAGTTGATTTAAGTTGGAGAAGTTGAGCAGGAATAGGAGACGAATTAAAGATGAATGGAGATGTTGCTGAGCTGTTTGGGAAGTGCATGTGCCTTGTGATAGGGATGAGCCTTGTGCTTTCAGTGTCGATCATAGGAAGTGCAGTTTTACGGGGCGCTGAAGGCGATGCTACAGTAGAGCAGGATAAGATTCTCTATCCAGATACAGACCAAAATCTTAATTTTCCTGGAGGAAATGGATCAGAGGAAAATCCATATCAGATCGAAAATTGGACACATCTGAATAATGTTAGAGATAATTTATCAGCATCATACGAACTCGTAAATGATCTTGACAATGAAACAGATGGTTATGATAAATACGCATCAGAACAAGCTGATGATGGCAAAGGATGGAATCCGATAGGGAATAACTCTGAGCGTTTTAAAGGAAGTTTATATGGGAATGAAAGTGAAATTAGAAACTTATACATAAGTCGGGATTCCTGGTATGTAGGTCTATTTGGATATATAGGTATCGAAGGCGAAGTGAGTAGGATTGGAGTAGTGGAGATGAATTTAACAGAAAGTACAGGAAATAGATATTTCGTAGGAGGGATAGCAGGTTCTAACGGAGGTAGTATTTATAGTAGTTATTCAAGTGGGAATATTAAAGGAATAAATTGGGTAGCAGGACTCGTTGGTAAAAATGAAAATGGAGATATTAACTCCACCTATGTAACAGGGGAGGTTTCAGCGGATGGTCAAAATGGGGGTGCTCTCGTTGGAGAAAATACAGGCACAGTTGCCAACTCATTTTGGAATAATGAGACTTCAGGACAAGATGAATCCGCAGGAGGCACAGGAAAAAACACCACTGAGATGCAGGAGTATGAGACCTACGCTAACACCTCGACCGAAGGACTTGATGAGCCATGGGATATCCTCCGTGTTGAAGCTGAAAAGGTAAACACTTCTTCAATCTGGAACATAGTGGATGGATGGGATTATCCGTTCTTGAGTTGGAAGGATAATCCAGTTGCTTCGGAGATTGACTTTGAACTGCTCGATTGGGAAGTAAATCCGGAGTCTGTTGAAGCGGGAGGAGAAT
>JAZKSH010000184.1:0-3001 GCA_036626195.1 Thermoplasmatota archaeon | reverse complement strand
TATTCAGCGGTCTGTTGGGAGGAGACGGGGTTTTGATCGGCGAAAATACGAGAGATATACAGATGTTCTTCGGATTGGTCGGTGTCGGCGCCGGCCTGTCAGTCGGTGTAGCCGGTCTTTCAGGAATAGGTCAAGGTATAGCATCGGGCAGCGGGATATCTACAGTCGCGGAAGACGAACAGATGTTCGGAAGAGGGATGGTCTTTTCAGTGCTACCCGAAACTCAGGCTATCTACGGTATGCTGATCGCTATATTATTGATGGTATTCAGTGGGATGATAGGAGGTATAATACCACCAGAAAATGATCCTACATTATCCGGCGTTCAGATGGGCATCGCCGCGGTCGGTGCCGGTCTCGCTATAGGTATAGCCGGCGTATCCGGCGTAGGTCAAGGTATCACCTCGGGTTCCGCTATCGCCGCCGTGTCTAAGCGTGAAGAGACCTTCGGTAAGGGCATGATATTCAGCGTGATGTCCGAAACGTTTGCGATCTTCGGCCTGCTGATAGCGATATTCATAATCGTTTTCCTCGGGTTCATGTGATGGAGAACCGATAATATGCCGATAGAGAAGATAATCGAGAGGATCGAAGAAGAAACGCAGGATAAAATAGACAACATAATCCAGAGAGGGAAAGAGGAGGCTGAGGAGATCGAAGAAGAGATCGAGAAGGAGAAAGAGCGGAAACTCGACGAGATAAAGAAGGAAAAGGAAAGAGAGATAAAGACGATGAAAAACAGGATCATTTCCCAGGCTAAACTTGAGACTAAAAAGAGAAAACTGAACGTTAGAGAGGAGATGATAAATGAGGTTTTCAAGGAGGTTAAAAACCGACTCGGCTCAAAAGAACCTGATGAATACAGAGGTTACCTCAAGCAATCTATAAGGGAAATCGATGATATATTAGAGAGCGAAATAACGGTAAAATGTAATCCAGGAAGTGAAGATATTGTGAAACGATTCACTGAAAAGAGAAACCCCGATATCAAAGTCGAATCTAGTTTAGATACCATCGGGGGTATAAGGGCGCTCTCTGAGAGAGGCTCCACGGTAGATCTTACGTTCGAAGCAAACCTCGAAAGGAAACGTAAAGAACTGCGAAAGGAAATATCGGACATATTATTTCGACAAGAAGAGGAGGATTGAAGGGTGTTAGAAAGTTTGATCAATACTTTGGGTCTACCCCTCTTTGTGCTGATCGTTGTAGGCACGTCTCTATTGATAGTTGTCATCCTACTGATGAGTTATTTTAAAGTCCTTATATCCATAACAAACTTCACATTCCCCAACGCCAAACTCAGAGCAAGAGGAAACCCCTTCATAAAAAGAGACGTCTTAAAATCTCTTGTAGGAAGCAATAACGTCAATGAAGTCTTTTCCAAGATAAGAGAAGAGAACTATGAACTTCCGAAGGAAGAAACTGAAGATTTACCTGTGGTAGAAAAGAAACTCGAAGAAAACGTGATCGAATCCCTCAAAAAGGCATATATGTCGGCTCCAACGACCTTCAAACCATTTATAAATACCTGGCTGATGAAGTATGATGTCAAGATGGTTAAGAGAGCCATGAAGGCGATCTCTAAAGATATGGATCAGGAACAATTGGATAAAAAATTATCTCCGGTCAAAAGAATCGATGAAGAGAAGTTGGAAGATATTAAGTCTGCTAGAAATATGCAGGAACTGATAGCCGTTTTGAAGGAAACTGAGTTAGGAGAGCCTCTGAAAGGGAAAGAAAAAGTGGATAGTTTTTTCGAGATAGATGTAGCGTTGGATAGATTTCTCTTCCAAAAGATAAGAAGTGCCGTCAACCAAGTCGAAGGCGAAGAAAGATCGACGGTACGGTATTTCTTTGGATACTATACCGATGTTTTGAATCTGAAGATCATATTGAGAGGGTTAAGAGAAAAGATAGATGAAGAAACTCTCAAAAAATCTTTACTTCCTTCAGGAAGAGAATTGGAAGATTGGAAGTTGGAGAACATGATCGAAGCTAACAGTATCGATGAGGCGCTGATAGAGTTGGAGGGCACTTCTTACGACGAGCTTAGAGACGCAAAGTCTTCTATGTCATATTTTGAAGTGGAAAAAAAATTGGACGAAAAACTTTTGGATCTGGTCTCGGAGATTTACAGCCAGGAGATCTTAACCGTAGGTCCTTTACTCAAATTTTTGATCGCTAAAGATATGGAGTTAAGGAACCTTAAAATATTGATCAGAGGGGTCAAAGAGAGTATGGATCCAGAGAAAATGAGTGATCTTATGATAATGGAGGGAACAGGATGAAAGTTGTGGTGATCGGAAAAAAGGATATGGCCGTCGGTTTTTCGCTGGCGGGTGTGAACGAAGTCTTCACTCCGGAAAATGATTATGAAGCGAAAAAGAGACTTGACAAATTGATCGAAACCCCTGACGTTGGTGTCATACTACTCTCGGAGAGCATAGCGGAAGAGATAAGAAAAGATCTTAAGCAGAAAAAGAAGAAAAAAGACGATATTTACCCCGTGATTGTCGAGATACCTGATAAGGAAGGCCCCGTGGAAGGCAAAGAAGATCCGCTGCAAGACAAGATAAAAAGAGCGGTCGGCATCGATATAAATACGCAGGAGGAAAAATAAAATGCATATCACATTCAAGACGAATCTCATTTCAAGATCCACCCCAGGAGGAAGTAAAGTATGAGAGATGAAGCAGAAGAGAGGATAAGTAGGATTAAAGAACCCGAAGATGAAGAAGAAGGCAGAATCATTCACGTTGCGGGTCCCGTCGTCGAAGCCGACGGTTTAAGAGGAGTCGAGATGTACGAAGTCGTTGAAGTCGGCGAAGAAGGCCTTATAGGCGAAGTCATCGAATTGGATGAAGACGTAGCTACTATACAGGTTTACGAGGAAACCGGAGGGGTAAAGCCAGGAGAACCTGTCAGAAGGACCGGAGAACCTCTTTCGCTTGAACTCGGTCCTGGTCTTATAGAGCAGATCTACGACGGTATCCAAAGGCCT
>JAZKSH010000183.1:0-3269 GCA_036626195.1 Thermoplasmatota archaeon | reverse complement strand
AAAAGAAGGCGCTGCTGAAGATTTAGAAGAAAATGAAACCCAAGCCCCCTACCAAATCTACGACTGGTACGATCTTAACGATACGCGAGGAAATTTAGGCGCCGACTATATTATGATGAATGATCTAGACCAAGATACCGCAGGTTACGATGAATTAGTCAATACCACAGATGGTTGGAATCCCATAGGAAATGAAAATAACTATTTCACAGGCACGTTCGATGGAAACAGATTTAAGATAAAGGACCTTTACATCGACAGAAGAAATACCGATTATGTTGGTTTGTTCTCTTACATGGGTTCTAATGCCAATATCGTTTATTTGGGTTTAGAGAGTGTAAACATAACCGGTGGAAACAATGTTGGTGGTTTGATCGGAGGTAATGGTGGTTATGTTTACGGATCTTTTGTGCATGGCTCTATAACTGGAAATAATTATGTCGGAGGTTTGGTAGGATACGCTACCACAGATGACACTAGTAGCATAGATGTTAATAATTCATATATGATAGGCTCTGTGGACGGCACTGATTATGTTGGAGGTCTGATCGGATATTCTGCAGATGCTCTTGCTTCCTACTGTTATTCCACTGCTTCTGTAACGGGGAGCTCTAACGTTGGTCCTTTGATCGGAAGTGGTACATCCTGGGCAGGTGCTCTAGATTCCTACTGGAATATGGAAACAAGCGGACATAACGTATCGACCTATGGTGAAGGAAGAAACACTACAGAGATGACTTGGGAATATCTTAATACTTATCACGACTGGGACTTCAACAATACTTGGACGGACGGCGACCACGCCACCGTGATAGACCAGGAAGGAAACTGGGGTTATCCAGCGTTGGAATGGCAGGAGTGGGTGGAACCCGCCTCTAATTTTTCTGTCAATGTGAATAACATAAGCGCAGGCGAGGAGCCATTAATCGAAATTCTTGATGTTGAGCATGAGGACGGCACTCCTGTAGAAGGTGAACTCGAGGTCGACATGACTATAAACGGCACAACCTACACAGAAAATCTTACCTTCTCTAGTGGAGAAGCTAATTACACCTGGGACGTGATAACGGAAGCTGGAACCTACACAGCTGAGGTTACAATTGATGGAGTCATGAGGGATGATACATTTACTGTAGATGCTCTCGGGCCCGATAGCGTCTCCTTGGGAACCCAACCTCAAGATACTGAAGCCGGTCAGATTATCAACGGCCCGCCGGAAGCTTCGGTTGAAGACCGATATGGAAATGCTGTAGAAGGCGTGGATGTAGAAGTATACGAAGACGGAGGCTATGATTTTGATTCCGGGACTACGATACAGACTACTGGGGGCAATGGGGTAGCTACGTTCGATGACCTGGTGATTAATACTACTGGAACATATCAGCTTGTGTTCAATGCCACAGGAGTTCCCGAGAACGCTACGTCTAACACTTTTGAAATAAATTCATCAGATGCGAACAGTCTTGAGATACTTGATGCTCCGGTGGCTATTACTGCTGGCACTTCATTTGATCTCACAGTTCAGGCAACGGATGAATATGGTAACCCTGCTGAAGGGCAGGCTCTTGACAACTTTGAGATAGAATCCGAATATGATGGCGTGGTCTACTCAGAGGCAAATATCACCTTGGATGGGAATGGCAATTATACGGCGACTATCCTTGAAGGTGAAGTTATAACCGCCGATGATCAGCACACGCTAATGGCTTATGCCGACACAGTATCTTCAGATAGTGTAAACATATCGGTAGAACCTGATGATGCGGACAACGTATCAGTACATACCCAACCTCAAGATACTGAAGCCGGTCAGATTATCAACGGCCCGCCTGAAGCTTTGGTTGAAGATCAATATGGAAATGCTGTAGAAGGCTTGGATGTAGAAGTATACGAAGACGGAGGCTATGGTTTCGATTCCGGGACTACGATACAGACTACTGGAAGTGACGGTGTGGCTACCTTCGATGACCTGGTGATTAATACTGCAGGAACTTATCAGCTCGTGTTCAATGCCACAGGAGTTCCCGAGAACGCTACGTCTATTGAATTTCAAGTGTTCTCTTCAGATCCACACTATATAGAGATAAATCCCCAGTCTTCCACGGTACCTGCTGGAGATACACAGAACTACACGGCGACAGCCTACGATGAATATGATAACGAGATAGAAGATGTGACTTCAGATACTGTCTGGTCGATAGAAAGTGGGGCAGGGGGAAGCTGGTCGGGAAATATATACACTTCGGAGAACGCTGGAAATTGGACGGTAACGGGCGCCTACTCTCAAGCTACCAATCCAGAAGACGATGCAACTCTTAATGTAGAAGCTGCCGAGGTATACCACGTGGAGATAGTTCCATCAGACAATCAGACGATAGACGCGGGACAGACAATAGATTTCTCCGCAGAAGCTTTCGACGAACACGGGAACACGATAACGGACACAGATACGGATTTCGACTGGGACGGGACCAATGGAAATGGAACCTTCTACGAAGAGGAAGTCGGAATATACTACGTACAAGCTCACTACGATACCGTGTCTTCGATGGAGATTGAGGTTGAAGTCATTCCCGCGGAAGCAGATCATATAGAGATAACGCCACAAGAAAAGGATATTCCAGTGGGAGGAAGTATTTCTTACACGGCTATAGCCTATGACGGATACGAGAACGAGATCGAAGAAGTCACCAACGAGACGACTTGGGATATAGAGGAGGGTGCAGGCGGCGGATGGGATCAGGAGAACGGAAATTACACATCAGAGAATGTAGGAACATGGAACGTGACCGCGGTTTATACTCACAACGGGAATGAGATGACCGACGATGCGACCGTTAATGTAATAGAATCGAATGTCGAGAGGATCGAGATATTCCCTAGGGAGGCAACTATTCTTGCGGGAGAAACCCAGGAATATAATGCTACAGCTTATGACAGTGAAGGTAATGAATTTGACGTCACAGCAGATACTAACTGGTCGATAGAAGATGGAGCTGGCGGCGAGTGGGATGGCAATGTTTACACATCCGAGTTTGCCGGTACGTGGATCGTGATCGGGACTTACACTGACGGAGGAGAAGAGCTGACAGATAACGCCACTTTGATCGTCGAGCCTGCAGATGTAGATCATATCATGGTAGAACCTGAAGACGAGACGATAATATCAGGAGAAACGTTAACTTACTACGCAACCGCTTACGATGAATTCGGCAACGAGATAGGAGATGTTACTGGAGAGACCAACTGGTCGATAGAGGAAGGAGCGG
>JAZKSH010000182.1:0-3287 GCA_036626195.1 Thermoplasmatota archaeon | reverse complement strand
CTTCAGTTGCGATGAAATAATACTTTTCATTGTCACTTCTGCTAACCTCACTCATACCGAATTTCACGTCCGTCAGGACAGTGTTATCTAGTGATTTGTCCATCTCCGTTCTTTTGTAATAGATATGTTCATCAAGATCATAGACGTAAAGTTCCTTATTAGTGTTCATCCCCATCTCTTCCATCTCGGTAGCTTCGAAGATGATCTTATCGTTTAAGAAGCGAAGCTTGCCTATGTTGAGGTCTTTATCAGTGAGCTTAGTAAGTTCATCAGTAGAAAGGTCGTATTCGTAAAGATAACTGACGATATCCATCTTGTCTTTGTATTCTGTCATGGAGAGACAGATGCGATCTTCACCTACATCGAAATTTCGTACTTGATTATATCCTTCTATAAGTGGTTCCATCTCTTTCTCTTCCAGGGAATAAGAGTAGAGATGTGCCCTTTTCTTGCTCTTGAAGCCGACTTCGTTGGACCAGAAGGGTATCTCATCGAGTTCGTGGTAATCCTCACCTTCTTCGATCTCCTTTTCTTTCGCTTCTTCTTTCTTCTCCTCTTGTTCCTCTTCTTTCTCAGCATCCTCTAGGACCTGTAATATGAGTCCACCACTTTTTTCTTCAAGCTGAAAGTCCACCACTTCCTTTTCTATCGTATCGAAATGTTGGGCTTCACCGCCCTTTATGTTTATAACAAAAAGGTCTGTTTTCTTCTCTTCTTCTTCGTCATCTTCCTGATCTCTCTCAGAGATGAACAATATCCTATCGTCGCTAAGCCAGACAAAATTTTTATCCTTTTTGCCGTTGGTGAGTTGAAATGTTTTGTCTTCTTCGAGTCTATGTACCCAGATATTTGACTCGTATTCATTTTCCTCCGCATCTACCTGAAGTACGTTGAAGGCCACCAGGTCCCCTGCCGGTGAAAAGTCTACGTTAGACAAGAACTTATAATCCAATAGATCTTCTATCTCTACTCCTTCCATGATACCGATCGTAAAAGAAAAAGGGGCACCTTAAAACTTCCGATGATTTGGGAACCTGTCAAGAATTCAGCGATATAGTAGATCTAAAAAGAATAATTCGCTAGAAGTATCTTCAAATACCATGAACGCCTGAACAGCCCGAAATCACTAACACTTTGACAGGCTCTCGTGATGAGTATATATAAATACTTGAAACGGCATTGAGTCTGGATGTGAAAAAATGGCAGAAGGAGGTGGAATGAATAAAGGATGGGCCGTAGCAGTAATCGGAATACTGATAATCATAGCGGTCCTAGCGATCAAATTTAGTTCTGGAAGCCCAACGGACGAATTCATGGGCATAACCAATCCTGATACAACATATGGACGCTATTTTCAGGCGAGTATGGGAATCGGTGTAATAATGATGATCATCGGCGGTCTGATGGGGTCAAAGACAGAAAAGACAGGTGAGGAAGAAGGGATGACTAGGAAAGAAGGATACGGTAAAGATGAGTATGTATGTGAGTGTTTGGATTGTGGTCATATAATGGAAACATATGAGCATTGCAGGGAGATAGAATGTCCTGAATGTGGTGGAGGTATGAGAAGATCCGAAAGACCGGGCATGGGACGATAATGAGAAGGAAATCTGAAGGACAAGATTTGTTTGAGGAAGAATCTGAAGAAGAACTCCAAGAAAAAGGCATAAACACCCTTCTCTTCGATTCTTTATCAGTTGACGGTATATTTAACCGTAATCTAGTATATCTTCTAACTCGACTCTTTCCATACTACCAATTGTAAAATACTTAGGGACACTTTAAAGCTCCCGAGGAGTTGCAGAGTTCGTACCTCAATAAACATGATCATCTTCTAAATCATAATCAGGTTGACCGCCATTACGAACATACCCAACACGATACCTGCGATGACGGCGTGACTGTGTCCGTATTTGTGGGCCATGGGAAGGAGTTCATCTACGGAGATATAGACCATTATACCTCCCACGAAGGCGAGAGAGGCGCCTAGTAACAAGGAACTCAGGAAGGGCATCAATATCAGAAAACCTACCACTGCGCCTACTGGTTCCGCCACCCCCGAGAGGAAGGAATAGATAAATGCCTTTTTCCTGTTCCCAGTAGCATAGAACATCGGTACAGAGACTGATATACCTTCAGGTTATGTTGTGTATCGCTATTGCGAGGGCTATCGCAGAACCGAGAGCTACGTCGCTCAAAGCAGTGAAAAAGGTGGCTAGCCCCTCTGGAAAATTATGTATCCCTATAGCTAGAGCTGTGAAGACGCCCGTTCTCATCAGGGAAGTGTCCACCTTTTTTCCTTCTATATCATCTGGCCCTCTGAGGTGATGGGGATTTTCATCTTTAGGGATCAAAAGATCTATTATCATTATGAAAACGATGCCTAGAAAAAAGACTGCTACACCGGTAAGTTCGCCCAACATCTCTATACCGCTGGGAATAAGTTCCATGAAAGAGACGTATAACATAACGCCTCCGGAAAATCCCAGCGAAATAGAAAGGTAGATCATCTTCGGTTTCTTGATAAAGTAAGCTATCAGACTTCCTATCCCTGTGGAAAGACCCGCTATAGCAGTTAGGAGGAAAGCTATCCAGATGTTAGGGAGTTGAACCATCCTATATCCTCTCGCTTAGCTTTGATTTTTATTCTTATCCTATCCACCTCTTATAAAGATTAATACGCAGTCCTCCGTCAGCTCCTGATCATGCATGATCGTTCCACAAAACTTTTCCTTTAGATCAAATCCTTCACCGGATATCTCCTCGATTACATCTTCAACTTCCATATCTTCAAACTCTCCAGAAGGCCTGTTCTTCTTAGTATGTTTTGGATAAACGTAAAGTCTTTTCTTGGGTCTTAGAACGCGGAAAACTTCCGAATACAGCTTTTTTCTTTTATTTCTCTTGAAGTAGTGCAAAACGTCGAAAAGAAAGACAGCGTCTACAGATCCAGATCGTAGTTTTAGATCTACTCCACCCGTATTTTTTATAGGTTTTATATTCCCAAGGTCGTGTTCGGATGCCTTTTTTTCTATCGAGTATAAAGGCTCTTCCTTTTTATCTAAGGCGTGCACTGTTCCCCTATCATCTACTACCTCGGCGGCAGGGACGGTATAGTGGCCATATCCTGCTCCAAAATCTAGAATATCGTCTCCTTCCTTTAGCCCTAGCTGCTTCAAGAATTCGATGCCTTTTTCTTTCTCCCATCTCTCAACTTCTTCGTTCATTTTTCCCTGCTCTTTTCTTTTTCTTCAATCTTTAATATTCCTGATATAGAACTTCTCGTC
>JAZKSH010000181.1:0-3296 GCA_036626195.1 Thermoplasmatota archaeon | reverse complement strand
CTTGAGTGATAAAACTGAGGACGTTCCTATCGACACCTTTCTTGCTCAGCTCGTTTTTCAAAGTCTGCTGAAACATGTAACCTATCTGACCCTGAGATTCCGCACCGCAGATATCTAATGGAAGAGGTGGAACTGTGTGAGAAGCTATCTCGTTCTGCAGTAAGATATTACCTACCTGTGGTCCGTTGCCGTGGGTCAATACAAGGTCAAACCCGTCGCTTATCATCTCGGCCAATTTTTCGCAGGTCTCTCTCATACGATCGAACTGCTCTTCAGCTGTGCCGTGATCTTCAGATCTTATCAAAGAATTTCCGCCCAAGGCTATAGTCGCAGTCCTCATAAATATCTAACCTTCGATCATATATAGTATCTATCAAATCGAGGAACCGTATATAGATGAGAGACCTATTTAAATCTTTAAGAGAAATTGGCTAAAGTTAATGCTTTATTCGATCTCAAATAGAAAGAATTTTATTGAGCGCTTTATCTCAAGATAAGAGGATAACATGGAACTCGAAACTCTTGAGAATGAATACGATGAAGAAGAATACAGGATAAAGATAATATGTCCTGAGTTCACCTGCCTGTGTCCCGGAAAACCGGATCAGCCCGACTTTGCTACCATCTCTATTACTTACATACCCGATGACTTATTGATAGAGTTAAAATCCCTAAAATACTATTTTGTAGGATATAGAGATGAGGAGATATATCATGAGGCAGCAACTAACAAAATTTTGAACGACCTAGTAGAGGCGGTCTCTCCTAAGTATATGAAGGTTAGAGGCGATTGGAACGTAAGAGGCGGTATTACCACTATCGTCGAAAAAGAATACACTAAAGAAGGTTGGGACCGAGACCCCGAAGACATAAAGGTCAAAACCGGAGAACACACTTCGCTCAGCAGATAGTCTCCTCTCGATAGCTTCTAAGGTGAAGGTTTTCTAAAAATATCGATAGAGGTAAACTCTTGAGTTTTAAAGGCAAAGGAGTAAAAATAGCAGTATCTCAAGAGAGAACTACGAGAGAAAAATAAAAAAGAAGAAGAAGAAGAGGGTTGTGCCAGAAAATTCAATGCACATAATTTTCAAGGAAGTCGTCCAATCTTGGTTCCTCCACGTGATCCTCGACCTGTTCTTCTTGTTGTTCTTCCTCCACATTTTCTTCCACGTATTTCAGCGCTTCTAGAACAGGGGGTTCACTTATCTCTTTTTCCTCTTCCTCCTCATCTTCAACTTCAGAAATGGTTTCGGACAGGTCCGTTGCATCGAGCCCTATTTCCTCAAAGAATTCCGTGATATAATCCATTTGGAGGTTTTTGACAACCTCGTAAAGCATTTTGTCCGCCATGGCGAAGGCGTCTTTCATAGATTGGCCTTCCTGGGCCAAAGTCTTGTCGTTATCGAAGACGGTTGTTGCATGGCTCAATTTCGATAGATGGTCCAGTACGTTTTCTGCTCTCTTGTGTCTTCTTTCACTTTCCACAGAAAACGGCATCACCGCATAGGTGAACACCATCTTACCGTTCCTTCTTGCCAGATCGGCAATCACCTTGGAAGCACCACTGCCGGTGCCCCCACCTAATCCAGCCACTATTACGACCATATCCGATTCGTCTATGCTTTTCAAGATCTGTTCTTCGCTCTGTTGAGCTGCTCGTTTCCCTACCTTGGGATCTCCATTGGTTCCATCTCCGTTCGTCAGATCCTTTCCTATGAGCATCTGTCGGTCGGCTTTCAGATCTTCGAGTACTCGTTCATCGGTGTTTATCCCGATAGTCTTCACGTTGTCTATTTCCTGTTCCGTTATGTGCTCGATAGTATTGCAGCCGCAGCCGCCTACACCTATCACGTGTAAGTTCGGCTCATATAGGAGTGCATCCACTATCTCCCCAGCTCTTTCATCAAGGAACTCGCTTTCGGGCGAAGGGTATTCGGGGCTTTTTGCATCCATATCTTTTTTTCCTCCGATCTTTTATTCTTTTATCCTACACAAAGGTGGTTTCACTTTCGCATGTATTCATTTTCTTCTCTAGCTATGCTTTTATTGATTTCCATTTTACTGCTCAACGCGTTCACTGCATCGTATTGATCTTCTAGTTGTTCTACATCTTCTTTTAGAAGCCCTTCTCTGACGAGTTCATGGATAGCGTCCTGCCAGTCGTTGTAGTGTCCCATTTTGATGAGATAACAAATGCTGTTCTTGAGCTTCTTGGGGAGTTTGATCCTTTCTGGCACTTCCTCTTGGCCCGTCGGTTCGCTGTATCTGTCTATGTAGTCCAGTGCCGCTTCTCTCAGGAATTCAGAGCGGTTGTTGAACTCATGTCTCGCTATGAAGGAGTCGATGACTTCTAGGTCCTCGTCGGACACCCGCAAAGAGATTTTCTTTTCCATCGTATAAACACCTTGATCAGACGAATGTCCTACAATAGGACATTACGTCGCACATCTTTAAGGCGAATGTAGGACATACTACATACGTTGTAGGCATTATATAAATATTTTCCATAGGTAATAATCGAGAGTCGATAATCCTTGAATAAGTTACTACCGTATTACATATTAGTAATTGTCTTACATAAAAAGCTTTCGATGAGGGGGAAATTCTCGCCTCGCTGAACCCGATAATCAGCGGCCGGAAAATTTATTTTATAGATGTAGATAGGTGGGTATATCACTGTGTGTAAGTAGGTAGCTGAGTTGGGCAGCTCGTCGGAAAGTATTTCCAACTTGCTACCTCTTAATCTACTCGGCTCATACAAATTCGCCATCGTAGCTTAGTTCGGCAGAGCGGCTGACTTGTAATCAGCAGGTCGAGGGTTCAAATCCCTCCGATGGCTCTTTCTAAGGTTTTAAAGCTCACCGAAAAAACCAACTTTTTCGTTTTCTAGGCACGAGATCAACCCCTCTCTTTTTGGAAAGAAATTTTTCTTTTTACTAGTAACTCACTTGTGAGGACACCGTAAAGAGTAAGTTTTTGAGGAATATGAGAGATTTATAGAGAGGGTAAAAGATATTATTGAAATTGATAGCGATACCGAAAATAATTGTCACTTCCGAAAGTATTTTATCTCTTAACCCTTATATCCAGCATGTAAGGAGGACACCGATGCTGGCCGTCAGCGTGAGCATATCGCAGTCACGCTCGTGGCTCGACGAGAACAAAACGATAGGGATGTGCGTGAAAGGCGGCGTTCCGACGACTTCGCTGTCTAGCGGGCTTTTCTCATTCACGTTGCCGACTACTCAACCCCGAACTCACTGCAAAACTCCCTTCCTCTTCCCCTCATAGAGAGT
>JAZKSH010000180.1:0-3318 GCA_036626195.1 Thermoplasmatota archaeon | reverse complement strand
GCAGAAGACGCCATCGAAATCGCCAACAGTGTCATCTTCGACATGATGGACGGGGCAAAACCCAAGATGAGGTTCAAAAACCTCCCGAAGAACACCAAAAAATCGATCTCAAACCTCAGACAGTCAGATAAGAACAAACTCCTCAAGATCCCGGGTATAATCCGAAATGTCGGTGAAAAAGAGGCCAAACTCAAGAAAGCCGTCTACACCTGTAAGCGTTGCAACCACGGATTCAAAGAAGTCGAAAATCCAGAGAACCCAAACAAGTGTCCGAGCTGCGGAAAGAACAGCAACAAAACCACTTTCATCCTTGATGAAAATCGATCCGAGTATGAAGATATCCAGAAGATAAAAGTCCAGGAGCCGACGGAAAAGCTCGAAGGCGGCAGGCAGCCCGACAGTATAGTCGCAGTCCTCAAAAACGATCTGGTCGGAGAACTTACAGGTGGCGAAAGAGTGGACCTTAACTCGATACTAAAACTCAAAAAGAAAAATAAAAATTCCGATACCTATAAAAAATACCTCAAAGTGAACAACATAGAGATCAAGGAGAGGACTTTCTCAGCCATAGAACTCTCAGAGAAAGACATCCAAAAAATCGAAAAGATGAAGGAAGAAGAGGACGTCTTCGAGAAGATATACAGATCCATAGCCCCGGATATCTACGGCATGGAGGAGGTCAAGCAGGCTATAACCCTCCAACTCTTCGGAGGCGTCAGGAAGATGGTCAAGCGTTCTCCGAAAAGAGGGGATATACACATCCTCCTCGTCGGCGATCCTGGTACGGCAAAATCCCAACTCCTTCACTCCCTCGCTGCCCTCGCTCCAAAATCGATGTACGAATCCGGTAAAGGTTCCAGCGGTGTCGGCCTGACTGCCTCCGTGGTGAAAGATGAAGACATCGGCGGATGGACCGTGGAGGCCGGCGTTCTCCCCCTCTGCGACGGAGGTATAGCCTGTATAGACGAACTGGACAAGATGAGCGAGGATGACAGAGAACATATGAATGATGCCATGGGGACTGCCCAGTCCATACCGATAGCGAAGGCAGGGAAGACCATGACTCTACGATCTAGGACCGCTGTACTCGCCGCTGGAAATCCGAAGTACGGCCGATTCGACATCCACGACGAAATATCGAACCAGATAGATATACACCCATCGCTCGTGGACCGCTTCGACCTGATATTCCCGATACTGGATCAACCCAACAATGATGTGGAACACGACAGGAAGAAGACGGAACACATAGCAGCGATGCACAGGCGCGAGGGCAAAGGTTCAGACACGATGGGAGAGTTAGACGACGAACTGATAAGGAAGTATGTCGCCTACGCACGCAGGATAAGACCCGACCATTCCAAAAAATCGCAGGAAGAGATAATAGAATTCTATAATGAACTGAGGAGGGAATCGGACGACTCCGTGAAGATCACACCCCGTCAGCTCGACACCCTTCACAGGATGGCCGAAGCCTCCGCCAGATCCAGATTATCAGAGGAGGTAGAACACGAGGATGCAAAACGGGCGATAGAGGTCTTCGGTTACTTCCTCAAAGAAGTCAGCACGGATTCTGAAGGTAAGATAGATATAGACAGCGTCATGACTGGTTACACGTCCAGAGATAGAACACTCATCAAGGAAGTCAGGGAGGCTATAAAAGCCTACAAGACCGGCAGCGATGGCGTGAAGCAGCAAAAGATAATCGAAAATGTAGATGCACCGGACGAAGAAGTCGAGAAAGAACTGGAGAGGATGAAAAACAACGGACAAATCTACGAAACTGAAAAAGGGGTGTACGAACTTGCATGAAGGTCGCGAATTGAACGATGAACCAGATTTTTCGAGTCTGGAGAAAAAACGCCCGACCTTCAAGGCCGATAAAAGAGGGAGATACCGGAAGGTGGTAAAATGGTGAAGGAGTGCTGCGACGGACCCTATTTTTGTCAGCTTGACGATTGTGATAGAGAAGTACCTTTCGATAGGTTGACGGATCTCAGACACCACCTGAACAAAGTACACGGTGTAAAAAAAGAGGTACCTCAGAATTGCTACCTTGCCAACTGGGGATACATTACTATAAAAAAAGATGAAAAAACCCGTTTGAAAAAGGTGGTGGCTTTATTATGATAGAAAGGATAAAATGCTATCTCTTCGGTCATAACTGGCTTGTCGCCGGCAGCCGAACAAGGAAAGGAAAAGTCCTCAAAATATGCCGGCGCTGTTCTAAATCGAAGGTGATAAAATATGATTAGCCAGAACGATTATATCTGCGTATGTGGAGGAGGTCTTAAGCTCATCGAAAAGAAGAACGGCACTTCCGCCACGATCACAAAGAAATTCAAGTGCCGCCAGTGCAGCGAGACAGGCGTTGCGATAGAGGACAGACGATCGCATAAAGTCCTGTTGAAAGGGGTGAGGAAGATATGAATAGGCGCTACATAGACTACGCCGAGACGATAATCGGCTTCCTCATGATACTATCTATCCTCCTTATGTTCTTAGGATCCATACTCTTCGCCATAATATTGATACTCCAAGGGGTGATGTGATATGGACTTGAAAAAACTGATAACCCGATCGAAATCGCAGGAAAACTTCACGGTGCAGTACGTGGACCACGAGATAAATTGTTATAATCCCTCTAGAGATTCTATAATAATCGACGAAAGGCTAAAACAGTACCCCGAAGCCCATGATTGGGTTCTCCGCCATGAACTCAAACACAGAAAAAACCCCACAGTAATACACGACGTAATCCTTGACCTAAAATCAAATATCGATTTTCGAACGAGAAACGATGAAACCGGAAAACAACTGAGAAGATACAAAGAACATATCGAAGAACTGGACACCTTCGATAATAAGATGGACAATGCCATTTACGATACCGCTCTGGCTTTTTCAAACCCGATAGCAACCACCCTTGCCTACTATTTCAACGCCGTAGATAAAATAATCAATAAACTGAAGGAGTTGATATACCGTGAATCATGATAGTTCGTTTACCTCTGGCGGGCTGGGCCCTCGGGTCCTCTCCTGGTTCTCCCTTGCTAACTATCCAACAAGGCCCGCCACCCCCTCTTTTTCTCACAGTCGGATTCCACACATAATCGGACATTCCTCTATTCCTGCATTTATCAATAATCCCTATACGGCGAAAGTATTAAATACAACCTACCATATATGTATTAGTGAGAAGTGAGAAAAATGGTAGGCGAAAAACAAGATGCGGAAGGCGAGACCGAAGGCGAGAGCCGGGAAAGGAAAGGATTTAGTGTTATAGGAGAAGGGCGAATAGACCTAAAATGGGATGAA
>JAZKSH010000179.1:0-3338 GCA_036626195.1 Thermoplasmatota archaeon | reverse complement strand
TGGATACTTTTCTATAACTTCGGCCGCGGCATCCTGTTCAAAAAATGCAAGGTTCAAAGGCATCTTCTCCACCACTACTAGAAAACCTTCCGCGGCTATCCCTCGTGCTGTAGGCGTGTAAGACCTGAAATCGACTCGAGCTCCCGGATATATAACAAAGCCCTTATCGAACTCTTGGTTGTTAGGTTCAAATACCAGTCGATCTGATGAAGCCTCTACACTTACTTCTTGATCCGATTCTAGAGCTTCTAAAGCTTCCTCCATCGGTCCTCTTGGCGTTAAGGCCCAAGTAAGAAAACTTCCGATGATCAATAAAACGACAACGAGAACCACTACAACTATCGTTCGTCTTCTAGAAGCGGTTATCCACTCTTTGAATTTTTTGATATTTAGACCATTCTCTTTCATCTTTCTTATCCCTCAAACCGTCTAGAATATATTGGTCTCAGGATCCACTATCACACTGTATACGTTTTTTTCCCTCACCAAACTCTTTATCTTCTTTATCGCTCTCGTCCGTGTCCATCTCATCTCAACCTCGTTCATCTCTTCGTCTTCGAACAGCGATGTTATGGTTACAGCGCCCATAAATATAATATGTTTTCTCTCTAAGATCCTTTCCGCCTTTTCAAGCAGGTCTACGAATTGATACGGCGTAAATGCTCTCGAGATTATTATCTTCTTCAATATTTGTCTTTCATCATAGCCTTTCTTCTTACATTCACTCACCATGAAATAAGGATCTACAGTGCTGCTTCCGTCCATTATGATAGCGATGCCATCATGTGACCCTACGATCTTTACCGCTGAAGACGAAACGGGCCTATGCTCTTCTCCCTCGATGACCTCTATCTTGCCTTTCTCGAGTTTTTCGGCAGATCCCATAGCATAGATGCTATTTTTAGTAGAGAATATATATAGGAAAGATGAGGAGGGGAGGTCGAAAGTAGCGGATCTTCTTCTTCGAAAGATCCGGAAAGAATCGTACGGGAACGCTGTAATCGCTAGGATAAATATAATTATAACAAAAATTGAAAATAAATGATATGAATATACCTTAAAATAATATATTAAAATTATATTTGATAAAGATTTCTAACATATGTATAATTAGTTTTATTTTAAATAAATATTAATAAAGAGCAAAAGAAAAAGCGCCCCGGACGGGATTTGAACCCGCGTCGCAGCCTCGACAGGGCCACATGATGGGCCACTACACTACCAGGGCAGTTCGGGATAACAAAACAAGATTTTGTATTAAAGTCTTACTGTTCAAAACCCTTGAAATCTGCCAAAAATATAAAACTACCGCCTTTCCTACATATCGCCGTTAACCACCATGGCCAATATCAAACCGATGATAAGGTTGATGAGACCTATAAACTGCTCTATCTCCACTTTGAGTATTCCAATAGTCCTTATCACCCTTTATGGTGTAGGGATAGATTCATCCGGGACCATATTACTAACTATCATCGGCATGCTCATAGTATTCTTTTTCACCGCTGGAGGCAACGTTCTCAATGACTACATGGATAGGGAAACGGATGAGATCAACCACCCAGACAGACCCATCCCTTCAGGCGAAGTCAGTCCCAAGAGCGCTTTGATTTTCTCCGAAACCATGTTCGGCATCGGTGTCATACTCTCATTTTTACTCCCTCTCTACTTGCCCCAGATCATAGTTCTCTCTGCTGTGACTTTATTGGTAACCTACGAACTCCGTTTCAAAAAGAAAGGATTTGCGGGCAATCTCATGATCTCGGGTTTGACCGGGATGCTGTTCATATTTGGAGGGTCCATATACGGAAAGCTATTCCTACCTGTCATCCTGGGAGTTCTAGCGTTCCTATCCTCCGTTGGGAGGGAGATAATGAAAGATATACAGGATCTTAAAGGAGATCTGGATAGAAACACTTTCCCCATGAGAGTAGGGCCAGAGACCGCAAAAAGGACCGCTCTTTTGTTCGTCGTCTTCGCGGTGGCTTTGTCTCCGTTTCCATACATACTTGACCTACTGCCTATCTCTTACCTCGGGATAGTTATAATCGCGGATACAATCTTTATATATTCCCTCCTATTACTAAAGTCAGCAGAGAGGACTCAAAAATTCATCAAATTGGCGATGGTAGTCGCTCTCGTAGCTTTCCTAATCGGAGGCCTAACATGAAAGTAATGGATTATCTGCTGGAAAAGATAGACGAAGAAACGCTCCACATGGGCTTGATAGATCCCGACGAACAGAGCCCAGAAGAATCTGCCGATCTAGGTTTGGCGTTGGAAGTAGCCGGTAGTGACGCGGTCATGGTCGGGGGGTCAACAGGAATAACCCAGGAAAAACTCGATAGAACCGTTAAAACAATGAAGAAAAAGATAGAACTACCCATCATCCACTTCCCTACTGAAGCGGGGGCGATCTCTCCTCATGTCGACGCTATATACTTTATGAGTATGCTGAATTCTGAAGACCTTAACAAAGTGATCGGAGAACAGGTCCGGGCCGCACCTTACATAAAAAAGACTGGTATACAACCCCTACCCATGGGTTACGTTGTAGTCGAACCCGGGATGGCCGTGGGCGAAGTCGGCAATGCCGATCCGATTCCCCGAGATGATCCGAAAAAGGTGGTTAGTTTTGGCCTAGCCGCTCAATACTTGGGAATGAAACTTTTATATCTCGAAGCAGGTTCTGGCGCTCCTGATCCAGTCCCTATCGAGATGGTCAAGTCATGTAAAGAGAACATAGATATCCCGTTGATCGTAGGTGGAGGAATAAGAGAACCGGAGCAGGCTGTAAAACTGGCTCGATCGGGAGCCGATATCATCGTAACAGGAACTGTACTCGAGGAATCATCAGAGATAAAAGGGAAATTAAAAGAGATAATCCATTCCATAAAGCAAGAGTGACTCTGTTTTCCCTTTGAAAACAATTATATATTTTAGATAGTTGTGGTTACGGGTAGCCACTTTACTCCATAATAGCCCGGTGGTGCGTAGGAATCAAAGATTCCTACTTACCTCGCACTTCGTAGAAGCCCGGTGGTGTAGCGGTCAATCATACAGGCCTTTGGAGCCTGTTACGGCGGTTCGAATCCGCCCCGGGCTATCGTTTCACTGTTAAGAGAGGGATTGAGATGAGTTCAGAAAAAGCTTGGTATGAGAATGAAGAGTTCTGGAAAGACTCGCCTTATAATATAGACGAAATAAAGAGAGCTCCGGAAGAGATCGGTAAAATAGAATCACTAGCTGATTTAGAACCGGATATGAAGATACTTGACCTATGCTGCGGAACGGGAAGACATTCCATTGAATTAGTTAGAAGAGGTTATGATGTCACT
>JAZKSH010000178.1:0-3416 GCA_036626195.1 Thermoplasmatota archaeon | reverse complement strand
GGGAGAGCTCGGCTGGAACCCCTTCTATTCCAAGGAAGACAAGAAAATCGCCGAAGAATCTCTGAAGATGGTAAATATGGAGGAGTACAAGCACAGGCAGATATCGGAACTATCTGGAGGACAGCAGCAGAGGGTCCTAATAGCGCGGGCACTGACTACCGAACCTAAAATTTTACTTTTGGATGAACCCACTGCGAGTATAGACGAGAAGATTCAGACAAACATATATGAACTCTTGCAAAAGCTGAATAAAAAAAAGAACATGACCATAATCCTGGTATCTCACGATATAGGCGTAATTTCTTCCTATGTAGATGAAGTGGCGTGCCTGAACCAGTATCTTATCTATCACGGTTCCGACGAGTTGACGCCCGAGATGATCGAAGCGTCTTATGAGTGCCCGGTCGATCTGGTCGCTCACGGACATCCCCACCGGGTTTTTGAACATAAGATGCCCTCGGAGGAGGAAGACTAAAAATGTTCGAGATGTTACAGTACGCTTTCATGAGGAACGCGCTCTACGCAGGTATCCTGGGTTCGATCATATTCGGTATAATCGGTACTTATGTGGTCGTAAAGAAGATAGTATTCATAAGCGGCGGCGTAGCCCACGCCTCTTTTGGAGGAGTGGGGATGTCGTTTTACTTTGGTATCAATCCTCTCCTCGGTGCGCTTTTATTCGCTATCACCTCCGCGTTAGGTGTGGGTTATCTCGGGAGGAAAAAGATACAGCGAGAAGACACCGCGATCGGGATCATATGGGCTTTAGGTATGGCGATAGGAGCTTTTTTCTATCATATCACTCCGGGTTACTTACCGAGTCCTGCCAGCTTCTTATTCGGAAACCTGTTGATGATCGGAACTTTTGATGTCTATCTTCTAGGTGGTTTGGCTCTAACAATAGTTATTATCGTAGTATTGTTTTATCATAGATTGCAGGCGGTGAGTTTCGATGAAGAATTTTCGCAGGTTGTGGGGATAAAAACGAATCTAGTGTATATCTTACTGTTGATCATGATCGCTTTCTCTATCGTCTTCCTGATAAAATTCGTAGGAATTATCTTGGTAATCGCGATGTTGTCGATCCCCGCTTCGATTTCGAGTTCCGTCACACACGATATGAGAAAGGTGATGGTCTATTCGGTCATACTGTCTTTAGTTTTCATCCTCTCCGGTTTGTGGCTCTCTTATCAGTGGAATACTCCCGCCGGCCCTACTATAATACTCCTGTCTGGAGCAGTGTTCATCTTGAATACTGTAGGGGACAAGCTATATGACTCGGGACTTTCATTCGGGTGAACCTCGGACCTAGTTAGATGTACCGGTGCTTACAGGGATCAAAACTCCTTGGTGGAAAGATTTAAGTATTTTTACTCATATGTGTAACTGACAAAAAGGTGAGAAATATGAGATCTGGAAAAGGTAGAGGATCTGGACAAGGTTCAGGAAAAGGCTCGGGACAAGGAGGACGCGGCCGACAACCGGAAGGTAAAGGGTATGGGCCAGGTGGAAAATGTGTTTGTCCCAATTGTGGATACGAAGAAGAACACCAAAGAGGCCAGCCCTGTTATGAGAAGGAATGTCCTGAGTGCGGAACCAAGATGACGAGGAAGTGAGGACAAGATCTGATCCTGAGAAAATTTGACTCAGTGAACGAACAGGTAGAACGAGTCCATTCAAAAACCCTTACTTCTCTCACTTTTATTCCAAAAACGTAGAGCCGGATGGAGGTTGCAAGGATGAAGCAAAAAACCCTTGAGGAATACCTAGAAGTCATCTATCTCTTTGAAAAGAGAGACGGTCGGGCTACGACAGGAAAGATATCTTCAGAACTAGACGTGAAACCTCCGTCTGTAACGGAGATGTTACGAAAGTTGGAGGAAGAAGGTTATCTAGAATATGAACCATACGAGGGCGCAAGGTTGACCAAAGTGGGGAGAGAGATAGCTGAAAATTTGATGATATCGCACGAAACTATCGCTGATTTTTTAGAAATTATAGGGGTCGAGGATGGCCAAGCGGAGTTAGATGCATGTGAATTGGAACATCATATCAGTAAAAGCACGTTAGATAAGCTGAAGAAATTTATAGAATTCATCGATGGTGCACCGGATGAACCTAAATGGATAGAACATTACCGGCATTACATCAAGACTGGTGAAAGGAGAAAGTGTGAGTTCTATAGGGATAAAGATTAAACTGTATTTCATCAAATTTTTACTCATATGTGAGAAAATTTTAAATATTTCTTCTCATAATGGTAATAATGTGATAAACATGCCAAGAGGAGACGGAACAGGTCCTGAAGGTTTAGGGCCGATGACTGGAAGAGGACTCGGTTTCTGTGCAGGTTTTGACAGCCCGGGATTCACGAAAGGAGGCGGTCGCGGTCTAGCTAGAGGTAGAGGTCGCGGCCTAGGCAGAGGTCTAGGCAGAGGATTCAGAGGTGGGAGAGGTAGAGGTGGAGGGAGAGGATTTGGAAGAGCACCACCTCGAAGAGCCCCTATAGAAAGGCCTGTGCCAGTAAGGAGAGCACCTGTAAGAACAGAAACGGAGGGTTCCTACTATGGAGATTATACCAAGGAGGACGAAATAGAAGAACTGAAAGCCTATGCAGATCAGCTTGAAGAAGAGTTAGAGTTAGTAGAAGAAAGACTCGACGAACTGACCGAGTAAAAACTATTCCTTTTCTCTATTTTTTTCACATCCGGGTGACTTCACGCCCGTCTGTACAACAGAGTTCTACTCTTTCCAAAAAAAATACGATAAGTTCAGAGAGATGAATACGGAACTCATAGGTCTGAGTATAGATCAGGTCTACAGTCATCTCAAGTGGACCGAATGGATCGAGGATAATATGGGTGAGAAGATAGAATTCCCGATCATTGCAGATGGAACGGGTAAGATCGCAGATAAGTTAGGCTTCCAGCGATAAAGAGATCGAAAAGAGGAAAGAACAGGAGGACAAGGGAGAAGTCGAGTGCTACGACTGGTGGCTCTGCCACAAAGAATTCTAAACCCTTTTTATTTTCTTTAAAGATCCGAGCTGTACTTTGGATTGGAGACGTACACCTCTCCTTAAAATTACTTTTGATCTACATTGGGATAAAAAGTGAGAAAAAATAGGTTTAGATCAAGCCTAAGATTTAATAGAGTCTTGCTTCTATCTTTCGCCGTGGGACGAATCAGAGCATTTCTGGAGATAAGCAGATGGAGGATACAACTGGTCTCGTTAGCCACTATATTATTAGGTCCTCTTTACGCAGCTGAAAGCATCTCAGCGTTGATCAACATCGACCTTTTGCTTTTCGGTATCTTGTTTTTCTTTACTGTAACGTTCGCATGCAACATAAACTGCTATCACGATAGAGAGGTAGACGCTCTCAAGAAGAAGCACCTTGCTAGATCAGTCAAAA
>JAZKSH010000177.1:0-3440 GCA_036626195.1 Thermoplasmatota archaeon | reverse complement strand
CCGTTAAAGCTCGATGAATTTCCGATTCCCTCGAAACCGTTACTGGTATTGACGACCTCTTCATATCCATCCGTTTTATTGGTCAGGTCGTTAATCAGCGTGTAATTCGCGTATAGATTATTTCTAACATCATCTAAGTGCGTCCAGTTCGTTATCTGATATGGATTGGATTCACTTCCATCTCCGCCCGGAAAACTCAGGTTTACATTCGATTCGGCATCACACAGCTCTCCGCCATCACTTTTCTTCACAGCAGAAAATCTAGGTTGGACCATCGCCCCCGCCAAACCCCCGATCAACAAAATAATTACAATTCCTATTACCAACGATGGCAGAGGGGTTTTCATTCTCTACCAGGCTCCATTACTTTTATGATGGTCGTCGCCGTATAAAAATTTTAGGATTTAGGGCCGGGGACTTTTTCTCAACATCGGAAAAGTAAGTCAAAATAGCCCACCTATCCATCTTCTCCAGTTGGGGATATTCGCAGCGGTAGTGAAGATGTTAATCTGAACTTCACGCTCGATGCAGACGAAACCTATACTGTTGAGTTAACTGAGGAAGACGACATTCCATGGTTCACCTTTACTGCTTCTGTTGTTAGCCGAGATTGTTACCGTAGTGATCTACTGCGAGAAGAAACGGTGGGACGAGTGAAAAGAAACCATTCCCTTATTTTTGCATATCACAGCCGCTTCCCCGCCCTGATAAAGTTCCTATTCATTTCTCCCGGCGGTGCTCATCATCAAGAGGCGGCACTTCTTCTACTTCCTTCGCCCTCTGTTTTTGATTCTTTCTTCTTCCCCTCCGTATTTTTTCTGTCTAAAGTCCTAGGAAGGGTCTTGGACCTTCTTCTCTCCAAATCTAAATAAAAGTTCAACCTTGAGTTCATTTATCATTCCTCCATAGGAGATCTCACTTCCTTCCCACGATAATTTCGGACTTCTAATTTTTGCACCCGATCGGATTCTATCAACGCAAGATATATTAAGTCTGATGATATTAAAGTTTCGACCGAAAAAAGGTGATGGGTATAACTCAACAACCAGATGGGATTATGTTAGATCAAAACGAATATGTTGTCTGGAGCGGGAACGGATCCTTTTTTAGCTTTTTTTCCTCGACAAAAACGAAACGGATTACTATCTTTATCCTCATATTACTTTTATCTTCTGTTGGATTGAGCTTCTTCTATACTGATAGTTTTGCCAGAATATGCTGTGGGGGCATATGCGGAGGACCGATCGCTCTGATAATCTTAGGGATCATTTTGGTAGCACGAAGACCCCAATACAAAATTACCAATAGGAATGTCTATGCCAGCAAAGGGATAATCGATAGGACCACGGATAAAATGCCTCTTGAGAAGGTCATAAACGTTACCTATTCCCAAGGATTTTTAGGAAGCGTCTTAGGCTTCGGGGACTTACAATTCGAATCCTTAGGCGGGACCAGGAAAGACGTGGTTTTCAACGGTATAAAAAAGGAGGAAATGGTCAAGCAGCTGTATGAACAGGCGAAAAGGCAGCCGCGAAATCGCTCTAGATCTAAAAGAGGATCGCGGCAGCCTCCCCCTCGGCCGTCTCGACCAAGTTACAACAAAAATCTGCCCCCTCCTGAACCTAAGAAAACGTGCGACCACTGCGGCACAAAGATAGATGCGGATTCTAAATATTGTAAGAACTGTGGAGAGAAAGTCTAAAACCCCAGGCTAAACAGAGACAGATAGAAAAAGAAATAAGTAAACTTCATTTTATCTTTGTACGGGTGAAAGAGATGTCAAAATAGAGAGGATCAAATCAATTTTATGGTTTTATAGCTTCAGACCCGCCGTCCGTGTTTTCACCATGGATGAAGAGGGTTAACAGCAACATAGCGCCCTACAGTTTGTTAGTCGCTTATCTTTATTTTAGGGAGAGTTACGACGCGACCACCCCCGACTCATCCACCCAGCTCCTTTGACGGTCATGCTGGTACATCCCTGAGTTTTTACCCTCTTACAACACCCTGCAGCATACTTATCACTGCTCTTCAGTGGACCGTTTTCTATAAATAGACGCTCTTTGTATACTTGTCCATCAATTCCTCTCCATCGTAAACTTCGATCTGCAGTTCGAAGTTATCTCTCTCGCCGATTTCGAAAAAAACTTCGAGCTGTTCAGTCGATCTACCATCTATCTGGAATGATATGTTTTCCTTGTCTATTAAACGATTTCCTTCGGTGACTTCCCATTCTATATCGCCTTTACCTCTTGATTTTCCCAAATTTGTCACGAAGATCATCGCGTTCACGTCGGATCCATCTTTTTTAAAATATACGTCCTCTACGACGTAATTCGGTTCATCTCCAGGCCCCATCTTCAATAAAGTATAGGTCAACCCTCCGGTCAGTAGGATGAGAAAAATAATCACGATCACCATGAAGATCGCTGCTCCAGACATGCCTCTCTCATCGGTCCTTTTCATCGTATATCCACCACCTGAGAACTGCACATAGGACTAATATGACAAGGATGACGGGAGTAGAGATCATCGGTACGCCGGCGCCTGCTCCCGCACCGTCCTCTTCATCTGTTGGTCCAGTCGAACCTCTTTCGATATCCTCTTGAGTTACCGTGATATCTTGTCTTCCTTCGTAGGTGAACAGATCGTCTTCATAGGTCCGATAAGCTATCCTGTACTCACCTTTGGAAAGAACTACTTTGAAAGTGATATCTCTCTCTTCGCCACTATTTAAAGAAGAGAGTGATCTATTACCCTCCTTGAATACGATATCATCCTCGGAAACATTTCGTTTCATGATGAACCATTCTAGTTTGGGATCGGCTGCCTTTTTTCTTCCCTCGTTCTGTAAACTCAGATGAACCGTGATGTTCACTTCCCCGTCCGTCGCATTCTGAAACTCAAATCTAGCTTCTTGAGCTCTCAAGTTTGGCCTTTTTTTGAGCTCTTGCCATGAAACATAAGTATAAACACCCAAAGATATCACTACAATCGCCATCACTATAGTGAGAGTCACAAAGGTCAAAAGAATGTTTCTCGAGGTCCTATCTCCTTCTTTTTGCCAGTACCTGTCGTCCCCGCTCGAATCTCCCTTGGCCATGGTCTCTTATTCACTCTAAGATATAAAAAACCTTCGTTGAGAGGACCGTGATGTCCTGAAAAAGTCTTCTTTTGCAACTCTAGCAATAGAGTGCAGCCGCTTCCCTATCCGGTGAGCACTTTGCTAGCCGTTGCCGTCCCCCGGCGGCCTGCTCGCGGTCTGAGATTTTGGTTTCCGAAGGTTATGAGTAATCAATGGACACTATAGAGTAGGGACATCCTCGGGAAACTGTGATCGGAGTCAGTAGAATAATCCTCCTAAAACATATATAGGATTTAACCTATACTATCATCGCTAAAGAAGAGGGCTTACATGGGAGAAGAGAACGAAGATATAG
>JAZKSH010000176.1:0-3441 GCA_036626195.1 Thermoplasmatota archaeon | reverse complement strand
TTTCTCGGCTCTCCAGTCAGGACCGCCAAGATCCTGAAGGAAAAGTACGACCTTCCTGATAAAGTATTTCCTTTGGTCCAGTTGGTGGTGGGTTATCCCGCAGAAGATCCACCCGTAAGAGAACGCTATCCGATAGATTTTCTTCTGTTTGAAGACGAATACCCTGAACTCAGCAGCGGAGACGTAGATGCTGCGATGGAAAAGATGGACGACGGCTTTTTAAGAGAGGGTTATTATCGTAAGCTGGACGCGATGATATCGTTAAAAGGTAGCGAAGAAGACGAATTCACCTACGAAGATTACAGCTGGACCGAACACATCTCGCGCAAGTGGGGCCAGTGGTACGAAGATCTAGAAAGCCAAGTGGAGATATTGAAGGACTGCGGTTTCGACGTATGCGGGGAGGAAGAGTAAAGAACTACCTGTTGAATATCGGTCTCTTCACCCCTTCTTTCGATACGTAGATCATCTCTTCGTCTTCAGGTTCGAGTTCCTCTTTGGCCTGGATGAAACCGCTCAACCTCACCGCTAGAAGATCGATGTGATGCAGAGCGACGGCTTCTTCGATCCTCGGACTCCTGGGACTGCCCCACTCGTAATCCCCGTGATGTGAAAGAACTATGTGGGATAGTTTCAACTTCAACTCTTCGGGGAAATCCGACATCTCGTCGACCTTCTCTTTTATCATCCTCTCACAGATGACCGTATGGCCCACCATCTGAGCTTCGTTCGTCAGCTCTATAGAGGTGGTTGTATTGTACTCTCTGATCTTGCCGAAGTCGTGTATGATGGCGGAAGTTAAAAGCAGGTCTCTATCGAGTTCAGGATAGATATCGGCGAGATTATCGGCTATTCTGCTCTCTATCAGGGTGAGTTCCAACAGACCTCCGAGGTGATTGTGGGAATACTTTTTGCTGTAAGGAGTTTTCTTGAATCTTTCAACGAAATCCTCGTCTTTTAGGAAGGAAGAGACCAGGTCGTACAGTCTTTCGTCTTCTATGGTCCTCGTCAGTTGAAGTAGTTTGGTGAACATCTCGTCTATATCCTTTTCTGTAGACGGGATGTATTCCTCCGCTTCGTATTCGCCGCACTTCAGCCTGTCTATTCCGTGCAGCTCTTTTTCGTTTATCGATATCTGCTCCTCGCCCTTGTACGAACTCACAACTCCATTCGCCTCTATGACGTCGCCGACCTGAAGGTCATCATACAATCTTCGGACCATCTTTTCTTCGTTTCCTCCCCAGTAGACAAGAGGGATCTTGCCGGTCTTATCGCCCACCATCAGCCTGAAGTACCATCCTTTGGTATATTCCTTAGGAGGCGTCTTCTCTTTTATGGCGAATCTTTCATTTACCTCGTCTCCTTCTACCAGGTCTTCCACATAGATCTCTTTTTCCAATCTTCCACGCTCCTATCTTATCCGGTATCCTATTGCTTATTATATGTTTTTTCTTCTCTTTAGATATTCTCCTCGGCCTTTTTCTCCAAGGAACTGTTTATCGTCCACGATGAATTCTCCCTTGGACATAACGGTCTTTGGGAATATACCCTGAAATCCCTCGAACGGTGTCCATCCGCACTTGTGATGGAGGTTTTCGGATTGGATGGCCTCGCTATCTCTGAAATCGATAGTTATCAGATCGGCTCTATATCCCTCTTCGATCCTGCCCTTCTTTATCCCTAGTCTTTCGGCGGGATTCAACGCTATAGATTCTATGACCGTGGACATCGATATCTTGCCTCTAGCGACCTTGTTCAAGAGCAGGGGATATAAAGTTTCGACTCCGGGAACACCCGAGGGAGCTTCCTCAAAATCCTCCTTTTCTTCTTCCAGGTGGGGGGCGTGATCGCTAGAAACTATGTCGATCTCATCCCTTTCAAAGGCTTCCCAGAGGCGGTATCTTTCAGTGTCCTTTCTGAGAGGGGGATTCACCTTTCCATATGGGCCGAGGAACGCCTCTACACTCAGCAGAAGGTGGTGCGGCGTGACTTCGGAGGTATAATCGTTTCTCTTCGCTCTCTTCAAAGATCCTTCTGACGTCAGGTGGCAGATGTACTTATCTTTTCCAGGCATATCTTTCAAACTCTCGACGGCCTTCAACTCGCTTTTCAACGGACGATGTTCATTGTAGCCGGTAAGATTCTGTTCTGAGGTCTCGTTAAAAAGTTCCCTATCTTCACAGTGGAAGGCGACGCTACAGTTATTTGATCCAGCTTTCCGCAGGAGATCGGCCAATTCTTCCTCTTCCAAGCTCTCGGCGCCGGTCGACGGAGCCATATACACTTTGAAAAAATCGGTGAGCTCGCTCATCTTCTTTACATCATCGCTCAGCAGTCCGTAGAGTCCAAAATCTATCACGGATTTCTTCTCGCCTATCTTTATCTTCTCTTTCAGCCTGGAGTAACTGTCGGTCGGCGGTTCAGTGTTGGGCATGTCCATAACCGTAGTTATGCCCCCACAGGCCGCACTGACCGACCCAGTGTAGAAGTCCTCTTTTTCAGTCATCCCCGGGTCTCTAAAATGAACGTGCAGGTCGGTGCCCGCGGGCAGTATAACGCCTTCCAGCTTTTTTACCTCTTCAGTGGTCTTCAAGCTCTTCTTAACGAAATCTATCTTGCCCTCTTCGATACCGATGTAGCAGTTCTCGTAGTCACCTTGGATGTACGCGGTGCCTTTAATTATCATCTTTACCTATATCTCTTTGGACTATCTCGCCGCGGGGCTCTTCTTCGGCGAATATCACTCCCTCAAATATCTCGAAGCTGCAGTTTCCTTTTCTCCAGTCTGAGGGTCTGAGTCCAGCTTTCCGGCAGGTATGATCCAGAAACTGCTCTTCGTCCCAGCCCTGGTCCACCGGTACCTGCGGAAGCAGGAGGCCTCTTCTTCCACCTTTGGAAGCGATGAGCCCGTGCTTTCCGCATGTTATCTTTTTCGGGAGTTCCTCCGGACTGTCGAAATCCAGCTCTTCGGGTGGAGTCAGCAAACTCACTTCTATCACTATGGAATCGAGTTCGTCTTCTGTCAAGGGTGGAAATCGTGGGTCCTGCATCGCAGCGTTCTTTGCCCCGTCTCTGATCGCCTTCTTCAACTTGAACCTGGGTTCCGGGTAGCCGATACATCCCCTGAGATCTTCCGACGGATACCTGTTTATCGTGACGAAAGCACCCATCTCCTTTTCGAACTTTTCTGGGATATCCATCTCCGGCATCGGTTCTTTTTTCACCGCACTCTCTACGGCTTTACGAGCCATCTTTACCGCCTTTTCACCATCTTCCTGCGTGAACATATTCTTCGGATTGGCCCGGCATGATATTTAATTTATGGAAAAGAGCGGTCAATTGTTCAGCGCATAGAGTGAGAAGAAAAAGCAAAACCATGTAGGCCATAAAGAGTTAAGGGTCCTCTTCAAAGTCTTCGTGGCATGACAAAAACCGATTTAA
>JAZKSH010000175.1:0-3454 GCA_036626195.1 Thermoplasmatota archaeon | reverse complement strand
TTTTCCCAACCTTCTCCGTCGGTTATATCCATGATCAAAAGATCGTCCTCTCTTCCCGAGAAATACGAGAGAACCTCCTCTTTATGTTGTTTGTAAGCTTTTCTAAATTTTTCCTCGTTGTAATCTATAGCTCCATAAATATCCTCGTGAAGGCGATTGAACCAGAAGTCACCTTTGAGTATCTGTCCAGGCCAAAAATGACGGCTGCAGGAATCTAACCATTCTTCTAACTCTCTCGTGGTGAGTATGAACTTGGACCCCGGGAAGGTTCTATCTAATTCTTTGTAAAATCTCACAATCGGTAGATCGGAGAGGGCGTCATACTTCTCGGCTCCTGAAAAGTCTAATCCTAAACCCTCTTTATTGTATTTTAACAGCCTTATAGGGAAATGATTTGCCTTATAATCCAATATCTGGAGAGCTTTGGTAAGGCTGGTCGTAGCCGTCTTAGAGAGACCTATGCAGAAAACTTTATGGTTTTTTTGACCCATCATCGTTTCTCCTTTCGCTCTCTTCTCAAGAGATGTAATGTAAAATCTACCCTTAAAAATTTGTCGCGGAAAGATGAAAAAGGATAGCTATTCATCTTGCGAGTAGGTTATCCGAGTCGGGCATCCCTTACAGTCGTCCAACATCTTTATATATACAAACCTTTTAAAACGCTACAAAGAATAATCCGCCCTTAAATCCACAGTACGGGAAGATCACTTCCTAAATGTTTTTACTATCCGGAGGCCGAAGATGAATATCGCGATGGTTACCGACACATGGCTGCCCACGAAAGATGGCGTCGTCAATTCTATCATACAGTTCAGAGAAAGTCTAGAAGAATTAGGCCACCAGGTTTATGTTTTCGCCCCCGGGGAAGAAAATAAGATTTCGGAAAAAGATGACAACGTTTTCTTTTTCAAATCTAAAAGATTCAGTCCATATCCCGATTACAGGATGGCTATCTATCCTACCGGGAGAACTCAAGAACTACTTTTGGAAAAAGATATCGACGTTGTTCATAACCATGGTATGGGTTTTATGGCTGTAAGAGCCATGGTGGCTTCAAAATTTTTAGAATTACCCTGCATATTCAACTTCCACACCTGGGTTACTGACGCTCTACATTATTCCCCAGTGCATTTACCCGATAATCTATTGGAGCGGTTAGCTTGGATATATTTACGATATCTATTGAGAAGGAGCGACACGGTCATCGCTCCGAGCGAGAAGACTTTGAAGGATTTAAAGGGAAGATGCTCGAATATGCATAACTCCACCGTTGTTGCTCCGCCGATCGATAGAAGTCGATACAACAAGGACGTTGACGGGAGATCTATCCGAAAAAAATGGGGTCTAGAAGACGAAACCATGCTTCTCCACGTGGGCAGGATAGCTAGAGAAAAAAATCTAGAGTTGATTATAGATTCCCTCCCCCACATAAAACAAGAAAGACCGGACGTGAGGTTTTTCATCGTCGGCGACGGGCCGGCAAAATCTTATTATGAAAACCTCGCTGCCGAGAAAGGCTTGGATGATATCATAACTTTTACGGGATTTGTTCCCGAAAAGGATCTTCCCAAATACTACGCTGCTGCCGATGCTTTTCTTATCGCATCGACCTTTGAAACCCTAGGGCTGGTGATGTTGGAGTCGCTGGCAACCGGAACACCGGTGGTCGGATTAGATCACGGGGTGATCCCGGATATAATAGATCATGGGAACAACGGATTGCTCTTTCAAGAGGACCCCAAAGATTGTGCTGAGAAAACTCTCAAGGTATTGCGATCCGAGAAAGAGATAAATAATAACTTCATCAAGGATATACCTCTCGATAATTTAGAATGTGGAAAAAAATTAGAAGAAGTTTATGAAAGCGCTATCCAGATAAAAAAGGAAAGGATAAGCTGAATTCTACAATACAACCTCCGCTACGAACAATGCTCCTCCCATCAGCATGAAGACAACTCCTACCGTCCTTTTCAATCGTTCTTCAGTTGCGAGATTTGCAAATGTAGAAGCGGATCTAGAGCCGATCACTCCACCGATGCTGCCTATGATGATAGCTGTCAACATGATATCCCCATAATATATATGGCCGATAGCTCCTGACGATGCGGTAAATATCATTATTATGACCGACGTGCCCACGGCTTTATGGATGGGAAAATCTAAAGCTACAACGAGAGCGATCAGGAACATCAACCCACCTCCGGCTCCTATTACCCCAGCCACGATCCCGATGCCTAGTCCCAGTAGGATAGAGGATAAATGTTTTCTCTTTTGAAGTCTTTTTTTCACCGCTTTTACTATTTCCATCTCCTGAAAGTTTTTCCCGGTCTCCGTGCTGGGTTCGACGAGGAACGCGATTCCGATACATAAAGTTATAAAACCGCTCGTCCCTCCGAGGCTGGGAGAGGGAATAGGTGTGGAAAGCCAACTTCCGAGAAACGCACCGGTAACAGAGGCGGCCGCCATCTGCAGTCCGGCTCTCAGATCAGTATTTCCATGTTCTTCATAAGTGTAAGCGGCCACTGAAGAGGCAAAAACGTCAATCGCCAAGGCTATACCGATAGCTACGTATGCCTCGTAATTCAAAAAGATCATCAGAGCGGGAACGACCAGCGCGACCGCGCTAGCTCCTATCAGTCCGGTGATTACCCCGGCACCCCACCCAGCTAGAAACAATACCACGATGGTATATATCATGGATTATCTACCATAATTAAATATATCAGGGAAGCAGACGCCACAAACTCATAAGAAGAGAATAAGAGATTACTATTTAAATATTTACTGATATTAATTATCTCGATTATTTTCCATTCGTTCCTACTGCCAAGCATATCACTCATCCAGTTAACAAAAAAGATTATAATCAACTAAATTATAAATCAGCCCGATGGAATTTAACAAGGATCTGCCTAGAAAGGCGATTAAGACCATCAAAGGATGGTCTACCCAAAAAAAATTGTTAGCTCTAATCGTAGTGTGGATCCTGATCTTCCTTCCCGCCGTTATGGTCTACAATTCAACACAAAAAAGTAAGATGTTCTCCCACTATCCTGAATCATCGTCCCCCTTTGACAAGGAAAACAAGGATTGGGATGTCACGCTCTCACCTCCGGCTAATAATTCTGAAACGAATTTGTCCGCATCCGGAGATAGGTATGTAGTCACAGTGGAAGAGGGTGAAAGTATCAATTTCGTATGGAGGGCGGAAAATTTCGTTCTCTCCGATACAGCGGACCTTCATATAGGGCAGGTGACCGTCCATTATAACACCACCCAGGGTGAAGAAGGAGCGGTGATATTAGAGAAAAACTACGAGAAGAGCGGAGGAGGCAACGAGACCTGGGAAAGAGAAAAAACATTTCAAGAATCTGGAGACGTTTATTTTTATTATAGAGTAGACCAGAGGGATATAGCTAGATTTCATCGAAGAGCATCGGTCCTGATGAAAAGG
>JAZKSH010000174.1:0-3455 GCA_036626195.1 Thermoplasmatota archaeon | reverse complement strand
GATGTTTCTATCTGGAGGTACGTAGAGCGAGATAAGCTCGGTACCTCTTCCCTTGAGATCCTTGATCTCCTCTATTGCTTTTTTGAAATCGTACTCGTCCTTCTTCGTCATCTCCATGGGTATCAGGTAAACTTCAAAAGAAAAGTGGGTATTAAAAAGGTTTCGTGGACCTTTTGGAGATGAGTCCTTTTGAATGAGGCATTAAATGATAGATATCCTCTTTATCTTTGAACAGCGTTCTACGGCCGCATCCATTACCTTAGTGAATATAGATATCCCTCAATTTTTAAATATTATTCGAATAATAACAGCATCCGTTTTATTCTAATTACCCCAATTTAATATAAATGATAATATTTATATACATCCCTGTTTTATTCACCGTTGATATCATGACGAGCGATCTGAACTCAATAAAGGTCGACGAGATCCCAAAAAACGCGGTTGAAAATAAAAGAGGGGATCGCTTTATGCCCCCCTCAGGGGGAAATTGAATTAGAGAAGGAAGCCGTTGTTCTAAAGATCGGGGGCTCCTGTCAAAAAGATGGAGAAACCCTCAAAAAATCGGTCGAAAAGATAGAGAGATGTTTAACCAAGGATATCATCCCTATCATAGTCATCTCGGCTCTACATGGATTGACCGACACGTTAGAAGATATCGGAAGGAATAACATCGAAAATCAGGCGGGAAATGAAGATGAGATCTTGGCGGAAGGCGAGATACTAAGTGCTAGGATCCTGCACCGGATATTAGACCATAAAGGTCTTGAATCGGAGTATCTGAGAGCGGAGGAAGATGATTTTCCTATTGTACTTAACAAAAGTGAAGGGGCTCAAAAGATAGATCTAAGAAAAACTCAAATCAAGATAGATAGTGTAGTGAAACCTCTCGTAAATCGGGAAATAATCCCGATCATCCCGGGGTTCGTAGGCAAAACGGATGATGAAGAGATCAAAACATTAGAAAGAGGGGGTTCCGATACTAGTGCAGTAGTGCTCGGAAGCGCCCTTCAATTACCAGAAGTGGTTCTGCTGAAAGACGTTCCCGGCATACTGAGATGCGATCCGGATATACGAGAGTCCGAAGAATTGCTGGAAGAGATAGATGTAGAGAAAGCGTTACAGTTGGGAAATAACGGGTCCGAGGTCATCAATCCGAATGCTCTTAGATATAAAAGGAAGAACACGAATATAAGGATCGTTAACTACGATAATAACGAGTTTTTCCAAGAAGGGACTAAAATAGTAGGTGAGTTCGAAGTTTTCAAGGAGATCGATATCTCACACCCGGTCTCTCTCGTTTCGCTTTTAACCAACGGTAAAAAGGTCCAGATCGACGGATATCTAGAGTCGTTGAGAGAGAATGATGTAAAATGTCTCTCTCGATTTGAATCTAACGATTCATACTCTTTCTGTGTGCAGGAAAAAAAAGCGGACGATGTTGTGGACAATTGGCAAAACGAGATCAGGGAAAAAGATGATGATATCCTGATCGGTCTGGAAGATGATCTTTCAATCTTAGAGATAAAATTCAACTATTTACCGGACATCTCCAGATATATCTACAAGATACAGAAAGAGATGATAGAAAATTCAGTAGAAGTGCTCTATACAAAGTTCGACAGCACTCGATTTACCATGGTTTTCAAAAAAGAAGATCTGAAAAAAGTTAAGAAAGTTTTTGAGGTGGTAAGATGAAAGTAGGAATCGTAGGATCTACAGGATTGGTAGGCCAGCAGTTCATCCGACTATTGTCCCGGCACCCGTATTTTGAGATCTCGGAACTGGTAGCAAGCGAAGAATCGGCGAACAAACCTTACGAGGATGCTGTAGAGAACAAGATAAGGAGGATACCAGAAAAGGTGAGAAAAAAAAGTGTAAGTGCGATCGATGACGAGCTCGACTGCAGAGTGATCTTCTCCGCATTGCCCTCAAAGGTGGCGAGAGAAGCGGAAAGAGATCTTGTCGAGCGGGGACATATCGTTTTGACGAATGCGAGCGCCCACAGGATGGAATCTCATGTACCTCTGGTGATACCGGAAGTCAATCCAGATCATATAGGATTGATCGAGGAACTAGATCGAGAAGGCCGCGAAGGTTTCATCGTCGCGAATCCGAACTGTTCGGTGATCCAATTGGCAATAGCTCTAAAACCCATCCACGAAAAGTTCGGTATAAAAAAGATAGACGTGGTCACTCTTCAAGCCCTTTCAGGAGCGGGTTATGATGGCGTTGGAGCTTTAGAGGCCGCTGACAACGTGATCCCGTACATCCCGAACGAGGAGGAAAAGATCAAGGAAGAGATCCCAGAGCTCTTCGGTGAACTGAACGGTGGTGAAATAAATAGAGAAAAATTCAGGATAAGTTCTTCATGTAACAGGGTGAACATAAGCGACGGTCATCTGGAGAACGTTTCCATAGAACTGGAAGAGAAAACGAGTACCTCAGAGGTGAAGAAGGCTCTCGAGGAGTTCAGAGGATTACCCCAGGATCTACCGAGTTCACCGGAAATCCCGATCATATTTTCGGAAGAGAACGATCGCCCACAACCCAGAGTGGATCTCGGCGGTGATACCCCGATGTCAGTTCATGTCGGGAGACTGAGAGAGGATAATATCCTTGATTATAAGTTCATAGTGCTGGGTCACAACACGATAAGAGGTGCCGCGGGAGCTAGTGTTCTGAATGCTGAACTGCTATATTCCAAAGGACTGGTCCAAGACCAGAAGGTGGTGTCAGGATGAGCGACGAAAAATATGGATTCGATTCTTTGTTGATCCATTCGGAAGAAAAAAAAGAAACGAAGTCCGCTACCACGCCGATCCACGCGACCGCTTCTTACATGTTTGACAGTGCGGACGAAGCCGCTGAGCTGTTTGAACTGGAAAAGGACGGCGATATTTACTCTAGGATCTCGAATCCAACTACCAGGGAATTTGAGAGCAGGTTGGCGAACATCGAAAAGGGCGTCGGGTCCGTAGCTACTTCTTCCGGCATGGCGGCGATATCCCTGCTGGTCTCGTCACTCGTCGAGAAGGGTGAAAACATAGTCTCTTCCTCAAAACTCTACGGCGGAACCTACAATCTGTTTACACGTACTCTGCCGAAATGGGGAGTGAAAACGAAGCTTTTCGACGAGATAGATGAGATCGAAAGTAAAATAGATGAAGAAACAAAATTCCTCCACGTTGAAACGATAGGTAATCCCACCCTAGAGGTCCCGGACTTCGAGCGCATCTCAAAGATAGCTCACGAAAACGGTATACCTCTCGTGGTGGACAATACATTCGCTACGCCCTATCTCTGCAATCCTATCGAACACGGAGCCGATATCGTTTGGCACAGCACTACGAAATGGATAAACGGACACGGGAACGCGATAGGAGGGGCGGTGATAGATTCCGGAGACTTTGACTGGGAAGACAGCAAATTCGATGATCTGATCGAACCGGACG
>JAZKSH010000173.1:0-3532 GCA_036626195.1 Thermoplasmatota archaeon | reverse complement strand
CGCTTAAATAAGAGCCCGTCTTATAAATAGTCATTAATAATATTCGATAATCTTTTTTTTTTTTTGAGCAGGTCCTCAGCTATCAGGCTGAATGTTTTGCTTTCCAAATAGCGATCAGACCTTTCTCTTCTTCATGAAGATGGAATACGACTTTATCGGCCATCTTGACCCTCACCCCCCTATAAGCACCCTCCATTACAAATAGATTATCCTCGAATGTTATCCGCTCAAAACCTTGACCATGACTTTTCTATGCCTACCGCCGTCCAGTTCTACAAAAAGTATCTTCTGCCAGGTTCCTAAACCAAGCTCTCCGTCTTCGATAGGTATATGCACGGAAGGTTGTATCAAACTGGCCAAAATATGCGCGTGGGCGTTCTGTTCGCCGGACCTTTTAGAGTACTTTGCATTGTGCTCGTAGTCACCTTTGAGAGGTACCAATCTCTTGTAAGTGTTCAACAGATCTTCCCACAGCTCACGGTCATCCTCCTGTATGGTCAACGCCGCAGTGGTGTGAAGCACGTAGGCGGTCACCACCCCTTCTTCTACATCTTCTACACACCTTCTGACTTTGCTGGTGATATCTTGGACTTCTAACTGTCTATCCGTCCTCACATCTATCTCTTTCATAATTTCCTCAATCGATAATGATGATAAAAGGTAAAAATCTTTTCTCGATTTGTCATTTCAACTCTTCTATCACAAGAGATTTCGCCCTATCTAACGCTTTATCTCTTCCTTCGGCTTTGCTTCCGCCGCCCTGAGCCGTCTTCGGCGAGCCTCCACCGCCGCCGTTTATCTCTTCAGCGGCTTTATTCAAGACCTCTACCATGTTGATATCTATATCATCGCTGCGTGAAAACACCAGATTGACATTGTCTCCAGCGGAAGCCAATAAGACCACTCTGCCCTCTTCAGAAGTTATACGCTCTGCCGTGGACAACATCCCCTTCGTGTCCATATCGACCTCTTCACACACCACCTCGACGTTTGCCATGTCTTCACCGGGAAGTAGTTCTTCCGACATAGCTATGGACCTGTATTCTTTCAGCTCCTCGATCTTTTTACCGCGCTCCTTCCACTCCTTGAAGAACCGTTCTGAAGTTGCGGGAAGCTTTTCAGGATCAACGTTGAACTTAGAAGCCGATTCCTTCAAGATGTCTTCCTGCCGCTGCAGCTGTTCGATGGTCGCCATCCCGGCGGAATAAGTCAGTCTTTCAACACCGTCTTGGATACGCTGTGTGTTCAAAACTTTTATCGCTCCGACTTCCGCCGTGCTGTCGACGTGGGTCCCGCCGCAGGCCTGCGCGTCGTAATCTTCCACGTCGGATATATGGACCACCCTGATGACATCGCTTTCAGGTACGCCGCCCTGGTAGAGCCGGAAACCGAACCTTTCTTCGGCCTCGTCCCTGCTCAACTCCTCTTTTTTCACCGGGATGTCTTCGAGCACTATCCGATTAGCTATCATCTCAATCTCTTTTATCTCCTCACGGCTTATCCTCTTGTAGTGTGAGAGGTCCAATCTGGCGCTGTCTACGCCTTTCTGGGCACCTCTCTGCCACACATGATCGCCCAAAACTTCTCTCGCTGCGCTCATGATGATGTGTGTAGCGGAATGGTGCCGGGTGAGATTCATCCTTCTCTTCCAGTCTATCTTGCCCTCGACAGTCTCTCCTTCGGCGATATCTCCTTCGATCTCGTGGATTATCAGGCCGTTCTCCTTTCGAACGTGTTTGACCGGATAGCTCGCCTCGTCAGTGATCAAGACGCCGTGGTCCGAGGGTTGTCCTCCGCCTTCCGGGTAAAACAATGTCTGATCCAAGATGACTTCTCCATCGTTGGAATGTAAAACGACCCCATCGAATGTTCTAGCTCTAGGACTTTGATAGTAGATAGGTTTCGTCTCGGGAAGATCGAGGTCTTTCGGCTCGTTGACCTCCTCTTCTTCCTTCTCCTCGCTCTCGGCCTTCTCGTGCCGTTCAGCCAACATCGCGTTGAAATCGTCCGGGATCTCTATCTCTATACCGAAGTCCTTTGAAAGCTCCTTGACTATCGTCGGATGTATACCGTGGGTATCGTAAAATTCTATGAGTTTTTCTACAGACAGCTCCTCTTCCTCTAAATCTTCAAGCTCTCTCTTCACCATCCTTTTTCCCTTTTCGACGGTGGAGCGGTACTTCTCTATCTCCTTCTCCAGCATATCGAAGACCAACTCTTCCTTACCCATATCTATTATATCGGCGTGGATATCCATCTGTTTTTTTACCAGTTCTGAAAGAGATAGAGAGGGGTCGAGCGTATCTATCTGTCTAAGCGCACGCCGGATCATCATCCTTACAAGGTAGCCCTCGGCGACGTTCGAAGGCACGACGCCGTCGGAAAGCATGAGTGCGACCGCATAACTGTGATCCGCTAAGGTATAGACCGACTTCAACTTCGAGAGCCTTTCCACTATCTCATCCCTGTTCATCTTCACTTCATGTCCAGAAAGCCGTTCCATCAGCTCGTCTATCAGTCCTTCGTCTTCGAAATCTTTCTCTGAAGTTCCGGCAAGGTTGGTGTACTGATGCAGCATATTCCTGTAACCTTCGTCATCGAGGGGATGGTCTATATCTATAGAATCGGTGATGAAATCTATCATCTCTGGGTAGACCGAGTCGTAAATGGTAGGTGCACCCTCAGTCATCCAGGCCAACCGTTCCAATCCGTAGCCGGTATCTACAACGTTCAGGTCTAGAGGTGAATAAAGGTCGCCGTCGAGGTCTACCTCTCCGTCCGGATCCTTTTCCATGTTCATGAAGACCAAGGTAGCGACTTCAAGACCCTGGACGTTCACCTCCAAGGACGGACCGGCGTTGCCTCCGCCGATCCAGGGATGTTCTTTGTAAGCCACGAGTTTTTCCGGCACCCCCATCTCTTTCAACATCTCGTGGCAGTATTCGACGGTGTCTTCCTTCCAATAAACGGGATCTTCAGAAGAATTGAAAGAGTGGTGACCCAACATCTCGAAGGCGGTCTGGTGCTTGCCCGTTCTACCCACCTCGTCCACGTCGGGCAGTCTTATACAGGGCTGGGAAACGACTAGCGGATTAGCGGGCGGAGGTACTTGACCTGAGGTCACATGAGGTTGAAAATCATAGATGCTAGCATGGACGAGTAAAACATCGTCTCTCCATCTAGCCACGACGGGATATCTTTCCAAAGGTGTATGATCCCTCTGGTCAAAAAAATCGACGAAGAAGTCCCGCATCTCCTTGACGGAGAAAGTCCTCTCCGTCGGCGGATCGCCTATGAAGCCGAACTCGGTACACGGCGCGTCCTGACAGGTCTCCATGTCCTTGTTCAGCGTCCAAAAGTGAGATCCGCACTCGCGGCATTCTTTCCTGATAAAGCCGTTCTCTTCGAAGTAGTCCAACTTGTACTCTTCTTCGAACATGATGTATAATCGATTCAAAACCGGATAAATAAAATGTTCGGATGGAAGTAAAGGAGCAGAGACTCTCTATATGGTCGGAATTTAAAATGTCGA
>JAZKSH010000172.1:0-3617 GCA_036626195.1 Thermoplasmatota archaeon | reverse complement strand
ATTACTACAAGGTGAGTGCTGTCAACAGCGCGGGGGAAGGAGATAGATCGAGTGAGGTAAGTGCAACACCAAGTTCGGAGATAACCGTTCCTTCGACCCCACAAAATTTTCAGGCGTCAGCAGGAGATGGGCAAGTTGAGTTAAACTGGGATGCTCCTTCAGATAGCGGTGGTAGCAGTATCACCGAATATAAGATATATCGAGGTACTTCTTCAGATAGCTTGAGTTTACTGACTTCAGTAACATCCACTTCTTACACTGACCAAGATGTTTCTAATGGGGAGACTTATTACTACCAAATCAGCGCAGTGAACGGTGCAGGTGAAGGGGAGAAATCAAGTGAAGTGAATGCGATCCCCTCATCAGGAGACGATGGGGGGACTAGTACCGATGAGGTATCCGAGAAAAGATTTTTTGACTCTTACTGGTGGATCATCCCGATTATCGCTGTTATCGTGATTGCATTAGTACTTGGGATATTCTTAATGAGAAAGAAGGGGGAAGAGCCAGAAGTAAAAAAGCATCGACCCCCTCCACAACAACCACTAGCAGAAGAATCTGAAAGTGCTAGGCAACCTACAGGTCAGGTTGAAGAGAAGCCACCATCTCCACCATCTGCCGAGGGAAAAGAGGTCCAAGGTGAAACATCTATAGAAAGTAAACCACCTGAGGAAAAACTAGAAGACCTAAAGAAGATGAAAGAGAAAGGACTGATAAGTGAGGAGGATTTCGAAAAGAAGAAAAATGAGATATTGGAGGAACACTATTAATTTCCATTTCATAAGGAATTAACAGCAGGGTTTGAAACGGAAAGTTGTATACAGATAGGCGTTAGGTTCCCATCCCTCGCACTAATCATTCTTTTCGAGTGTAGCGAGGAAAGTGATCGAAATCGAAGGAACACTTGTGTTCCTGAAGATTCTGAGAGCTTTGCTCGAAGGAGAGAAGGAATCTCTGATTCCTTACGAATCACGAGGGCTATGCCCGAGTGAAAGATGGAAGGCTTTTTTTGTAAAAAAACTGCACTAAAAACATGTAGGGCTTTCAACGAAAGCCCTTAAAACCCTCTTATAAACAAAAAATACTCATCCAAAAAACGATCTTGCTTCCTTTGCTATATCTTCTGGATATTTGTGGGAATAGGGCTCGTCCTGAAGTTTAGATAAAGCAAAAACGTCGCACCAATAGTATCTATCTAAAGAACTTCTTGCAACGAGGTCTATTACCGTAGCAAACCTCTCTCTGTTGCTCTTCGGCGAGATCAAGATAGAAAGATTGAACGAGTTGAGATCGAGGTCGGCGTAATATTCCAACGTTTCTACGATCCCTAAAGACACAGCCTGAAGGTCTTCTCTATCCATGGAACGTAGATCTCTCAAACTGATGCCTTGGATGTGTTCTAATCCTTTGGGGGCGAAAGGTGTCTTCCACTCACATCCGCCGATCTTTCCAATATACCTTTCTCCATCTCTTTCCTCTTCTAACAGGTCACTCCAGTAATTGCTACCGTGCTCTTCATAATACTCCTGAGCCGCTTTTATCACCCTATTTTGAAGATCCATCGGCGTATCGGATATCAGTAATTGGAGATGTGGGTGAACGATGGTGCTACCGGCGGGCTTCAGATAGTTCATCATCACCGTAGGATATCCCTCAGCAGAAGACCTTTCAAGGTATTTTAATACCAGCTCAAAAGCGTCGGTAAAGTGTTTTTCCCGAAAGCTTTCTAACGGAAGATAATGCTCTTCGTTTAATCTTATGACCAGTGACTTCTCCGCGTAGGGGTTTAGATTGGATAAAAGCACGGCCTCTCCATTCTCTAAAAGTTCGTTATTCAAGACCCGGCTGTCTCTTGCCCCTATATCATATATCCTATCGGGACAGAACGGGCAGAACCCTCCTTTTATCTCATCTTCAATATCTACGTCTTTAGAGAGGGGGAGAGGTTTATCTAAGATTCTGCACGACTTTCCAGTCAAAGGATCATGTCTAATAGCTATCTCATCCTGCTTCTCTTCTTCCTCCGAAGGGTCATAGAATAGGCTCTTCTCTATATCTTCTTCAAATTCGATCATCACTAACCAATCAGTATTATGTTATAAAAATTTTTGAGTTGTGTTCTGATGCATACAAGAAAATCTCCTAATGAAAGCTTTATAAGTCGGGTAAAATAGAGGAAAAAGGTGTTTTAATTATCCCCGTTACTGCATGCTAGGAGTTTATTTAGGCAGGATTGGAGTGGCCGGTGCTCAGGAGCTACTTCTTTAGCTCTTTCCAGGCAATCAACAAATCCATTTAAATCTTCCTCATCATACAGCCGTTTTTGCCCTCTAACCAGCTCTTTATCCAACATTTTTTAACCATCCTAGCCTTTTAGGGATGAGCAAGGTCAAGTAGAGGCATAACAAATTGGGTTGACGGGATATTAATGCACTTGTACATTAATACATATGTAATTCAGTGTAAATAAATCTTTTGCTATTTTTTAATACAAACTGAATAAAAATATAGGCTCATAAAGCCATGGAATAAGCAGACATTAAACTAATTACCTTCTTCCTCTATTCTATCCTACGATGTATCGATTGGAATGTAAATGCATGTTGATGAAGGATGATGAATTCGTCATGGGTAAAGGAAGAGCTAGACTTTTGAGATTCATAGAAAAAACGGGCTCGATTTCATGTGCTGCCGAAAAGATGGATATGTCCTACAGGCACGCATGGGGTATCGTTCGAGAGATAGAAGAGAGTGCTGGAGAAGAACTCGTGAAGAGCCAAAGAGGAGGGAGCAATGAAAGAGGTTCGATCCTTACACCAGCTGGTAAGCAGCTGCTAGAAGATTATGAGGCACTTAAAGATGAACATAGCGAGAATGTTTACAGAAATCCGTCCCTTACTGTGGACGGTATAGTCACAAAAGAAGATGAGATCCTCCTGATCGAGAGGAAGAACCCTCCCTTTGAAGGATGCTACGCTCTTCCAGGAGGTTTTGTTGAATACAACGAGAGAGTAGAAGACGCGGTGATTAGAGAAGTGAAAGAGGAGACCGGGCTTAGAACTGAGATAGAAAACATGGTCGGAGTCTATTCTTCACCGGATCGAGACCCTAGAGGACATATGGTATCTATCGTTTTCTCACTTGATACAGTAGGTGGAGAATTAACTGGCGGCAGTGACGCTGCCTCGGCTGCATTCTTTAGCTTTAAAAACCTTCCGGACCTAGCCTTTGACCACGATGAAATAATCGACGATTTTCACCTGGATAAGGACCGCTAGGCATTCTCTAACTGTGTTTTCACTCGTATTCATCTTTCCTGGTAACCAATCTGAAAGTTGCACCGGTTCCTCTTACTGCCCGGTTCAATTTTTCCACGGCTTTCCCATATTCAGCAGGCGTTTCGTATTCTGTGACGAAATCATATTCTCCCACCACTGGCTCGAACCCAACTTCTTTTATTTTCCTTATAATCTCCATAGGGTCCATCCCAGACGCAGTGAAATAGAGCTCTACATAGAGTCTCATAAATAGAATGGAGGTGTAAAAAATATAAAAAGCTTATGGTTCACCCGATGGGAAAATTGATATAGGTTCTTATATGTTTGGCGGCACGAGAA
>JAZKSH010000171.1:0-3631 GCA_036626195.1 Thermoplasmatota archaeon | reverse complement strand
TAATGCCGAGCAGTACGGGAGGACCTGGGACGAAGACGGAAGCGTGCCGTGGTACGCTTACGAAGAAAGTGGACAGTGGTATCAATGCTGGTACGATGACGAGGAGTCGCTTGAGATGAAGTGGGAATACGTTAGAGATGAAGGCTTCGCGGGCACTGGCTTCTGGGCCCTCGGGTACGAAACTGCCGAGACCTGGGATATCCTTGGAAACGTGTTTTCTAGTGGTCAGGTATTTTCGCAGACTGCGAAAGAGATCACTGTAACGATGAACAGCGATAAGGTGGTAACAGCAAATTTCACCGAGGTCGAAGAACATATTCTGACGATAGATGTAGAAGGAGAAGGGACTACAGATCCTAGTCCTGGTGCTCACGAATATGAAAAAGGGGCGAATGTGACGGTGAGCGCCGAAGCCGAAACCGGCTGGAAGTTCAGTCACTGGGAAGGCGATGTGGAAAATGTTGACAACACGAGTTCGTCTCAGACGACCGTGACGATGCTGGATAATTACACCATCACGGCGAAATTCGAAGAAGTTGAATACGAACTCGTTATAGATGCAGAAGGAGGCGGAACAACAAGTCCCGCTCCTGACACATATAACTATTCTGAAGGAGAGGATGTCACCATTGAAGCGCTCCCTGAAGAAGATTGGCGGTTCAGTCACTGGGAAGGAGACGTCCTAGAAGGAGAAGAGGAGAACGATGAGATAACGATGATGATGAATGGAGATAAAGAGGTAACTGCACTCTTCTTACGAGAGCCGTTCTTCAAGGTGAATATAGTTGGATACGATAAAGAAGTGACAAAGGGTGAAGTTGTAGAGATCGAATATAGAGTAACGAACAGAGGAGATGTTGAAGGTACACAGACCATAGAGTTCACTGTTGACGGTGGGTTAGAAGACAGTGAAGAGTTGACTTTAAGCCCAGGCGAGGATCATAAAGATGAATTCACATGGCAGCCAGAAAAAGAGGGGGAGTTCGAACTAGAGGTTATCAGTTATGACGATGAAGAGGTGGAGAGTACGGATCAAGTGAATGTATCCGTCATAGAAGAGGAACCAGAGGATGAAGGATGGTCCTACTGGTGGTTGGTTTTGGTGGTTTTGATCATAGTAGGTGTGATTTTGACCTTACTATTATCTGGGAACAAGCTAGAGAAGAATAACGAAAAACTAGAGGCCGAAGAATCCTCTGAAGAAAATTCTTTGGACGAGGAGAACGATTCAGAGTTTGAAGGGTAAATATATCAGGAGAATTGGACTGCAAAGGATAAACAGAACATATAAATATATTAAACAAAGTAAGAGGTGATTGAAACCATGCCTCAAAAGCTGAGGAATCTGATTTTGTTGCTTTTAGTGATTGTTTTGATTGTATCTAGTGCTTCATTTGGTCTCGCCGCTGCCGATCCATTCACATCGGAAAGCTTTGAAGATGAATGCGAACATTCTGAGCATGCCCTGAATGAAGGCTGTTGTTCAGAACATGACCACGGGGCATTGAGTGAGGGAGAGACAGGGCAAGAAAAGATAATGGGTTCGTATTCAGGTATACAAAACGATAACTGCTGCAATGATACCAATTGCTGGTTTCGACTCGACCATAAAGAAAATGAAAACATCACTCCTAACCCCGCAGAGGTCGGTGAAACTGTAACTATCTCGGGTGAGCTACAGCATTATAACGGGCAAAATCACTCGAAGGCCGCCGTGAGTCTATATATCGACGGGACCGAAGAAGACATGTACGTTACTAACGAGTTGGGTTGGGATGAGACAGAGGCTTTTAGTTTTAATTGGGTAGGAAATTCACCCGGGACCTACGAGGTGGATTTATACGTCTTTTATTACGACGGCGGCGTGGTAGGCGGCTGGCATCAGAGTTGGAACAGTTCAGTCGAGGTAGTACAAAGCAACCCGCAGTTTGAACTGTCAAGTTGGTCGGTACAGCCGGACGTGGTGAATCCCAACGAGACAGTGACGATAGAGGGGGATATAACCAACGTGGGCAATGAGACGGGCGACGTGTCTGCAGAACTATATATAAATGGTAATTATGAAGCTTCGAATCTTAAGACGTTGGATCCGGGGCAGACTAAGACGTTCACGCACACTCACTCCGAAAGCCAAGTGGGCACGTACGATGTCCAGATATCGGCATGGTGTGATACGAAGGGCGAGGTTGATGATACCTGGTACAGCTCGTTCGAGGTGGTCGAGGAAGGAGGGCCAGCAGAGTTCGTATTAAATGACTGGTCGATAACTCCTGATCCTGCGAAGATCGATGAGACCGTCACGATAGAGGGTGAAGTAGAAAATATCGGTGGCGAGGAAGGCTCTACATATATAGACCTTTACGTTGACGATATGGATAATTATAAGGATTGGAAGTCCGTAACCTTAGGCTCAGGAGAGACCGAATGGGTTACCTTTACGGGGGTTCCGGAGACCGATTGGAATATAGGGTCAGCCGGCATCTATGATGTCAAGGTGGAGCCTTACGACTGGCCTCAAAATGCGTGGGAGAGCGATTTTGAAGTCATAGTTGAAGGTATACCTCAGTTCGAGCTTTCAGATTGGTCTGTTATCCCGAAAACGGTGGAACCTACCTACCCAGTAACCATAGAGGGCGAGATAACCAACGTTGGAAATGCGACAGGTACGGTTTATTCGGAACTGTACATAAATAATACGTACACGGATTCAGAATCAAATACTTTAGATCCTGGCCAGACCGAGACGTTCACGCACACCCATTCGGAAAGCGAGTTAGGTACGTACGACGTACAGATATCGGCGTGGTGTGATACTAAAGATGAAGTGGACGACACGTGGTACAGCTCGTTCGAAGTGGTGGAAGAAAAACAGCCCCCAGAGTTCGTGTTGAATAGTTGGTCGATCACTCCTGATCCTGCGGGGATCGACGAGATCGTCACCATAGAAGGGGAAGTAGAGAATATAGGTGAGGAGGAAGGTGAAACTTGGATCGATCTTTACGTGGATGATATGGATAGTTGGGTTGAATTCGAGACCGTAACGCTGGGGCCAGGTGAGACCAAGTGGGTGACTTTCACGGGCGTTCCGGAGACTGATTGGAATATCGGATCAGCCGGCATCTATGATGTCAGAGTAGAGCCTTACGACTGGCCTCAGAATGCGTGGGAGAGCGATTTTGAAGTGGTTGTCGAAGGAGAACCCTACTTTTCGGTAAATGGAGTTGAAGCTACGGATCTAATCGAAGGTGAAGACCTAGAAGTTTCTGCGACGATAGAGAACACTGGAGACGAATCTGACACGCAGACTGTCGAGATGACTAGTGGTGTAGGAAGTGACAGTATAACCGTCACGCTGAACGCTGATGAGAGCACAGTTGAAACGTTCATCGTTGGAACCTCACTAGGAGATGAGGGAAATTATACCGCAACAGTAGCATCAAACGATGATTCTAGTCAAGATACTTTTGAAGTGTTGGGGCAGTCTCATTTTGCAGTGTATGGTGTCAGCGCTAATGATGCTGTAGAGGGAGATGATCTACAAGTCACCGCTACGGTAGAGAACACGGGAGATGTGGAAGATACGCAGACCGTCGATATGTCCAGTCCTCTAGGAAATGATACAGCGACCATA
>JAZKSH010000170.1:0-3708 GCA_036626195.1 Thermoplasmatota archaeon | reverse complement strand
GTCCCGCTGGGTCCACTTTTCTTTGAAAAGTGGGGGTTAGAATCTCTGATTGTTAGTGATGTAAAAAAGTCTTTCAAAAAATCTCTAAGACCCTTACTCGTCTATTCTCCTGCCAATTCCTCATCGATTCATGAGATCTTCTCGAACAGGATCTCATAATCTTCCTTATCCATCGGTCTAGGATTGCTCTCGTTAGAAAGGTTATCTGCGGACATCTCCGCCAAATCTTCGATATCACTTTCTTTGAAGCCGATCTTGTCAATACCCGGCATATCCATATTTTGGTTCAGCTTTTTGATCTCTGTTACAGCCCTTTTAGCACCCTCTTCATTGTCTTCAAACTCGATGTCCATCAGGTCGGCCACCCTAGCATATTTATCGGTACAATATTCTCTGTTGTAGTCCATAATATAAGGGAGTATTATCGAATTGCACAAACCGTGTGGAGCGTCGTACCTCCCTCCTAAAGACTCGGCCATACAATGGACGGATGCGACATCGGAGTTATTGAACGCTACTCCCCCCATAGTACTCCCTAGAAGCATCGCACCCCTAGTTTCTAGATCATCGGGTTCTTCAACAGCCTTCTCGATATTCTTCAAGATGAGTTCCATAGAGTATAGAGCTAGCGAATTAGAGAAGGGGTTAGCCGTTTTCGCAGTGTAAGCCTCTACAGCATGTGTAAAAGCATCCATGCCGGTGTACGCAGTTAGATCTTCTGGTAGGCTGGTGGTGAGCTCAGGATCTAGGATGCTCATATCGGGCGCTATAAAAGGACTTCTGATACTCTTTTTGAGATATGAATCGCTGTCAGTTATCACAGAAGAGAAGGTGACTTCACTGCCGGTCCCGGCTGTAGTGGGTATAGCGATAAACGGCAAGGTCTCTCTTTTCACTGTCTCGCTACCATAATAGTTTTCTATATCGTCTTCTCCTTCGCTGACTAGTACTCCTATACCTTTTGCACAATCGATCGGGCTTCCTCCTCCCAAAGCTATGATAACCTCGGGATCGAAATCCCTAGCTATTTCCGCCCCTTTTTCTACCTGAAAATCTTTCGGGTTGGATTCGATATCTGAATAAATCTGGAGGTCTAGATCCCATAATTTTGAATTTACTTTGTCAAATATACCACTTTTTTCTATCCCCTTGTCCGTAACCACTAGAGCTTTATCAAAATCATACAGTTTTTCGCCCAAAACATCTATCTTTCCAACGCCGTACTCCAATTCAGTGGGAAATCCAAACCTGAAATCTTTTATGACATCTTTCATAGTTATTCCTCTTTTTACCAGAAATACTTGAAAGCTTATTTAATAGTCCCGACACTTTTTGAACACTATCGAAGATAAAGTTGATTCAGTGAACTAGAAACTCAGTGAAGGAAAGATTATCCTGTAAAGACAGCTTTTACTCGTTCTTGTCCGTTAGAGGATGTGCTTACTCTTTTGAATAAACGGTTGATTTCACTGGAGGTTCATCCTCTTCTTCGAGTTTACTCTCGTACCAGATCCTAGCTATATGGTCCGTTCGGATATATACTCTGTCGAGGTTGACCTCAACCCATTCTACATATCCTCTCTTATCTTTTCGCTCCGTCTTCTTTTCCTCATCAGCCTCTTTTATTTTCACGCCTCTCTTCCAGACATCGGTCATCTGAATTTCTTCCCAGTTTATCTCTTTAGCTGAAGACTGATACACATCGTTGAGGATTAACGTTTCGCTATCGAAATCGATCAGTTTGCCTAGAAAACCCAGTTCGTCGTCCATCACTATCAGTATCCTTTTCCCTTTTAGACCCTTCAACTCTTCTTCTAATAAACCGGTTGCCATGATATCCCTCTTTTCTCCTTTTTAATCAGCTTTTAATATATAAAATCAACGGTCGGATGAGCTATACCTAGAAAGTAAGTTAGATGTTCAAACTAGTAAGTGGGGAGAGCTATAGATGGGTCTTTAAGAAATTTCTTCCTGCAAATCTCTCACTTCCTCGAAGACTCTCAATGTTAGGGGCCTCCTTTAGCTGGACAAGGATCTGAGGACAAATTATATATGTCATGCTGAGAAAGATATTAATGTCATCGACTGACGATCATCACCCTCCCTCCTTTTTTTCTTATAGAGAAGATTAAGATGGTCCGAAAAGGTCTTCTACGGGAAATGGGGGCCGATTTTGACTACCACACTAATTCTCATCTCGTTTAGATTCGGATTTCTGATGCAGCTTAGGTATTTTAACCGAACTCTTTTCTGTAAATAAAGATCCTTGCTTCTAAGTCCCATTACCTTCCTTTAGAAATGTTAGAAAACCTCTTAAAAATCGCAGATTTTCTTCGCCTTCAAACTTTCTCGCCAAGCTCAAAAGTTATGAAAGTCCGCAGGAACAAGTTCCTGCTCCTATCAATTTTTCTCACTCTACGTTCGAAAAATAATGATGATTGCGTGGAATCAAAGATTCCACTTACTTTTTAAATTCTCGTATCCATTCGAATTATAAAAAGCGCCAATGAATCAAAGATTCATCTTGTTTTACAATTTATTTCGCTAACACTCAATAAATATGAAAAGAACGTAGGAATCAAAGATTCCTACTAACATTATATTTTCTCGCTTCGCTCAAAAATAATAATGATGCCGAGGAGGAGACGAACAAATCTCCGATTTCGCAGGATTACATCCTTCTCATCTTCAGAAACCTTCGGTTTCCTGCGATTTGTGAGCGTTTGGAATGCTAGAGACGTTTCGAGCGCCAATTTGTCTGCTCTTGAGAAAGAGGAGGAGCTCTCTCCTCTCACCTCCAACTTTTTTGGTTCCCTCCATATTATAGTTCTCAGATCTTTCTCGTAGCGGCTATCGCCGAGATGATTTTTCTCCTTTCTTTTTCATAAAGAATAGCACGACCACCACGGCGATAACGATGATAACAACGATCGGGATGGTCCAAAATAGAAATCCAGCATCTTCATCGTTATCTCCAGATACTTCGGACCCCTCTTCCTTTACAGTCAACGTTTCGGGCACTTCATCATCCTCACTCCGTATTTGAATATCGTACTCCCCAGCATCTTCTTCTTCCAGGTCCCAGGTGAACTCTGTCTCGTTTTCTTCTCCGGGCTCAAGGGTCAGATTTTCTTCTACCGTAAATTCTTCATCGCCGATGGTTAGAACTATATCCTGAGTTCCCTCAGCTTCGCCGGTGTTGTTGACTGAATATTTGATAGTTAGTTCATCTCCTTCGTATACCTGGTCGTCATAATCGACTATCTCCACTTCGAAGTAAGGTCCTTCTTCGAAGACTGCTGTTATCTCTTTGTCTTTGTCCATCACTATCGTAATATTTTCTTCGGTGTTCTCTATTCCTGTCCACTCAGCGAATTCCCAACCTTCGTTCGGAATAGCTGTTAAATTCACTTCAGTTCCTTCTAGGTACTTTTCTTCATATGGAAGCTTTACTTCTTTGCCGTCGACTTCGACAGCGCCTTGTCCTTCGACTTCTACAGTCAAGACCCGTTCGTCGGAACTGACCTCATCGAAATGTGCAGTGATAGTCCTGTTCTGATCCATGGTCACGTTGATCGCGGAACCCTCTTCGCTGGTCGGTACATCGCCGGTCCACTCATCGAAGATCCAGTTTTCATCAGGGACAGCTTTCAGTCCGACCAGAGTTCCATCCTGATAGGTCTCGGACCATCCGTCACTGACTTCTTG
>JAZKSH010000169.1:0-3717 GCA_036626195.1 Thermoplasmatota archaeon | reverse complement strand
AACCAGAAGAAGTGGACGAAGTGAAAGACAAGGCAGAGGAAGAAGACGAGGTTAGTTCTTCGATAGAACCGTCGGATGAGATCGAAATAGGATCGGACCTAAAAGATGTAGATATAGAGGAAATTGAAGCTCGGAAGGAAAAGGAAAAAAAAGAAAAACGTCCTCAGACCGAGGAAGGTAAAGAGCTCTTGAACAAGCTGGGTGAAGTCGATTCTAAAGAGGACTTGTATCTTTTCTACGAGGAATACCAAGAGAAACTTGACAGATCTTTGGGTGAAGATCCAAAAGGAAATAAATTCCGGAAGATAAATGATGATGTGACGGAAGAACTCTGTGAAACGATGTTCGACTTCGCCCGAAAAGAAGGATGGCCCTTTGTGCTGGAGATGATCGATAAGTACGGGTTCGAAAACGACGATGTGGTGACCAATGTGCCGATAGAGAACGTGACCGACATGATGATCATCTCAACGAGAGAGAACGAAGGTGTCGAGGAGATACCGGTCGAAGCGCTGGAATACTTGACTGATTTTTCCGATGCACCTGATCTCGAATGGGAGGACTCCTTTGCAGTAGGCTGGGGCTTCGATCATCCTGAATTCGATTTCAAGGGTGTCTTGGAGGAAGAACTCAAAGAGGGTAACAGTCTTTGGGCTTCAGCTATCCTGGAACGGGCGTTCTACGCGGATCAAGTGAAAGCGGCTCCCATACTGATAGATTTCTTAGAAAGAGATGATATATCCAGTAAGGAGAAGATGGCTCTAGTTCAAGCCGTCACATTCTTCACTGACGAGAAACACTGGAAGTTGCCTAGTGATTTCCCAAGATATTGGGACTGGAAAGAGGAACTGGATTATCGAAGTTTCGAGTGGGACGAAGATGTAGAGGACACTTTGAAAGAAGTGATAGAGGAGGAACTAGCAGATTACATAGAGTCGAAACAATCTAAAGACATGGATGTTTTCAAGAGAACCGAGTTGAATCTGCCCGCCCAAAAATGTGACTTCTCAAAAGACTGGTCCTTCATCGATCTTCAGATATGAATACATATCTGTCTAGAAGTTTGTATACACATTTGGGGAGATAGGTTAAACCGGTTTTTGTGATAGAAAATTACAAAAAGTGTTCCGGTGCTTGATGATTCGATGTTAAAAGAGCGGCTAGAGGTGGATATAGACGAGCTGTGCGAGGCTTACGAGTTCTCTAGTTCGGAAAAATCTTACTACCTCGATCTGGAGACCGGTGAAGTCCTGCTCATAGTACACCGCTCGGGTGTGGCGGAACAGAACAGGAAAAACAAGGAGAAAATAGAACAGGACGACGAAGACCGTTACATTGAGGTGCCTAGTAGTGATTCCCGGGAAGGTATAGAGATATGCAGGACTTCATACAGACAGTTGAGGACGAAGATCTGAGAGAGAAACTTTGGATAGCCATCGATGGGAAAGGCGCTTTCCGTCGGTTCAAGGACGTGCTTAGACTGTATCCAGACGTGAGGGAGAGGTGGTTTGAATTTAAGGATGAAAGGGTGGAGAGAAGAGTGGTGGAATGGTTAGAAAGGAAACTGGAACCTGAAACGGTTTTGATCTGAATTCTCCGAATAAGATCGATATGAAGATTTTGCTCTACTTCATTCTGGTGATTTTCCTGAAGAAAGATTTCTATTTTTTTTAAAACTCTGACCTTGGCGGAATATCAGAAAATTTTGATCCTTTCGAGGGTCAATCGGATCATGAGCTGCGGTGGATTGCGTGGGGGACCTCGGTGGTATGATTCAAACCATTTTGATCGACGCCGCTAAAGCTACGACTACGCCTATGATTATCAATATCAAACCGTGCCAAAAATATGGTCTTGTTTCTTCGCTGACGTCTGCTATGCCTCCGCTCGGACCAGATCCTTCTGTTCCGGCGGGTTCGGTGATCATCATGAGGACGATACCACCTAAAATCAGCACGACGCCTATTATTATGACAAGTGTTTTCTTGTCCATGTAAGATAAAGTTAGGTTAAATTATTAAACATTTTTGACGCTTTCCATCTTCTTCATCTGGTTAGAAAAGTCAACCCGCCGGTTCTCATCCTCCTCCCCTAAGATGGCCAATAAGTCTAGATATCATAAGTTACTTAGAATCATAACAGGCGGACTTAACATAGATGACGTTGTTCGTACAAGATATTTGGATGACTCTATGAGGATTATTTGATGTCTAGATCAGTTGTGTAGCTGACGTAGATTGGATTACACGGGAACAGGTTCCTGTTCTTCCGCAGGACTAGGTCCGAGGAAGGAGTGAACTGGTTCACGCTCTCACTCTTCAGGATTACATCCATTCGATCCTCAAACGTAGTTCTGCGGATCGGTCGAAGACGCTCGTGATATGAACAGCGTTTAGGATTGACATCCGTTCCGTCCTCGAACATAGTTCTACGGACATCAGGTGGTAGGAAGGGTGAGATCCCTCAAAGGTATGATTTGAAAGGAATATCAGGAAATTTTGATCCTCTCGAGGGTTGATCGGATTATGATATACGGTAGACAGCAAACGTCCTTTGCAGAGAAGTCACCAAACGTCCTTCACAATTGTTTTTTGGAACTGAAGAGCGGTTTTAAATTTAGATGGTGAAGTTTACTTAGCTATTTTGTAAACTATATCTGATAGTTCATCTATCTTATCTAACGCCTTTTTTATGATATCTATGTCCAACTTATCGTACTTATGTACCACAGCGTTTCGGACCCCGTTAAAGCGTCTCAATAAGTTCGCTTCTTCTTCGGTGATGATACCTTGGTCCATCAATTTTTCTATATTTGAGTAATCATCTTCAACCACAAGACCGATATCCTTTACTTTCATCGCGATGATATCCGTAGTTACTTCTACACAGACCTGTAAAGAGTAGAGAACAGCTCTCTCCGTAGTATCGTCTTTGATCTCGTGTTGTTTGATATACTCCTTTTCCTTCTCGAAATTTTCAATCTTTTTGATATACCTCTCCTTTGTCATTCAACCACCTATTTCTAGCCTCGATCATCTCCTCCACATCTTCGAAAGAGTTCCTTTCTATACGGGGTTTGTTATCCTTCCACAGCTTCCTGTATCTGTAGAAATAATAAGATAATTCGACCTCGTCTCCAAAAAGTACTTCATGTTTTTTTATTATCTCGATCTTGATTGTGAGGGGCAATTTTTCAAAGACCTTCACGTCGTATTTCCCACCTACCTTTTCAAAGACTTTTAGGAGGACGTCATCCGACTTCGGTTTTACCAAACATATATCTATATCTGATCTTCGGGTCCTTTCGTTTTCTACCGAAGAGCCGAACAGTAAGATACCCTCGACATCATCTTTGAATGGTTTGAAATCTTCCTTTATCTTTTCTATCTTTATATCTTCCATCACATATCATATCGGGAGTATGTGTTAAATAAGTTTCCTTTTCGTTGGTATTCAGTCTGTTCCTCGCATCAAATTTTACGAGAGGGGCAAAAAACTGAAAAGGTCTTTATTGGGCCTGGAAGGTGAAAAATTCCTCAAAGGCCTGTTTTGAACAGTGAGGGAAATCATTCGAATAGATTCGAGTGGTTCGGGTATTTCGCTCTATTTCGTTCGAGTGATCTTTCGAATGAATTTTAAAGGAGTTCTTCTTAGTGAGCTTCTGTATGAATCGATGCGAGATATGCGGAAAACCCACGACCAGCCATGAAGTGGGAG
>JAZKSH010000168.1:0-3717 GCA_036626195.1 Thermoplasmatota archaeon | reverse complement strand
CATCCTCAAGCGAAGCTTTGCGGATGGAATTCAAGAAGCTAGCATACAATGCTCATCGACGAGCGATAAGCATCTAGAGGTTTTCTACTCAGCTATCAAAACTCAATCGTTAAATATGAAAAGAGAGATGCTGGTCTATGCTGTGTTTTGATGAAGACAAACCGGTAATCGGTGTGGTTCACCTATTATCTTTACCGGGAAGCCCTGATTTTGGAGACATGGAAGCTGCAGTAGATCGGGCATTGAGTGACGCCGAGAGTTTGGTGGAGAACGGAGTCGATGGATTGATCATCGAAAATTACGGAGATAAGCCGTTCGTGAAAAAAGTTTCTAGGATGACCGTATCGTCTCTATCGGTTGTATGCAGTAAAATCAAAGACAAATTCGATGTTCCCATCGGGGTTAATGTCCTCCGAAATGATTGGAAGAGCGCCCTATCGATAGCTAAACCTTTAAAACTCTCTTTTATCAGGGTGAATGTTTATACGGGTTCTTGTAGAACTCCAACAGGCTATATCGAAGGTGAGGCTGGCAGGATTCAGAGGTTCCGAGAGAAATATGATATCGATACTCCCATCTTTGCGGACATCCTGGTCAAACATGCTGATACCATCTACCCTGATAGTATAGAGAACGCCGCCGAAACAGCCTCGGAAAGAGGGTTAGCCGACGCTTTGATAGTTTCCGGTAAACTGACCGGAGAACCTGTTTCTTTGGAAGATATCAAAAAGGCCAAAAATACTGTAGATGTCCCTGTTCTAGCAGGCTCTGGTGTAGATGATCACAACGTGAACGAGGTGTTAACACATTCTGACGGAGCTATAATCGGGACATATTTCAAAGAGAACGGTATCACTTCCAATGTTGTTTCAGAAGAACGCGTTAAAAATCTGATGAGTAGGATCAACGAAGAAGACAGTAATAGAATGTAGTCTCTTCTGCCTCGACCGAAACGATTTAATCCACCCTTTTGTTCCTCATAATATGAAAGTGGTAAAAGAAACTTTTAAGGTGAGCACCGAAAAGGATCTAGATATAAAGAACATCACTGAAGAGGGACAGAAGATAGTCGGTAAAAGCGGTGTACAGGATGGGATGGCTCTTTTATTTGTTTCAGGCTCCACCGCAGCTATAACCAATATAGAATATGAATCCGGGCTTTTACACGACATATCTGAGGCTCTTGATCGACTTTTTCCGGAGGACGCTTATTACAAACACCATGAGAAATGGCATGACGGTAACGGCCATTCCCATATACGCGCATCCTTCATAGGTCCTAGCTTCACTGCCCCTGTATCAGGTGGAAGACTCGATCTAGGAACCTGGCAGCAGATAATACTCTGCGACATGGACGTGAAACCGAGAGAAAGAGAGATCAAGGTGAAAGTGATGGGGAAATGAGTGATACTAGGGTTATACAGACCAAAAATATTATAGAGCGCTAATTACATATATAATATTGTGTCTCGCACTGACAGTAAGAGGGATAGAAGAGGAGCTAAAATATCCTCACCTAAAGGGAACAAGGGTTGGAATCTTGACCCCTTCATTACATTCGGGTTGGTGTTGATACTAGTCTTTTCCTTTTTCCTCCCTATTCTATCGAGCAGTTCTGAAGCGGTTCCGTTTTCAGAGAATAATGCCGAGTTAAGAGAAGATCGAGAGGGGGGTCACACAGGTCTAAAGCGGGGATTACAGGGCTCCGTAGAAGAGGTGAAGAAGGTACAACCGGCAGATATATGGCATGCAGAAGTCGATTATTCTGAAGTCGGAAACCCGGGAAAGGAACCCTTCGAGACCAAAGAAGCAACTGTGAAAATAAATATGACAGGCTGCGGCCGCCCGAATGAGACGGTGAACCCCTTCGATTGGATATTTTCCATGGATACTTCGGGGAGTATGGATGGGCCCCCTCTCCAGAATTCTATCGATGGGGCTCAATATTTCGTAGATCTTGTAGAAGAAGATGTTAATGGCTCTAGAGGAGCTACCATCGAGTTCGATGATACCGCCCAATTAGTCAATGATCGTTCTTTTACCGATGATTACGACGCGGTTAGAAGCGATTTAGAGACCTTAGTTGCTGGAGGAGGAACATCGTTTTCACCACCTCTAGCAAGGGCATTAGAAGAGTTCGAGCAAGAGGGTGTACCTTCAAGGTCTTGGTTTCATCTATTTTTGACAGACGGGGAGGGTAGCATAGATTGGGATTTAATTGATGAGCATGCAGCTAAGGATATACCCATTTATACCATTGGATTTGGAAACATAAACGAGACTCTTTTGCAGGAGATGGCTGATAGGACTGGAGGGGAATTCCATGAGGCCGAGAATTCTAGTGATCTGGAGAAGGTCTTTCAATCCATCTTCGAGGAGATAACTTCTCTCAACGAAAAGGCGGTGGAGTCTCCTGAGAATGAGGCCATGGTTAGAGAGGTCTTACCTCCTCATCTTGAATACGTTGAAGGGAGCGCAGCGCCGCAGGAAAACTTTACCTGGTGGATGGAAGGGGATAAGACCTACTTGGAATGGGATAAAGACGGATTGTATATTAACGAAACTTGGGAAGTGGAGTACAAAGTCAGAGCCTCGAAGTATGGGCATGGTTTACCAATTACGGCCTATGACGACGCCGGCGAGCCTCTATCGAGGATATCCTACCGCAATATCTCCAGCGGCGAGATAGAGAGGATATATAACCCTGGGCCTGAAGTGGGGGTCCACGGTCCTCCTGAACCGGTACTTGGACCTTCTGAGTGGGGTGAAGTGAAAGTCGGAGAGCCCGTGGTATTCGAGAACAGGAGCGGGGACGAGATGAGTTCTTGGCCCGGGGACTGCAAGGTAGTGAAATATAAATGGGACTTTGGCGACGGAGAGACCTACTCTGAAAGTGAAGGCGAGGAAAACTTCAACGGCACCTCTAAACCCCATGAGTATGACAGCCCCGGCACGTATGAAGTCACTTTAGAGGCAACCACCATTGACGGCGTCTATGCAATTACAGAACCAAAGTCCATAACGGTCACGGAACTAGAACCTCCATCGGTCGTTATCACGAGACCTGAGGATGGTGAAACTTGGTATGCGGGAGATGAGGAGGAAATAACATGGGAAACTACGGAAGGAGATGCCCCGTTAACTACCGTCGATCTGGAATACAGTACCAATGATGGAGAGACATGGGAAAACATAGCCGCGGATTTAGACGACACCGGAAGCTATTCCTGGACAGTTGCAGAGGATCCAACGGATGAAGCTCGGATCCGCGCAAAAGTCGTTGACGAGAACGAGAAGACCGGAACCGACAGGAGCAGTCGATTTACGATAACAGGAGTTATGCGCTTAGAGATCGATCCTGAAGAGCACAGAATCATACAGGCCGGAGAGACTATAGATTTTGAAGCCCGTGCGTACGATTTTGAAGATGACGTGTTAGAGGATGATGATCTAGAGTTCACGTGGAGCTACGCTGGCGAAACAGGGCTTTTCGACGAAACTAAAGCGGGAGAGTATCAAGTCACAGCAACGTTCAAGGGGGTCACTTCTCCGGCCACTACAGTTACAGTCGAGCCGGCGGAAGCGGATGGAGTTCAGATAACACCTAGACAGGACAAGACCATAAAGGCCGGAGAGACTATAGATTTCGAAGCTAAATCTTATGATGAATACTACAACCTGATAGAAGATGATGATTCTGAGTTCAGGTGGAAGAAC
>JAZKSH010000167.1:0-3827 GCA_036626195.1 Thermoplasmatota archaeon | reverse complement strand
AATAGACCCACTACATCCCATTCTTCTCTAAACCTCTCTAATATCCCAGCCATCTACTGTCTTAGAATATGATATTTATTATATTATTTTTTGGGGTCAGTTTATCTCTTTTAGAGCCGATGTCTCGAAAGATCAAAACTTGATATTTTTTATCCTCACAGCCTTTTCGCGACTCCGGATAATAGGAAACCTACACCGAGTCCAAGTAGAATACCGGCCACGACCTCGTCGAAAAGGAAACCTAAACCTAGACCCGTGAACATACCGGCTAGAAAAAGGTACTCGGACCAGCCTGTGTCTTCATCATCTTCTGACATATCTAACATTTATAAGATATCAGCATTTAAAAGTTATGAATAATAAAGCATCTCTTATAGATCGAGGGGTCAGTAAACTCTACGATTTTTCTTTAATCTTTCCTCTGATCTCTCTCTCTACCTGACCTATAACTAGAGGTATCAGGCTCATACCCAGAACCAGCATCCAGCCGACCAGACCCGGATCTTCAGTTTTAAGCACATGAGAGATGCCTGGCAAGTACACGGCCGCTATAACGATCAGTGAGGATAAGCCGAGAGCTCCCCACACGTACTTGTTCTTCGTGACCTCGTTTTTCAAGATGTCAGAAGTCAATTCCCGCATGTTGAACACATGCCACAGCTGAGCGAAAGCTAGAGTCAAAAATGAGATCGTGACTATCTTGTAATCGGACATCTCAACTGGGAACCTCTCACCACCGATCCCCATAGATGCGACGGTCGCTACAGCGATCATCAGGCCATAAAATCCAAGCTCATACCAGTTCGTTCTAGTCAGAATAGGTTCTTCAGGATCTCTCGGAGGGATCTCCATGATATCTTCGCTTCCCCGACAGGCTCCCAGAGCGAAAGCCGGAAATATATCGTTGACCACGTTCAAAAATAAGATCTGTAGAGGTAGTAAAGGGAGTGGAAAGCCCAGTATTGAAGCTATCAAAATAGCCAATAACTCACTGATATTGCACGAGATCAGGTAAACGACGAATTTTCGTATATTATTGAAGATTATCCTGCCTTCTTCGACAGCCCTTTCTATGGTGGAAAAGTTGTCGTCCTGGAGGATCATATCCGCAGCTTCTTTGGCGACTTGAGTCCCTCTCTCACCCATCGCTATACCTATGTCAGCTTTCTTCAAGGCCGGAGCGTCGTTCACACCGTCTCCAGTCATCGCTACTATTGAACCGTTCTCCTGGTGTATCTCTATAAGATCCAGCTTGTTTTCGGGGCTGACTCTAGCGAAGATAGGAGCGTCTACAAAACGGTTGAATTGATCTTCATCTAGCCGCTCGGGATCATCCAACTCGCTTCCCTCTATCACTTCCATCTCTTCAGAGTCGATCAATCCTACGCTGTAACCGACGTTTTTAGCTGTCGCTGCGTGATCACCGGTGACCATCACAACTCTGATACCGGCGTCCTGACATTTCTTTATCGCGGATTTGACCTCCTCTCTAGGCGGGTCCATCATCCCGACCAATCCTAGAAAAGTCAAGTCTTCGTACGGTTCTTCCTCCGTACTCCCGACTTCTTTCTTAGCTAAAGCAAGGATCCTCAGACCGTCTTCAGCCATCCGCTCGTTCTTCTCTATCCATTTCTTCTTCCGCTCTTCGGTAAGTTCCTCTATACCTTCCGAGGTCATGAAATGAGAAGAGGATTCTAAAACGCTCTCCGCGGCTCCCTTCACCGCGACTTTATACTCGCCGCTCTCTTTTTCGTGGTAGGTGGCCATCATCTTCACCGACGGATCAAAGGACACTTCCCTACTCTCCGGCATGTATTCTAACAATCGGTCTCTCTCCATACCGCCTTTCAATCCCGCTACCAAAAGCGCGACCTCCAGCGGATCGCCCATTATCTCTTTCTCACCTTCTGATTCGTTGAAAGACGCATTGTTACACAGCACGCCGACTTCGAGAGATTCTTTCAAGACTAGGTCATCCGGTTTATCTTTCTCCTCACCCTCGCAAACGAAAGCTCCCCGTGTTTCCAGACCGGTCCCGGTAATATCAACGGAGCGGTCTTCCGTCTCATACTTACTCACTGTCATCCTGTTCTCCGTCAGTGTACCTGTTTTGTCAGCACAGATTATGTTAGTAGAACCGAGGGTCTCGACAGAAGACAGTCTGCTCAAAAGAGCGTTCTGCTTCGCCATCCTGAGCATTCCTCTCGCCAGGACCAAAGTCGCGACTATAGGAAGCCCCTCCGGTACGGTAGCTATCGCTAGGGCGATTGCGGTCTCCACCATCAGGAAAAGATCCATCCCTCTTATCCAGCCCGACAAACCGACTATTCCCGCCACGACGATCAGGAGCGGGATCAGCTTTTGACCAAGAGTATTGAGTTTTCTTTCCAGAGGTGTCTTCTCTTCTTCCGCCTCTTCGATAGATTCGGATATCTGACCCAGTTCAGTTTCCGTACCTATAGAAACGACCACGCCTTCAGCGGTACCTCTTGTGATATATGTACCCTTGAAGAGCATGTTTTCTCTTTCGGCCAGTGGTACATCTTCTCTAACCACCTCAGGTGTCTTGCTGACCGGGATCGATTCTCCGGTCAATGCTGCCTCATCGGCTTGAAGTTTAGAGGACTCGACAACTCTTAAATCGGCTGGGACCATATCTCCCGATCGAAGTGTAACTACATCTCCCGGGACTAATTCGTTAGCTGGGATTTTCTCAACATCGCCTTCTCTGCGAACGTGAGTATCTATTCTGGTCATCTCCCGCAGAGCTTCCATGGAACTGACGGCTCTAGCCTCGGTGACGAACCCGATGATCGCATTGACCACGAGGACAGCAAGGATCGATATTCCCTCCACGGTCTCCTCGATAAGAAGAGATATTATCGCCGCGACTCCCAAAAGTATCACTAAAAAGCTCTTGAACTGTTCTACAAGGATCTTCCATCGGCTTTTCTTTTTAGTCTCCTTCAACTTGTTCCTGCCAAACTTTTTCCTTCTCTTTTTCACTTCTTTTTCATCTAAGCCCTCCTCTTTAGAGACCTTATATTGACTAAGAACTTCATCCGGAGATTCAGCCCAAGGCTCCTCTATAGGATGTTTTTCTTCCGAAGACAAAATGTTGACCCCTTATCTTTTTTTTCAGCGATCCATTTTCAGATGGAATGGTTATAAGCTAGTGTGTCAAATAGAAGAAATTTATAAAAAATTTTCTGTGATTTTATTAGAAAGTAACTCAGAATTACATACAACATATTCCGATTGCTCCCCCGAGCATTCTTCATCGGAACTTAGTTATCACTATCATAACCTTATCTAGTTTTTAAATATAAGTTTTCCGTATACTCTAACATCAGGGATAAGCCGAGGACCATGGGATCGGTTGAGGAACCATGATACAGCTTGAGGAAAAAGATAGTGTCAGAAAAATCTTGAATCACGCATATGCTACATCTAAAGAAATATCTAGTGAAAAGGAGAGAGTCGAAGTTCTCTGCGATATCGCCGAAATAATGCTGGAGATGGAACAGAAAAGCGGAGCGAAAAAGATACTAGGTGAGGCTTTCGATAGATCTAAAAACATCTCATCCGCCTCTTTTAGAGCCCTCGTTCTCTGCGATATCGCTAAAATCTTTGGAAAGGTAGATGAGGAGAAGAGAGCTGGGAATCTCCTTCATAAGGCACTGGAAGGGTTTGAGCACATCTCCTTCTCTATCGATCAAAAGGCGAGGGCATTGGCGGAGATCACTGGAACGATGGCGAAGATCGGCGAAGTAGACATAGCATTGAGTCTCGCTGAGGAGCTCTCTAATAAGTACGGAAGAGCGGCT
>JAZKSH010000166.1:0-3858 GCA_036626195.1 Thermoplasmatota archaeon | reverse complement strand
CGAGGAAGACATGCCCCATTTCCAGGCTATGTTGAAAGAACAGATGGGCGATCCCGAGGAAAATCACGATCTATGGAGAGACAGGAGTCCTATCGAACACGTGGAGAACATGGAGAGACCGATCCTGATGATCCACGGCGTCAACGATCCCAGGTGCCCGATAGAACAGGCGAGGATCTTCAGCGATGCTTTGAAAGACATGGGCTGGGAAGAAGGTGAGGACTTCGAACTTGAAGAGTTAGGTGAAGAAGGTCACGGAAGTACCGATATTGATCAGAAGATCAGGGCGTTCAAGATACTCGAAGATTATCTGGAAAGAAGACTCTAAACCCCTTCGCCTAGATAAGGTATATAGACGAGGTGAGCGGTTTTGAAGCAAAATGTATTAACGCCAGATAAGAAAAAAGAGGGAGCCGGGGCCGAGGTCAGGAGACTATTCCCTTCATCCAGCCTAACCCATGTAGATCCTTTCGTGCTTTTAGATGAATTTTTTGTCGAAGCAGACAGTGGCTTCCCGATGCACCGTCATGCCGGTTTTGAAGCTATAACATACATATTAGGAGGGGGGTTTAGACACAAAGATGATATGGGTAACGATTCCGTAGTAGGAGAAGGTGGTGTTCAAAAATTCACCGCCGGAAGCGGTATCGAACATTCGGAGATGCCTGCGGGGGAAAAAGGGGCCCATGGGTTTCAACTCTGGTTAAATCTACCAAAAAACAAAAAGGATATGAAGCCGAACTATCAAAAAGTCAAAGCGGATAAGATACCCCAAGCCGAGGACGGGAAAACGATCATAAAGACCATAGTCGGAGAAGATTCACCCGTAGAACTTGAAACCAACATCAAGTATCAAGACGTAGCCCTAGAAAAAGACTGTTTCACTTCAATAGATTTTTCAGAAAAACATAGGGGCTTCCTCTACGTTTATCAAGGTGAGATAAGCCTAAAGGAAGAAAATGGTACGAAAACGAGTATAGCTAAAGGCCAAGGATACCTTCCGGATGGGACCCTTCGTTTCTCCATAGGCTGTGCTGAAGATTCAAGATTCATAGTTGTCTCGGGAGAGCCCATCGGAGAGGAGATAAAATTGGAAGGATCGATAGTTAGATGATCCTTTTTCTTTCTTGTTGAGTCCTCTTCAGATTCAATCCGACATGAGTTCTCCATCGACGTGGATATCTCTCTGTGGGTATGGTATCTCTATATCGGCCTCGTTGTAAGCTTTGAATATACCCTGAGTGAGGCGGAACTTGACCTGCCAGTATTTCTCTTTATCGGTCCACGGTTTCAGCACCAGATCTACCGAAGAATCACCTAGATCGTTCACCGAAACCTGCGGCTCGGGCTCGTCCAACACGTCCTCGTGGGATTTCAGGAAGTCCATCGCGACTTCGACTGCCTTGTCCACGTCGCCGTCATAGCTGATCCCGACGGGTATGTCGACCCTTCTTTTTTCCATCCTGGAATAATTGACGATGGGTGCATCCCAGATCAGTTTGTTCGGAATGATTATCCGGGTGTTGTCGAGCTTTAAAAGCTCGGTGGACATGAGATCTACCGAGGTGACGATGCCTTCCTGCCCTTGAACTTCGACCCTTTCGTCCTTATCTAGAGGTCTCAGCGTAGCTATCCAGATGCCTGAAAAGATATTGTTCACGGTGTCCTGAAGACCGAAGCCGAGTATGAGTCCCAGGACTGCTGAAAGCCCCAGTACCGCAGAACTAACATCTATACCCAACACTCCAAGTACAACGAAAAGGATAACGATATAAAGGAGTATGCTGAAAAATCTCCCTAAAAAGTCTCTGATCAGAGAAGGCATCTTGGTCTTCTTGAGACTCTTTTTGAAAATATATACAGTTAGCTTCGCAATAAAGAAACCTACAACCAGTACCACCAATGCGACCAGAAGGTCGAATACCCGGATATTCAGATATGGAAGTGTTACACCCAAGTCCATATTATCTGTGTAGAGAACGTGAAAAAGGGTTATATATTTTTTGAATATTTAAAACCTAGCAGTGGACAGGATCCAATCAACCATCAACTAAAACTCTTTCATCCTCTTTTCGAGTTTTATCCTCCATCTTTCTCTTCAATCTATCGATCTCCATCTGCTGTTCTAACAATATAGAAAAGAGGATAGACTCGACCGGATCGGGATTGGCCTGAGATTGGGCAGCGGAGGTGTGTTTCCTCGCCTTTTCGAACAGTTCATCGAACATCTTCTTCTCTTTTCCTCTCAGAATATCTCTGTAATTCCTCCAATCGGACTCTATCTTTTCGAGTTCTTCTCTGAAAGTAGGCACGCTTTTGCCCATCTTATCATGATATCTATGGGGGAACAAACTACTTAAAGTGATAGAATGGAGAGGGCACCGAAAGTAGGCTCGTTTTCCCTGAAACCAAAAGTTTAAACATACCTATTCTATTTGCTCTTTCCCGTATAAAGATGACGAAATTCATAATCATCACGGGCGGCGTTATGTCGGGATTGGGCAAAGGTGTGGTGACCTCTTCTCTCGGGAAACTGCTGAAATCTAAAGGATTCTCGGTGAGCGCGATAAAGATCGACCCGTACTTGAATTGCGACGCCGGAACGATGAATCCTTTCGAACACGGCGAAGTGTTCGTATTGAAAGACGGGACAGAAGTGGATTTAGATCTTGGAAACTACGAGCGATTTTTAGATACCGATCTTGTAGGAAAGGATAACATAACCACTGGAAAAGTATATAGGACCGTGATAGAGAAAGAAAGAGCGGGAGAGTATCTGGGGAAGACCGTCCAGATAATACCTCATATCACTGATGAGATAAACAGAAGGGTATGGGAAGTGGCGGATGATACGGGAGTAGATATAGTCCTCATCGAGATGGGAGGAACAGTGGGCGATATAGAGGGTATGCCTTTTCTCGAAGCCGCCAGACAGCTCCACATGGAAGTCGGGGAAGAAAAGAACGACTTGATATTCATCCACACCACTCTGGTGCCCGTGTTAGAAGTTGTGGGTGAACAGAAAACTAAACCTACTCAACATTCGGTAAAAGCTGTGAGAGAGATCGGGATAGAGCCGGATATTATAGTCGGACGTTCTAAGAATAAACTTGAAGAGTCTACTAAGAAAAAGATATCTCTATTCTGTGACGTGCCTAAAAACGCTGTGATATCATCTCCCGATGCTGAGAGTATCTATAGAGTGCCGTTGATACTTAAGGATGAAGGTTTAACTGAATGTGTGATGGATAGATTGAACCTGCCAGAAGTTCTAGAAGAAAAAGAAGATACCACGGTAGAAGAAGGCCATCGGATGGAAGAATGGAAAGATTTCCTCCAGAGATTCGAAAATCCAACATCGGAGATAAATATAGCGCTCGTAGGAAAGTATACGGACCTTGAAGATGCTTACGTGAGTCACGAGCAGGCTTTGAACCACTGCAGAGCTAAAACCCAGACCGAGATCAATATAAACTATGTAGAATCAGAGGAACTCGAGGGGGAAAACGGGCCAGAGGATCTGATGGAAGACGTCGACGGACTTTTGATACCCGGTGGATTTGGAGACCGGGGAATTGAAGGTAAGATAAACGCTTTGAACTATGCTAGAGTCAACAAGTTACCTACATTGGCGATCTGTTTAGGTTTCCAACTCTCAGTCGTCGAATTCGCTAGAAACGTGGCGGGTTATGAGGAAGCCCACAGCTACGAATTCGATGAGAAGACACCTCACCCCGTGATCGATCTCCTGCCGATGCAGAGGGGCATCGACAAGATGGGAGGAACGATGAGACTAGGTGCCGAAAAGATACTCGTGAAAGAAGATACTCAGGCACATCAAATTTACCAGAAAAACGA
>JAZKSH010000165.1:0-3866 GCA_036626195.1 Thermoplasmatota archaeon | reverse complement strand
GTTACGTCTGCTACTATCGAATATATCTAATCGTATATAAATCCTGTGTCTAAAATGCTGTCTCGATGTTTTAAGAGAATATCGATTTTCTAAAAATCTCAACAACTCAGAACAGTCTGTTAGATAGCTTCTTACTTTCGATATCTCAGGAAGAATGAGAGATCTTCGTTTAGATGAAATCTCTTCAGATATCCCAAAAAGATTTCCTCGCCAGATCTTCGATAACATCTTTCACCTCCGAAATCTTCTCTTGACATTTCTTCAGATCGTATGTTTCTCCTCTCAAGGTGAATTCATACGTCTCCGGATCGAAGTGTCTCAGCATGTCCTCTTCATCCATCTCGGACACGCATCCTTTAGGTATCACATTTTTTTCACCGATATGGGTTCTATCGGTTTTGGTAGCCCACTCCTCCAATTTTTCTCCAAAGTCGCCGATAGCTCTCCCCCATTTGGGGTTAGAGAGAAGGGAACTGTTGGATATTTTCATCAGTTTCCTCAGATCGTCATTTTCTCGATTTTTTTCAATAGCTTTTTCTCCCAGCTTCAACAACTCCGAGATCCTGGCCGCGGAGGAGAAGAACGAATGTATGGAGTACCATACTTTTTCATCATCGCATTCACTCAGAGCTTTTTCGAGCTCGTCGAAGCCTTTCAGGGCTAGATCGCACTGAAGCTCCATCTCTTTTATTATCGCGGAGTTCAAATTTCTTTCTGGGCCGGACAGAGAATCGTGGTTTTTGCCCGCCCTTTTTCTCGTTCTTTCTCCAATTTTAGCATTATCGACCATATCATCACTTATCCTTGATGGGAAATCCACTATAGAACCCACTCTATTATATCTTTACTGAACTCCTCATATTTAATTGGAGGTGTTTAAAATTACACCAAATATCCGTTTTTTAAATACCTTTTTTTCCCCTTTGTTATTATATTATATCTAAACGGGTTTACCACTCAATAATCGAGGAGCATTCAGCCGTAGCTATCAATGATTATATCGCCGATCTTTTCCGCAGCTTTCCCATCCCCGTAGGGACATCCAGCGGGATCCCACTCTTCCTCCTGAAAGCTCTCTACGCCGTCGATGATATCTTCACTATCAGTACCCACGACGGTGCAGTAACCTGCTTCCACCGCCTCGGGCCTCTCGGTTGAATCTCTCAGTACGAAGACTTTTTTACGTATATTGGGGGCGGTAGCTTCTTCTTGTATGCCTCCAGAGTCGGTCATTATGTATTCACTCTTTTTCATCAGCAATAGAAATTCAAGATATCCTTGGGGCGGGACGAGCTTCATACCCTCTATCTCTTTCAACTCGTTCAGGTTCCCATGCATCTCGAACCTCTCTTCAGCTCTAGGATGGATGGGGTATATCATAGGAAGGTGTATCTTTTTAAAAGCTTCTATGAAGTTCTGCTGGACTTCAGGATCGTCGACGTTTTCGGCTCTATGAGCGGTCAACAGTACGAATTCTTCCGGGACTTCGAAATCGAACTCGGCCTTCCTTTCGGCTATCTTCATATTCTGGATGCAGGCGTCGATGACCGTGTTCCCGGTCACGTATATATCGCCCCAAACGTCTTCGCCTTCCAGGATCTCTCTGTTTTCCTCCGTAGGGGCGAACAAAAGATGGGAAGAATGATCTGTCAATCTCCTGTTATACTCCTCCGGCATCCTGTAATCGTAGCTTCGGAGACCCGCTTCTACGTGCCCGACGGTCACTCCCATCTTCACAGCGGCTAGTGCCCCAGCCAGTACCGTATTGGTATCTCCTTCTACCAGAACAAGATCGGTTTCTAATTCTTTGAAAGCTTTTTCCAGCTTCATCAGGGCTTTTCCTGTCTGTTCGCCCTGTGTCCCGGAACCCACGTCCAGATACAGCTCTGGTTCCTCTAATTCCAGCTCTCGGAAGAATATACTAGAAACATTGTCATCGTAATGCTGACCGCTGTGCACTATATCCTGATTTATACCTCTCTTCTCGAACTCCCTGATCAGTGGACTCATCTTGATTATCTCTGGCCTAGTCCCTAATACGACCGCGACTTTCATCCCTGTTCATTCTCCTTTCTTCTTTTGAGCTCCAGCTCGTCGGCTTCCTTCAAAGAAACGAAAGTACCGATATCGAATCTTCGACCGTCGAATTCGTACCCGAATATCCTGTTGCCGGCTCTCCGCATCATCTCTATAGAATCGGTCAGCCATATTTCGCCTTTTTTGCCTCTTTCCGTTTCCTCTATGAAAGAAAATATCTTCGAGTTCAAGATCATCAAACCAGCTATATTCAACCAGTGATCGTTGACCCGGTAGGGCTCAGCTTCCTCCAGGGTGGGCTTCTCTATCATGCCGTGGATCTCCTTTTCATCGTCGATATCCACCACTCCGAATCTGGTCGGGTCATCGACCGGATGCAGCACAAGAGTCCCTCCGCCGTCCTTTCTTTTATGGAAATCCACTATTTCTTCCATGGATTCGTAAGGTGTGATGTAATTATCGCCGTACATTATAACGAAATCTTCATCTTCGCCTATAAAATCATCTCCCAGGGAAACGGCGTGCGCAGTACCTTTAGGTTCTTCCTGTAGCCGATAGTATATCTTCAGTCCCAATCTTTTCCCTGAGCCGAGGTAATCTATCAGAGCATGTTTTTTCCTGCCAACTATTATCAGCACGTCCTCTATCCCCCCGGCTTTCAAGACTTTGAGCACGTGCTCAATCGCCGGATTTTTTCCCACCCTTATCATCTCTTTCGGGATTGCATTGGTTATGGGTCTTAATCTAGTTCCTTCACCTGCAGCGAGTACGATGGCTTTTTTTACCAAACTATCACCGTTCTCTCAAACGGACATAATTTCTCTTTTATATATTTTTAGCTCACCGCGGTAAAACGGAAAACGGTTCAACCCCTCTCGGGACAGCAAAGGGATAGGCCCCAAACTGCCTGTACTCCTTCAGTCGGCGTCTGGTAAACGGGAATACCCTTATCCTCGAGTCTAGCGGTTATCTCGTGAGTGTATCTACCGCCCGGTGCGACAGCTATGATAGGTTTATCTCCCTGTAGCCGGTCCAATCTGTCCACTATGTCTTCTTCAAGGGTCGGAGATTGTAAGAGAAGTACCACTATCACCGCATCCACGTTGTCATCTTGGAGAATGATCTCTATCGACCTTTCATACCTTTTAGACGTGGCGTCACCGACTATATCTATAGGGTTTCCTAAGGTCGCATGATCAGGGATAGTTCCCTTTTCCACGGCTTTCTCCAATCTCTCTTCCGTTTCACTCGAAAAACGGGCAAGGTTCAGATCTCTATCGACCAATTCGTCCGTAGCCATGATTCCCGCCCCTCCTCCGTTGGTCACGATAGCGACGTTATCCCCCTTGGGAACCGGTTGAGACGAGAGGGCTTTAGCAACGTTGAACATCTCTCTCAGGCCATAAGTCCTGAGCACATTGGACTGTTTGAAAGCGCCGTCGTACACCTTGTCTTTTCCCGCTAAGGAAGCGGTGTGAGACGTCGCGGCGGAAGATCCCTCTTCAGTCCTTCCAGATTTTACCGTCATGATGGGTTTACCGCATCTTTCAGCCGCTTTGAAAAACTTTCTACCGCTCTTCACACCTTCGATATAAAATATGATGAATTCTGTTTCTTCATCTTCGGAGAGATGATCGATCAGGTCAGCCTCGTCCACATCCACCCTGTTGCCATAGCTAACGAATTTACTCAATCCTATATCCGCTTCTGAGAACCAATCAAGGACCGCTGCACCGAAAGCCCCGCTCTGGGACAAGAAGGCGATGGACCCGGATCGTGGTCTATCCTGTCTTTCTGGTGGGTTGAAGATGCTATCTAGCTCCACCGAT
>JAZKSH010000164.1:0-3881 GCA_036626195.1 Thermoplasmatota archaeon | reverse complement strand
AGATTCACTTTTTGGTGTTCCACTCTTCGGTCTTGCAGAAGTCGGTGCCGCTATAGCTACACTCACAGCAGGCATAAGTATATCCATAGCCAAGTATTTCGTCTCTAATCGCCTGGCAGACGTTTCCTTTTCCTGGGGCACAGTGTTTCATATACTAGCTGCTATAAATTCAGGCCTGATCCTCTTGGCTTGGGAACGGACGCTGTTCCCGATATTGCGCTACTACCATCTCTTCATCTATGGCGTAGCGATACTAGCCCTCTATGCCGCTTTCTTGGTCCTTGTCGGCGAATTCACCAAAGAAGAATGGAACTACATAATGGACGCTATACACCCCGGCGAGATGTGGCAGTACATCAAGGACGAACTGACCGGCAAGGACCAAGAGGACCACTAACCCCAATCATCATCGCAATCACCCCCTCAAACCAAACGTATTTCACCCGCATCACGAGGGCTCTGCCCGAAGTGAAAAAAGGAATTTTCTTCATTTGCAACAAAAATTTGTTATCCTTATTCCTAGACTTCACTGCTTATCTATCTCACGACTAACACCTCCTTCCGTTTTAACAAACGCTAAATCTCCGCATCACGAGGTTTACTAACCGAGTGAAAAAGGGAATTATATTCCCTTGAATCACGAAACCTATGTTTGAGTGAGAAAAGGAATTTCATTCCCTTGAAATCCCACAGGTAACCCACAATATTTTCAACCATCTATTACCTTTAGGAAAAGCTCACATCATCTACTGACGCATGATAATTATATATGACTCCTAACAGTTATATTTATGATACGATGCCCACTACAGTGCGGATAGATGAAGAAACGAGAGAGAAATTGAAGAAATTCGGTCATAAAGGAGAAACTTATGATGAGATCATCAACAGGCTGATGAATTATTGTGATGAATTGAATATGGAGGAACTCATCGAAGCTAGATGGAAGAGACTCCAGGATGAAAAAGATGAGTATGTAAGCCTGGATGATAAATGATGAAAGAGGTTATCGCTGACGAAAAATTACTTTTTTCCTATTTTTCCTTTTACCCATCCGACAATATTTCCTCGATCTCCTGTTTCATCTCTTCAAGCCTCTCCCTAACCCCTAGGGCTTCGCATCTTTTTTCAAGATATCCGTGATCAAGGTTCTTTTCCTGTCGAATATATATGCTTTCAGCGTCCTCTATATCCTGCTCACTGCCGTAATACAATTTGTTGGCGATGGTATCCTCAGGGGAAGCTACCCACATCTTCATCCCTTTGTATTCGATTTTATTTCGATTCTTCAAAGTCATCTTTTCTTTAGCGTCGTAAACTCCCTTGATATCGAGTCTGAAAAGAGAATCTTTTTCCTCCGCCGTGAAGTGTGTTTTTTCCTCAAAAGCCAGTTTCATATCTTTAGGGTCGGAAAAAAATCCTTTATTCTGAAGATAACCGGCAAAATCTTTTATCTCCTCTTCTTCGAGTTTCACTAGTAAGTCAAGGTCAACAGTTGTCCTTGGATTTCCATAAATTATCACCGCTATACCTCCTACCAGCACATAATCTATATCTTCCTGGTTTAGGTATTCTATCGTGGTTCTCAGAACTTCTTCAATCTTCTTCAATTTCAGCCCCTCGGTTAAGTTCTATAGAAAATTCGATAAGGTCTAACCCCATCTGTAAAGTCTCTTCTTCACTAAAATCTCTCGCCCTTAACGCTTCCCGCACATTATCTTCTCTTCTTTTTTTCAATCGTTCTCGTTTCAAACGATCACCGCTAGACATTTACATCACACTCCGATCTTCAATAAATATTCAAATATTTTACCTTATAAAATACCATCGATGGGTGGATATCTTGTAGAAACGGATCTAAGCACCTGTAGCTTTTAAAATCTCTTTTCAATTCCTGTTTAACCTCTCTTTTCTATCCTCAATAGGTCTAGAATATACACCTACATCAAATACAAAGCGTAGATCAGGTAGATATTAAAGGGTCAAGTTCAACCGAACTTCTCCGCCCACTGTTTCGGCCACTGCAGTTCGTTTCTCATGTTCAAATGTTCATCTATAAAACCTATTCCATCTACGATCTTTTTCCATCCTTCTTTCGTCTGCTGATTCAAGCTATATCTCAATATACCTTCATGATATCGAAGCTCGTGCAACCTATCGAAATCTCTATCGTTGGTTAGTAACACGCGTTGGTCTTGAGCACAAAGTTTTAACAGTTCTTCATCAGGGGTGCCCTGACCCCCGACATCTCTAGCTAATTCTACATTATGACCATCGGCTTCAAGTCTGATTTTGACGTGATCAGGAACGTTCTCGTCGAGACAGATCCTCATAGATCTAACTCCTGAAGTCTTTCTCTTGCCTTTTCTTGTGAGGTTTTTTCGGCCAATTCCTGTTCCTTTTTCATCAACTCGATCTCTTCTTCATTTTCTTCAATGTATTTCACCGCTGCTTCTACTCCCTTCTCTTCAACGTGATAATGTTCGCAGATCTCTTCAACGGACAGTCCTTCCTCAAAAAACCATCGATAGACATTCAGCACACTGATCCGGGTATCTTTGATCCTAGGTTGTCCGCCGAGAGTGTCCCTGGTAGAAACTATCCAACCTGTTTCATCTACGACGCCTTCCGCACTCTCTAATGCCTCTTTGACAGCCTCACCAAAGGTGGAAATACCTCTCTTCTCCATGAACTTCTTGATCTCTTGATGAGTTTCTTCGTCTATTTTTATCGTTTTTGTCGTTGTCATGTGTACCTAATTATACTGAGTATAAGTATTTATACTCTTTGGAAATTGTAATAACTAGTTAGAAATAAGACATAAAAAAGAAAATCTAGACATATAGAGAGGTCATATGGATCTATCCTGTTTCCGAACCTATTGATGATTCATCTGCCCTCAATCGAAAATAGCATATATATCATAACATTAACGTAGAAAGAGATGTCAGGGAAAACGATAATAATCGGCATAGACGGCGTTCCTTATGATCTTATCAAAGAGCTAGCTAACAAGGGAGAGATGCCGAACTTCGCCGATCTAATTGAACAAGGCTACTTCTCCAAGATGCACGCCGCCATCCCGGAAGTGTCCAACGTCAACTGGTCCAGTATCGTGACTGGCAAGAACCCGGGAGAACACGGCGTTTTCGGTTTCACCGAGCTTATCCAGGGCACCTATACTGTCTCATTCCCAGACAGACGCGCCTTGAAAACGGAACCGTTCTGGGCAGAAAACAAAGACAAGAGATACATGATACTGAACGTTCCCGCGATGTATCCCGCGGAGGAGATAAACGGCGTCTATGTTTCCGGGTTCGTTTCACCCGATTTCGAAAAGGCGATATATCCAGATTCTGCCCTTGAATACCTAAAAGATATAGATTACAAAGTCGACGTAGATTCTGAAAAAGCTCATAAGTCTTACAGACTTTTCCTTCATAACCTCTTCGACACCTTAGAAAAGAGAAAAAAAGCGGCGGAACATTTCTGGGAGGAAAAATGGGACGTTTTCACACTGGTCTTCACTGGTAGCGACAGGCTGGAACACTTCCTCATAAACGCTTACTACGATGAAGACCATGAATACCACGACAGATTCATAGAATATTTCAGACAGGTAGATGAGATCATCGGCGATATAACCGAAAAGATGGATCAAAACGACAGGCTAATTATGATGTCCGACCACGGGATGGAAAAGATAAAGAAGAACGTCAATGTCAACGCTGTCCTGGAAAACCACGATCTACTCACCCTAGGAGATGAACCAGAAGAAAGATACAAGAACATCGAAGAGGGAACGAAAGCTTTCGCACTAGATCCCGGAAGGATATACTTGAACAGGAAAGACAGATACCCCAAAGGCGAAGTCGAAGATG
>JAZKSH010000163.1:0-3938 GCA_036626195.1 Thermoplasmatota archaeon | reverse complement strand
AGGAATCAAATTCCTGACATCGATGGAAAATCGAAGATTTTCCAGTAGATATCAAGCGCGGTTGACGAGGAATGAATTCCTCTCCATCCTCATTACCACTGCGGATGACATCAACCGCAACTGATAACGATATCAACCGCAGCTCCTAACGAAAACAAAGGATATATTTACACCCTTCCTCATCTCCGCCCGGAAGTTCCATGAAATGTCCTGATTGTAGAACTGATGAATCAGTAGTTAAAAATGGGAGAAGAAACACTCAAAAGGGCACGATACAGCGATATTATTGCAAACAATGTAATACTTCATTCAGTGATTTAACGGCCCCGCATACCGAATATCCAGAAAAGGTGATCCTTTATGCACTAGAGCAGTACAACCGAGGTTATCCTATCAAAATCGTCAAGAAACGAACAGGGAAAAAATACCAGTATTCTCCACCTGTTCAAACAATATATTCATGGATCGACAGATACAAAGACACCCTGACTTTTCTAAAACTAAGAAAGGACTACAGCATCGATCCGGATAATCTAACCACTACCCACAACTTCCAGCACCAACAAATATACCCTTTCACTTACCACCACCTCAAACTCAATATCCACTCAAAAAATCGCTCTGAACTACGCAGATACATCAACTGGATCGAACGCTCTCTCCCAAGAGATATGTTCTTAGAAGGCCCAAGATGCTCTTCTTTAGATATCGATCATGACCTAGAGGCAAAAGAAGAAGACAATCTCATCCCCGATCTCACTCAACTCGCCTTCAATTCACAGCCAAAAAATACTGATAGATCACCTCATGAAACTGTAGAGGACTTCTTCCTGATAAACGATTCTAATACTGTTTGTACCGAGTTACCAATATTCATCAATCCTAAAGAGACAGAAATTGACGTAGATGACCCAATCACTGGCCACATAGATCTCATCCAAATCGACTATGAGAACTTATACATCCTAGATTACAAACCAAACCTAAATAGACCCGAACGCCATACATCCCAACTCCAACTCTACAAAAAAGCGATACAGGAGCGCACTTCAATACCTCAAGACAAAATACACACTGCAGTATTCAACCGTAACAGCTACTACGAGTTCAAATGAAAATAAGACTCATCAACCACGTATTTATCGGTAAAAAATTAGCCCAATTTATTTTTAACTTCCTATAAAGTGAGGGTCAAAGATTTCACTACCCACTGATAAAATATTCATGAGCCAAATCCTTTCGCTTGTCAAACAAAAATCACTTCATTTTCTAAGTCTTCCTGATCGAGTACTTCGAGTATCCTTACGACTCTCTTAGTTATCTCTGAAGGCTTCCGTCTTTTTGGTATGAACAAAACACCCTTGTGTTCTTCTTCCTCGCAGATTTTCACGAAATCAAGATCATGGGTAAGGATCGCTCTTTCATTTTCATTAGCAAAATCAAGCTGTTCTTTATCGTCACGAGGCTTACTAGCTGAGTGAAAGAAGGAATCTATGATTCACTTCGCAGAAAGACCCTTTCTTCCTTCCATATCTACGCTTATTATATCAAAACCTCTCTCTTTCAGAGAAAACACTATAGATCTCTCTACATTTTCGTCCGCGTAAATTTTGATCATATAAAATCAGATAGAGTTTCGATCTTTCCTTCCTCTTTCAGACTCTTTATGAATTCCTTATCCTCTCTTATCTGCTCCCGGATCTCTTCAGGATTTTCATAATAATATTTGAGAGCCTCAAGAGTTTGAGGTACAGATATACCGTACTCGTATGCTATCTTCTCTATCGTATAATCGAGCTGTTCATATGCCTGTACAACATCAACCACACTAATCCTTGTTCCGTCGATCCTTGGCTTACCTCCGACTGTTCCTTCGGTACTAACGATCTTTACTTTTTTTTCGATAGTCTCAGAGTTCGCTTCTTTATCCATCACTTCAGAGATACCGATCACCAACTATGATATGTTCTACAATTAGTAAATAGGGTTTTTTCGTGTATTTATAGGTTTTGTCTCGGTGAATTTGTAGGATCCCAATATTGAAACCTCGAGTTCAACCGATTTTTTCCGCCCACTGTTTCGGCCACTGCAGTTCGTTTCTCATGTTCAAATGTTCGTCTATGAGACCTATTCCGTCTACGATCTTTTTCCATCCTTCTTTCGTCTGCTGATTCAAGCTGTATCTCAATATACCTTCATAATATCAAAGTTCGTGCAACCTATCGAAGTCTTTATCATTGGTCAGTCCCACGCGCTGTTTTTGGGCACAAAATTTCAACAGTTCTTCATCAGGAGCACCCTGACCCGTGACATCTCTAGCTAATTTCGACATTATAACCATCGACTTCAAGTCTAAGTTTGACGTGATCAGAACGCACATCCATCCCAGAAGACAAGATCTACACGGCCGTGTTCAACGAGCACGATTACTACGAATATATTTGATGGTTTTTTCTTTCACAACCAATCCAGTTAATATAGTATTAAGTTGAATTATAAGAAAAACTTAATGATAGACGTTATACCGTTAAGTTTACGGTCCATCATTATTTAACGATAGGTTTTAATCAAATCAACCGTCAATCACGAACAATAATATTAAATTACACTTCGACTTTATTATTGATTGATAGGATGGCAAAGTCCAATTTAATCGAAAGGATAGAAAAGATCGAACACGAAGTAGAGTTGCTGAAAAAAGACCTTACAAAAAACCCGGTTAAAATGAAAGGGAGACTTGAGGGAATAAAAATTGAAGAAGAAGATTTTGAAGAAGCTAAAAAATCTCTTTTCAAAAGCAATTAATATACCATCAAATCAGATAATAATACCCATATCTCATCACATATCCTTTTTACTTTTTAAGATATTTTCTACATTTTTCAAAAAATCTTTAAGAGGTACCGGTTCCGTTTTCTGATGTTTTGAGGATCGGCCATAAGGATGAAGATGCCATCCACCAGTGTTATCTGCTCCATAGATCCTTTCTTCATTTTTGATCCAAGCATAAGCTATCTTACCCGTCTCAAAATTTCGATAGATGTTGATAAAACCTTCCTGCAAATAGATTTCACAATGGATGACAACATTTTCGTGTATCTCCAATTCGTAATCTTCAATGATGTCGAATTCAACACAAAGGTCGATCACTTTAGAAGTGAATTCAGTAGGGTTCATTCGAGCCACTCGAGAGCTTCTTCAATTTTCTTTTTTCGAGTCACCAATCCTTCCCATTCCCAATAGTCGCTTTCAACGTCGTAGGAATATTTATCTTCAATTGTCTCGTCTTCCCATGCTGTTTTGAATTCCTCGAATTCCATTCCATATTTTTCTTCAAACTCTTCGATTTTTGGATATATCTCCTCAAGTCTATGAACTAAAGAATCTTTTACAGCGATTTTTACTGCGATATCTAGTCTAGATTCTCCAGTAAGATCCTTCAACAACTTTGCTGTAGATTTGGATATTGCTTCGGGCAAGTTGATCCCCATATCTGAAACCCTTTTCAGTTTATTTAAAGCTTCGGGAATAATATAAGGATGGTTTTTATAAATATTACTTATGAAACGACTGATGGAAGATATACTCTATCATCATGATCACACAACTTTTCATCGATATATAAGATGAAGTGAGTGCCCACTAGACGAATTTAAAAAAAAGAATGGAACTACATAATGGATTCCGTAAATCTTGAGGAACTAAGCTCCTCCAACTCACAGATTAGTGAATCTGTTCGTCTTGAGGAACTAAGCTCCTCCAACTCACAGATTAGTGAATCTGTTCGTCTTGAGGAACTAAGCTCCTCCAACTCACAGATTAGTGAATCTGTTCGTCTTGAGGAACTAAGCTCCTCCAACTCACAGATTAGTGAATCTGTTCGTCTTGAGGAACTAAGCTCCTCCAACTCACAGATTAGTGAATCTGTTCGTCTTGAG
>JAZKSH010000162.1:0-3954 GCA_036626195.1 Thermoplasmatota archaeon | reverse complement strand
CAAGCTAGATTTTTCCGCGCCTTTATGCAGACCGTCATCATAACTGCGGCTTTTATCGCACTGTACGGTCTGATGAATCTGACGGGATCGTTAAGCATTCAGATAATATATCCCGCGATCAATGGTGTATTTGGAGCCGCAGCCTTCATAATGTTCTGTAAGGGATTGAAAACGGTGGGCGCCAGCACTGCAAAACCGATGATGGTTCTGGCGACTATAACCACTGCGAGTTTAGGAGTAGTTTTACTGGAGGAAAGTCTATTCATATCTAAAGTGGTAGGTATTCTTTTGGCAGTGGTCGCGGTGATCCTGCTCTCCTCGGAAAATAGATGAGGAGCTGATAAAGGTTTATAATTTCAGAACCTAACAAAAAGTTTTTATATCGAAAATACACCCTATTTACACCCTGATTTGTCACTTACTGGGGGTGCCTAGAAATGAGTGAAGATGAAGATAGGAAATCGGTCCTAGAGTTTGATATAACATATCTGGTGAAGAGGTTTTCCAAAGAATACCTCAGACCCAATCTCAAGGTTTATTTGCCCGTCCAGATAGGTCATGTGGTCACCGCTGTTTTAGCGCTGATACCGCCTTTGATACTTCGTAGAATCATAGACGACGCCGTCCTCAATGGAGATATGGGCGCAGTTATCGATCTCTCGCTCATAGCTCTAGGGGTGTTCGCGGCTATAGCCATCGGAAGAGGTTTCAGAAGTTATTACGGACACAAAACCGCCCAGAAGATAGTCTACGATATGAGGAACGATCTGTATGGGCATTTTCAGGATCTCCCGATGAAGTTCCACGATGAAAAGAAGACAGGGGAACTCATCGCGCGTCTGGTCGATGATCTTAACAGACTCCAAGAGTTCGTACATCACGGACCCGAGGGTTTCTTAACTGCATCGACCAGGATATTGGGTACTCTTATCATACTTTTCACCTTGAATATACCGCTGACTCTCGTTGTCCTCGCTTTCGCGCCTTTGTTACTAGTGTATGGATGGTTCTTGATGAGGAAGATGCATCAAGCTTTCCGTGAAGTGAGGAGCAAGAAGGCGGAGATGACAGACCGCCTGGAAGATAATCTCTCTGGCGTCAAGATAATCAAGGCCTTCTCGAATGAACTTTTCGAGAGAGGAAGGTTCGCTGAAGAGAATCTCGAGCACTTTGAAGCCAGGACAGTCGCGGTCAAATATATCAGCATGTTGGGCCCGGGTGCTTACTTCCTGAACAGTTTAGGTCTCGTTCTCACCCTAGGTTACGGCGGCTATCTCGTCATGGAGAACACACTGACTCCCGGTACGTTGGCAGCTTTCTACACTTACCTCGTCGGCTTCCGAGGACCTATGCTGAGACTCATCCACATAAACGAGGGTCTGAGCCGCTTCCTAGCATCTGTAGAGAGGTTCTTCGATCACAAGGATATAGAGCCCGATATATATTCGACTTCCGAGGCACTCACTTCGGACGAAGTGGTTTCAGAGGAGAAAGAACGTAAGAAAGAGAAAGTCGAAACCGAAGAAGAGTCGGACGAAAAAAGGTCTATCCTAGAGGGAGAAGAAAGACTCGAATTGATACAGGACCTGGAAAACGTAGATGAAAAGAAGATCGAGAAGGAGAAGGCGACTGAAAAAGCCAAGATCCCGGGAAGAGTCACCTTTGAGCACGCCTATTTCTCTTATGATGAAGAAGAGTCGGTTCTCGAGGACGTTCACTTTGATGTGCCTTCCCAGAAGTCCGTTGCTCTCGTCGGTCCTAGCGGTTCCGGAAAGACAACGATAGTTCGATTGATCCCGCGACTTTACGATGTGGATGAAGGCTCAGTAAAAGTCGACGGCGTAGACGTGAGTGATTGGGATCTGAAGGAACTCAGGAATTCGATCGCCATGGTCCTGCAGGACGATTACCTGTTCTCTGGAACGATAAAAGAGAACATAAGCTACGGGAGACCCGAGGCCTCTGAGGAGAAAGTCATGGATATGGCTGAAAAGGCAAACGTTGACAAATTCGCCGAAGATATGCCTGAGGGCTACGAAACTGAAGTCGGGCAGCGCGGTATCAAGTTATCCGGTGGACAGAGACAGCGTATCTCGATAGCTAGGGCACTGCTTAAAGATCCGGAGATACTGATCTTGGACGAGGCGACTTCGTCAGTCGATTCTCACACGGAAAAGCTGATCCAGGAAGCGATAGATCGTGTCTCTGAGGGAAGGACCACCTTCACTATAGCTCACCGCCTTTCAACTATAGTCGACGCGGATGAGATATTGTTCATCGAGGAAGGCCGGATAAAGGAAAGAGGCACCTTCGATGAGTTGATGGAGAGGGGTGAAAAATTCAGCCACTTTTACGATCTACAGTTCGGCGATGAGATGAAGTGATAGTTCTGAAGGACAAAACCCTTTAACCAGCAAAGATTTTAATACAACTAGCCTATCGGGATATTTGTTGATAAGATGGCCTCGGAAGATGATAATAGTGTTGGTTGTGATGAGTTCTTGAGAACTGGTTTTTTTACTGGAGGGGTCGGATATGACTGATAGCGAAGATATAATAGAGTTGACCCAGAAATATGGAGCTAAAAATTACGATCCGCTCAAAGTCGTCATCTCTGAGGCTGAGGGGGTCTGGGTAAAAGATGTTGAAGGTAAAAAATATATCGATATGTTGAGCGCCTATTCCGCGGTCAGCCACGGACACTGCCATCCTGAAGTGATCGAAGTCCTTAAAGAGCAGGCTGACGACGTCACGCTGACTTCTCGCGCATTCATGAACGACAAGTTAGGGTCTTTCTACAAAAAAGTTTCAGAGATCACTGGAAAGGACAAAGTTCTTCCGATGAATTCCGGGACCGAAGCGGTCGAGACCGCTATAAAAGCTGCGAGAAGATGGGGTTATTTTGAGAAAGGTGTTCCAGAAGGTGAGGCCAAGATAATAGCTTTGGAGAACAACTTCCACGGCCGCTCGACGACGGTCATATCTTTCAGCACTAGGGATAAGTATAAGAAAGGATACGGTCCTTTCACGCCGGGTTTCGAGGTCGTACCTTTCGGAGATATGGAGGCTTTGGAAGATGCTATCGACGAGAACACGGTCGGCTTTCTGATGGAACCTATGCAGGGCGAGGGTGGTATAGTCATACCCCCGACGGGTTATTTGAAAGAGGCTAAAGAACTCTGCGAGGAAGAGAACGTGCTCTATATCGCGGACGAGATACAGACCGGTTTGGGTAGAACCGGTAAGATGTTCGCTTGTGACTGGGAAGATGTCGAGCCGGATATCTATATCCTAGGTAAAGCTCTGAGCGCTGGTGTATATCCGGTTTCTGCCATCGCGGCTGACAAAGAAATCATAGACGTCTTCGACCCGGGTTCACACGGTTCCACTTTCGGTGGAAATCCACTCGGTGTCGCAGCGGCTGAACGAGCTTTAGAAGTTATCAAGGAAGAAAATTTCGTCGAGAACTCTCGAGAGATGGGCAGATACATGCGAAAGCAGTTGAAAGAGATCGACAGTCCTTTGATCAAAGAGGTCAGAGGAAGAGGACTGTTCATAGGTGTTGAGTTGAAAGAGGAGGCCAGGCCGTACTCGGAGGAGCTCAAGGAAGAAGGTGTTCTGGTCAAAGATACTAAAGGTACAGTCCTAAGGTTCGCTCCACCGCTCATAATCACGAAGGACCAGATCGACTGGGCGCTCGAGAGGATCAAAAAAGTACTGGAATAAGTTCGGTCAAACCTACTAAACCAAAACCCTTTCAGATTTTTGCCGATGCACGTTCGGAGATCATCTCCAAGCCGTATTTTGAGCCAAGGAGACTTCCCGCTCCGATGACTCCCCAGAACCATATCAGCCTGTCAAGGAATATGACGGTAGCTGCGACCCCGGGAGAGACTCCCACGAAGACAAAAACCGAGACCATCCCGCCTTCGTATATACCCAAGTTTCCTGGTG
>JAZKSH010000161.1:0-3974 GCA_036626195.1 Thermoplasmatota archaeon | reverse complement strand
CGTGGGAAGCACAAGCAGGAGATTACGATGTAAGCGTGGTTCTAAAGTATAGAGGTGTGAATATCCAGGGAGACAAACCGAGTGAAGAAATATCTGTTGAACCTGAGCCGATAGGAGATGTTTATACTCTATTGCTCTCTTTTGTAGTGATATCATCGACGATATTCACGACGATGATAATCCATAGTGTAAGAAAGTCCCTACGGACTTAGTTCAAAGTGGAGTACTAGGCCTTTGATGTGATTTTTATCCCTATAGTAGATTTGGACCTAAATGGCTCAATAAAAACCTTCCCGGGAAAAATAACGCAATTTGAACCCTTTAAAAAAATAGAATAAAAACCCGCTTTTGTGCGGGTAAACGATTTTCAGCTCAATTTTTCTATATGTTCTTCGACTGCCTGTAGTTCCTCTTCAAGTTCTTCCTTGTACTTCTCTAGTTTTTCGATCTTCTCTTTTTTAGACTCGAATTTTCTCCACCCTTTATCGTGACCACAGGTACCCTGATGATGTCCGCATGAACATCCTCCGTGGTGGCCTCCACAGCAGCACTGCCCTGAACAGCAACATCCCTGACGGCCGCTTTTGTGATGGCCTTTTCCATGATGTTTTCCTTTGTGGTGGCCTTTTCCGTGGTGTCCGTGTCCTTTTCTACCATGTCCAGATTCGCAGCAATCTTCACTCATGCTATCACATCAACACCTACTACAGATAGTAAAGTATTTAACTTTGGAAGTTTAATACCCTAAATGTGGTTTAAAGTTCGTAAGTAGGTGAACGACGATGGAGAGCGAAGATGAAGTCTGCTGTGATACTGAAGAACCCTGCCTTTGTCCAGTCGAAGGTTTGATCGACGTGGTCTCCAAAAAATGGGCGATATGTATAATCAGTCATCTGGGGGAAGAGGAAGAGGGTTACAGGTTCAACGAATTACAGAGGTCTTTGAACGGTATAAGTCCAAAATCATTATCAGATAGATTGAAGGAACTTAACGAGGAAGGACTCGTGAACAGGGATGTCGAGGAGAGCGTTCCTCCCAAAGTCACGTACACGCTCACCCAAGACGGACGGGAACTCCACGAAAAATTGAAACCTCTCGTAAGATGGGTGAATCAGAGGGGATGAGATATCGATAAAGGGCTCAGTAGAAAACCTTTATCTTCTCATATTCATCGCTTCGCGACTCTCAACAAGGCTGATAGGATAGGTGTGCTGAAAGATGGTGAACTGATAGATCTAGGAACCCATGAAGATCTTATAGAAAGGAATGACACCTACAGGAGATTGTACGAAAAGCAGAGTGGATAAGCGGTTATCCTGTAGATGAAAAACTACATATAAAACCATAATACTTAAGTGGTATACTGCAATATTGGAGTTGATACATATGAGTGTGGAAAAAATCACAGCAAATAAGGAAGAGATCGTAGAAAAAGCATGGCAGAACGATAAAAAGTTCATAGAGATGACCGTTGATATAGTTTTGGAGTACTTGGAAGAAAATCCAGGAGGTTGTAACTCCGGGAAATTCTGTCCGGAAGCGTTAGTCGATCGCTGTACAGGTATGCCTTTCGTGACCGAAGATAGAATTAAGATGGTCGCTGACATGATGTACAGGGAAGGCTATCTGGAAAGAGAGATTCCTGAAGGGACTGGAACGCCGCATTATTCTCTCAAATAAAACCTTTTATTTCCCATTATCAGGAGATAATCAAAATGTGCTCACAGAATAATGGACGCTGCGACAAGCCAAAAGAAAGAGCCGAAAAACGTATCAGTAAGCTTCAAGGTCTAGCCAAGGCGCTGCACTGTCCTACCAGGTGGGATATAATCGAAATCATAGGAACCGGCACGGCCAAAACCAAAGAGATCAAGAAAGGAATGAAAGAGAAAGGCTATGATATCACTCAATCCGGTCTATATTATCACCTGTCGGAACTTCGAGAAGCGGGCATAATCGAAGTAGATAAATTTCTAGAAGAGGGGCAAGGAGCACCTGAGAAGGTCTGGAAACTATCAAAGAAAAAGATAGAGATAGAGCTGGTGGTTGAGGAGGAATAGATGGATGACGGTAGCTGTCGAGGCTAGTGACCTTAGTAAGACTTTCGGTGATGTTGAAGCGGTAAAAGACGTTAGTTTCAAGGTAGGAAAAGGAGAGTTCTTTGGCTTCTTAGGCCCCAATGGAGCGGGGAAGACCACCACCATAAGGATGCTCACCGGATTGATAACTCCGGATTCTGGAAAGGCATTGATAGATGGTATTGATCCCCAGAAAGATCCGATTCATGCAAAGATGAAAATGGGTATCATACCTGAGTTCGGCAATATCTATGTGGACTTGACTGCGAAGGAGAATCTGCATCTGGCAGGAAAATTCTACGGGATGTCGAAGAAGGAAAGGGAAAAAAGGGCCTCTGAACTATTACAGATATTGAAATTGAAGGGGCGGGAGAACGACGCAGTAAGAAACTTTTCCAAGGGCATGAAACAGAGGGTCAATATAGGATGCGCTATAATACACGAACCGCCGGTTCTTTTCCTTGACGAACCTACATCCGGACTAGATGTGCAGAGTAAAAGACTTGTGGTTGAGATCGTGACCGATATGAAAGAAAAAGGCAGCACCATATTTTTGACTACCCACAACATACAGGAGGCGAACCAACTCTGTGAACGTGTGGGTATCATCCATGAAGGAGATCTGGTCGCTATAGACAGTCCGGAAAAATTGAGGAATACATTCGATAAAACACAATCGATCGAGATTTCTATAGAAGGAGAATTCGATGTTGATATGCTGCACGATGACCACGTCAACAAGATAGAAAGGTCAGGAGATAAATTGACTATCTTCACCGACCATCCAGATATCACCGTTAAAAGACTGGTGAAACTGACGGAGGAGGAGGACTTAAAGATATTATCTTTGAGAACCCAAGGTCCAAGCCTTGAGGAAGCTTTTGTCAGGTTAACAGGTGATAACGAATGAGATATTCAGAATTCTTAAGAGGTGTGATCACTACTGCTGAAAAAGACGTAAAGATTTACTACAAAAAGCCGCCGGTGATCATATTCGGTCTTTTGTTCCCATTTCTGATGTTCCTAGCTTTCTATATAGGCAGGAAAGTGGAATTGAGTCTTTTCTTCCCGGGATTTTTGGCGATGACGCTGTTTTTCACTTCTTCCTCGGTAGGTCCGCTGGTGACACCATGGGAGAGACAGGCCGGGACCTACGAAAGATTACTATCATATCCAGTCAACATCAAAGCGGTCTTGATGGGTGATATACTTGCGGGTTCAGTGTTCGGTATAGCGATCTCAAGTGTTGTCCTCGTAGGTAGTTTATTTTTCATAAACCTGCAGATCGTGAATGTCGGGATGTTGTTTGCTTCGATATTATTGGGATCTGTAGCTTTCTCATCGCTTGGAGTACTGATCTCTGCCCCAGCGACCACTTCACCTTCATCGATAATGATGCTTTCCAGCCTGATCAGATTTCCACTGATATTCATAAGTGGTATATTCATCCCTCTCAATCAGATGCAAGGCATCATGAGATACATGGCTTACATATCTCCCCTTACCTATCTTGTAGATTCATTCCATTCGGGGATAGGTGGGAAAAATGTTCTACCCATGGGTATAGGAATACTAGCACTATTGGTCTTCAGTGGCGTCTTCCTTTTTATAGCCATACAGATACACAAAAGGAATATGGTGAAGGGGCTCTGAAACCACTGTTTCATGGATAACAAGTTACAACTTTCACGGTACCACCTTGCCGGCTTTCAAGATCCTGATCGCCCTTTCAGGATAATCCTTTTTTCTCATCTTTTCGACCACTGATCCTATATCGTATTCCAACCGGTTGAATGTGATATCATCATCCTCTAACACTGCATATGCTGCTCTAGGATCATTATCTCTAGGTTGTCCTAAACTACCTGGATTGATGTATCTTTTGCCGTCGATCTC
>JAZKSH010000160.1:0-4023 GCA_036626195.1 Thermoplasmatota archaeon | reverse complement strand
TTTCCGCATATCTCGCATCGATTCATACATATCACTATAAAGAACACATTTAAAATTCATTCGAAAGATCACTCCTCACCTTTCAAATCAGACCTTCGAGGGATCGAAATGCGCTGACTCTGGTTTTTTTCAGCCCTTCAAGCCCAAAACCCACTCAAAATTTCGCAAAACTCAGCACCTATATCCCTCCAAAAATCGTTCACCTGTGTGAACAATAGATGTCAATATAGTTTACCTAATGAAACGATAACTTTATAAATCGTTAATCCTATTATACGATATGGTCGAAACAAACAACAAAGAGACGATCAAGAGACTCTTCATAGAGTTTAGAGAAGAAGGTGTTCCTGACGACCTAAAAGACAGAAAAGTGAAAGTGGATACAGAAAGGAGGAAAGCTGCCTTACTCACCGGGATCCGGAGGGCGGGAAAAACGTACAGGATGTTTCAGAAGATCAAAGACCAAAAAAAAGAGGATGTCTTCTATATCAATTTCGAGGACGAAAGGCTCTTGAATCCTACGGTCGAAGACCTCTCTCAACTTCTCCCAACGATCAAGGAGACCTTCGACATCGAAGAACCCATATATCTTTTCGTCGACGAGGTCCAGAGGATAGAGGGATGGGAAAGATGGGCTAGAAGACTAGCGGAGACCGACAGCGTTTACTTAACCGTATCAGGCTCTTCCTCTCAACTCTCAAGCCGGGAAATAGCCAGTTCTCTCCGCGGGAGGACTTTGACCACTCATATCTTTCCGTTAGATTTTCAGGAGTTCCTGGATTTCAAAGGTTTTGATCTCGAAGACATATCACATGTGAAGTACAGCAAAGAAAAACCGACATTACGAAAACATTTCAACGAATATCTGAAATATGGAGGATTTCCAGAGATCGTTCTAGAAGAAAAAGAGAAAAGAAAACTGAAGATACTGCGGGAATACTTTTCTACTATAGTCGCTAGAGATCTCATAGAAAGGCATTCCATAGATAAGGTGAACGTATTGGAGTCTCTGATGAAACTGCTGGTCAACAACTTCTCACGCCTGATAAGTTTCTCAAAGACGAGAAATTGGTTGAAGTCCATGGGGCTGAAAGTGAGTAAAAATACCATCGCCAATTATTTCTCCTATCTCAGATCCAGCTATTTTCTTTTCGATCTCACCATCCATTCTCGGTCAGTGAAAGATAGGTTGCAGTATCCAAGGAAAGTATATCTGATAGATAACGGGTTTGCGACTTCGTTAACGGAAAGGTTCTCATCCGATCGAGGTTGCTTCTTTGAGAACATGGTAGCTGTTAACCTTTTCAAAGATACTGTTTCCACTCCTCAGAAAGAGCTGCACTACTGGAAGAAAGATGGAAAGGAAGTGGATTTCGTTGTGAGAGAGGGATTGAAAACGAAGGAGCTCATACAGGTATGTTCCGATCTGAACGTTGATACGGAAGAAAGGGAGGTTGGAAACTTGTTAGACGCTTCAGAGGACTTGGGGTGCAACAACCTAACGGTGATCACCGACGATCTCGACGATGAGAGAGATATCGATGGGAAAAAAGTGAATTTCATTCCGCTCTGGCTGTGGTTATTAAGAGATGATCTCTAGGACCGCATCATCAGTTACTTCCAACCTAGGTCGTAGAAATCCCATTCTCCGACCATTTTACTCATACGCTCTTCCAATTCGTCTTCTATGACTTCACGTAAATCACTCTTAATTTTTTCGTTCCATTCAAAACCCTCGTATCCCACGGATTCTTTCCAATCCCAGTAATGTGGGATGATCTCGGAAGTCTCCCATTCTCTGTGTCCGATCAAAGCCACAGATTGTACCAGACTGGATTTCTCGTCTTCAGTAAGATCATCGCTCCGCAAAAAGTCGATAAGTATATCAGCGGCCTTCTTTTGTTCGAAATAGAATACCTGTTCTAGAGACCCGACGGCCCAAAATATCTGACCTTTCTCTATAGCGCTCCTTAATGCTCCAACAAAATCGAATTCGGGATGATCGAAACCCCATCCACAAGTGAACGAATCCTCCCACATCTCGTCCATACCTTCGTCAAAGTTCGTCAGGTAATCGAGAGCCTCAACAGGGATCTTTTCGATACCTTCTTTCCAGCGTGTGAGTATGAGGTACCTAGAAACAGCGTTCACTATCGGCATAGGATCGGGAGTATCCTCTGGAGGATATCTTTCGATGAGATTTAAAAGAAAAGACCATCCTTCTTTCTTTGCTATCTGGAAGACCTCGTTCGAGAGAGGTTCACAGGCGTCTTCTATGATCTTTGTAAATGTATAATCCTCCAGGTTCTTTTCGTCTGCGAGATTCAAATTTTTTTGATATTCGTGTATAAGAGACTTCACCTCTTCGGTCGATCCGGCATCTTTCAACTCTCTAGAGATCTTCTCACCAGATTCCTTTATCTCTTTTATCTCGTTCTCTTTTCTTTTGATCTCTTTCTTCAGCTCCTCTAATTCATCTGGATTATTCTCCCAACAGGAATGACAAACCACATATTCTCCTAAGGAGTGACTCGTGGTCGGCTTACCGCAGATCTCGCACCTAGGCATCCTTTGATAGGATAAAACATATCCTATTTAAGTATTCAACCTAGATACCCCTTGGATAAAAACTGAAAAAATAGCTCCTCTCAGACTCAACAGCTTTTCACTTCTATTTCATCAAATACTGTTCATTTCTCGTCACGACGAATTCATGTCCGTAGGTTAGCTATGTCAGGAGTGTGTCTGATGTGCCGATCTTTTTCCTCTCTCCAACAATCTCGACTTCTTGGAAGGCCTCTTCATGAGGATGGGTCCAAATCAAACCATCCCGGAAATGTCAGGATAGAACTGATAGCCAGATACACACTTTTCTTGATACCTGCGTCCTCTAACACGAATTCAACTCGTCGAATACAGCTTCTACGTTTTTCCCGGTTTCCTCAACGATCTCCTGCCATTCATCGTTATCGGGAGCGATCCCCAACAATCTAGCCACTTTCATTATCGATAGATGATAAACGGTTTGGACTCCCGGTTTTTCCTCCCAGATCACCATGTTGCAGGGGAATAGGCCGCCCATCTTCATCGTTTGGTCCAGAGCTCGATCCGCGACCTCCGCGTTGCAGGCGCCGAGTACGTAGTAGGGATCGCGGTCCGCGTCCACTTTCTTGTTCAACACTTCGGATGGTGAGAACTCCACAAGGATACCGAAGCCGTTTTTTTTGCATACTTCTCTCACATATTCCACGGCCTCTTCGTGCTCCATCTCAAGTGTAGCCTTTTTCTCTCCTCTGTCCTCGGGCCCGAACACATCAGGATCTATCTCCAGCGCCATCTATGTTCACCTACTGACCTTCACATCTACGCCCTTTTCCAGCGTGCTATCGACCGGGCATCTTTTTTCCACACTCTCTAAAAATTCCGGTATATCTTCTTCGGGGATGCCTTCTATCTTCGTAACTTTAACCCTTATCTCCTGGAAACCGGCGAAAACGTCCGCTTTCCCCTTGACTCCACGAGGATCGAGATCTCCTTCGACCTTGAGTTGAAAGTCCTTCAGTTCGTGCCCCATCTGTTTCGAGACTATAGTGCCGGTAAAATCGAGACAGGCACCTAAGGAACCAAGAAAAACCTCTACAGGGTTCGGGCCTTTGTTAGTTCCACCGAGCCTTTCAGGCTCATCTATGGTGATAGAAAAATCTCTTATCTTTATCTCGGATTCAAACCCGCTCTTCTTTTTTAGTTCAGCTTCATACGTGTTCATATTTTCGCTCTTTTCACCCATGTTATCTTCATAAACATAAGGATGTTATATAATAAGGTTAGGGGTGCTTTGAAGAGTATGTCAAGAACTCTGTGCTCTAAATTATCTAGACCTCGTTAGACCTCTTCCCACTCATTCCCACGCTAAACCTCTTCAAGAATAGTCGTCTGTTATGCCCATCGTTTTAAGAGCAAAGAGGATCTATCTAGGAAACTTATAATAATCCGAAGGAATTGTAATAACATGGTCGAAGAAGC
>JAZKSH010000159.1:0-4036 GCA_036626195.1 Thermoplasmatota archaeon | reverse complement strand
GAAGGATGGCACGTTTCGGGAGAAGCTCAGGTTGAAAAAGGTTTCGAGCCTAGCAATGCGATGGTAAGAGCGACCCTAATCAATGGGGCGGAAGAGATCTCGGGAAACGGCGCCTATGAATACGATGTGAGGTACCCGAACTACGATCAGGGCTACGGCATGAGCAGACTGGATAGAGCCCTGCACTTCAATGGCGATGAAAGGAGCCTTGAGATATTCGACTCTCTAGATGAGAACTTGAGTTTAGATACTGGGGAGAGTTGGAACACGGAGTTCGAAGTAAACGATACTAGCGAGGAGCTGGAGATAACTCTGGCCTGGACAGATCACCCGGGCTCTTCAGGATCCAATTCCAGCGATCCCGCAATAGTAAATGATCTAGATCTCGAGGTCATCGCTCCTGACGGTACCAGATTTGTCGGTAACGCCTTCACCGGAAACGATCCGGGTTATTCCGAAGCTTCTCCCGTGGAAAACCCGTGGAGCGGACTGAGAGATAGCGAACACGACGGATTGAATGTGGATGAGGACATCTTACTTTTACCTGATCAAAACGGCGTTCAAGAAGGCACATATGAAGTGAGAGTCGAAGGTCATCAGGTGCCCGAGGAGGAGCAGCCCTTCGCGCTTGTCGTCAACGGCGGACTGAACACTGACGACGATATTGAATGTCCTGCGGTCGAGATCAGCAGACCTCAGGGAACTGCTGAGTGGTACGTTGGAAATGAGGAAGAGATAAGTTGGAATACCACAGCCGGTGATGGAAATATAACGAATATCGACATAGAATATAGCGTCGACGGCGGGACTTCATGGAATATGATCCAAGAAGGAACGGAAGACGACGGCAGTTACGTATGGACCCTTCCAGATGAACCAACCACGGAGGCAAGAGTAAAATCCACTGTCCATGACGATAATGATCTTACTGGAGAAGAAGAAAGTGAGCTCTTCCATATAAAAAGGAACAGCCATGAGTTAATCATCGATTCTACGACCAGAGGCAACGTAGTAGAACCGGGCGAAGGAACGTTTGAGTACAACTCTAGTGAAGTGGTGGATCTCGAAGCAGTACCAACTGATGATTATCAATTCGCAGAGTGGAGCGGTGATACCGGAACTATAGATGATACGAAATCCAATCATACGACTATAATTATGGAGGGGAATTTTTCGATTACGGCAAAATTCGAATCGGTTCAAGTCTCCGATGTATATATTTATCCAGGTTCAGATCAAACAATTTCCGCAGGTGAAGAACTCGTTTTTGAATCGGAGGTTTACGACCAGGACGGCAACTTGATTACAGACGATCCGACAGATCTAACATGGGAAAACGCCACCGATGGTGTGTTTTACAAGACAGAAACAGGAGAGTATGATGTTATCGCAACATACTACGGAGTCACCTCGAATATTATAACAGTTACAGTAGAACCAGCAGATGCTGAGAGTATAGAACTCTCACCTTATACAGTTACTATAACAGCAGGTGATTCCCAGACTTACAATGCTACAGCTTATGACGAGTGGGGTAACGCGTTCGATGTGGCCGATGACACTAGCTTTTCGGACGATGTTGTTCCTGCAGATCGTTCTTCTTGGACCGATAACGTGATAACAGTTGAAGAGACCGGTGAGTGGAACGTTATAGGAGAATATCAAAATACTAATGGGTCAGTATTGACCGACAGCGTGACCTTGACCGTGGATTCTGGAGATATTGATGAAGTAGTGATTAACCCGGATACGGATCAGTTGGTAAAAGCGGGAGAAGAATTGTTGTTTGATGCTGAAGCATACGATGTATACGGCAACATGATAACCGATAATGCGGATGATTTCACATGGGAGAACGCTTCTAAAGGTGTATTCTACGAGACGAATGTAGGGGAATACAGAGTGACTGCGGAGTACGATGGAGTCTCTTCGGTTATAACTACGGTTAGGGTAGAGCCTGCTACGGAAAACTACGTCGTTCTAACGCCAGAAATTAATCAGATAATAACTACGGAGGATACTATAGACTTTGACGCAGAAGCTTACGATCAGTACGATAACATGATAGATTTTGAAGACACGAACTTCACTTGGCAGAACACCGATAGTGAAGGACTGTTCACCGAGACAGCGGTGGGAGACTACGACGTGAATGCGACGTACAATGGTGTTTCCTCACCGATAACGATAGTGACTGTTGAGGCAGCAGGAGTCGATTATGTAGAAATAACGCCCGACACTAATCAGACGATAACTGCTGGAAAAACGATTGACTTTGACGCAGAAGCTTACGATCAGGATGATAATTTGATCACAGATAACAAGACGGAGTTCCGATGGGAAAATGCTACAAGAGGTGTTTTTAATCGTAGAAGAGCTGGAGAATATGAAGTGAGGACCTCCTATGATAATGTTACCTCAGCTTTAACTACAGTAACTGTCGAACCTTCCAAAGCCGACAGGATAGAGATCGGCCCTGAAGAAAATGTGGTTAAAGCAGGTGAGGTGACGAGTTATAAAGCCGTAGCTTATGACGAATACGAGAACGAGATAGGCGATGTAAGTGTAGATGCTACCTGGTATGTGGAGGACGGAGCCGTCGGAAACTGGGGCGGGAGCGACTATACTACTGAAGTCGCGGGTATATGGACTGTTACTGGCGACTACGACGGCTTGACAGATACCGCACTAATTACCGTCGAACCGGGTTCTGTGGAAACGGTGGAGTTGAGTCCATCTGAGGATCAGACGATAATCTCAGGAGAGGAGATAGAGTTTTCTGCGACAGTTTACGACGCTTACGGTAATTCTCTCGGTATAGATGTCGATGATATCGAGTGGGAGAACGTTACGAGAAGTGTGTTTTACCTAGAAGAAACCGGCGAATACGGTGTTAGCGCTACTTATCAAGGGGTGGAGTCGGATGTAGTGGTGGTTACAGTGGAGGCACCACCCGAGCTCCTACAGATATCTCCGGAGGAAACGAGTGTCCTAGAGGGCGATACTGTAGCTTATGAAGCTGCAATCCGGGACAGTGACGGGAACGAACTAGAAGATGTCACTGAATATACCGAGTGGTCGATAGATGCGGATGCGGGCGGCAGCTGGGAAGACAACGTCTACACGTCAAAGAAAACTGGTAATTGGACAGTGACCGCGGATTATGAAAATCTTACCGCAGAAGCTGAACTAAAGGTGGAAGTTGAGAGTCATGAACTAGAGGTCGATGTAAAGGGAGAAGGCACGGTTGAGAGCGAAGATTTGAGAGGTACGTACTCTCACGGAGAGATTGTCGACCTCAGGGCAATTCCTAAAGACGGGTGGTATTTCATCGGATGGAGCGGAGACGTTGAGAGTGAAAAAGAGGAGATCAAAGTGACGATAGACCAGGAATTGAACGTAACCGCTAACTTTGCAAAAAACGGAACATCCCGATTCGACTTAGAGATCATAACGATAGATCTAGATGATGGAGCTGTCAAAATAGAGTTCGTTATAGAAAATATAGGTGACTTTGAGGATAGAAAAAAAGTGTTACTCACAGTCGATGGCGAGAAAGAAGAAAAGATGGAACTCGAGCTTGAAGCTGGAGGGAGGAAGGAAGAGCAGATGATCTGGGAAGCGGATGAAGAAGGAGAGCATGAAGTCAGATTGGACTGCGGAGACGATTTTCAAGTCGAGACGGTCCATATCTACGATTCTTTATCCAAGGATGGTTCCGATGATTCAATCTATCACATCTACCTGCTTTTACCAGTTATTTTCCTAACCGCACTGCTTCTAGCCTACGCTAAGAGATCAAGAAGATAGGAAACATGGGATAACGTATAATTAACCTTTCACCAGTATAAAGGGAATGGTGCGGTACCATGGGCAAGATAAAGATAGGCACCTGCGGTTATGGATACTACCAACCGGAAGATGGTTGGAAGGAAAAGTATGAGAGCAAGCTTCAGGCATATTCATACGACTTCGAGACCGTCGAGATAAACAAGACTTTCTACAAGCTTCCCATGGTCAAAACCGCGGAAAAATG
>JAZKSH010000158.1:0-4061 GCA_036626195.1 Thermoplasmatota archaeon | reverse complement strand
AAGTGGAAGAAACGATAATGGAATATTCTAATGAAACGGAGCAGGGTATCGAAACTCTTCAGAACCAAACCGATATGTATGTCAAGCTAAACAGATCCTTGGGCTTGGGAAATGTCCTTCTCAACAAAGTTCCCTTACCCCCCATCCAGGAGAACGCTACTCTCTCTTATAAAGGTATGTCGGTTATTGTTTCTGAACCAGAGAGATGGAAAGTAGTGAAGCAAAATCGGCAGGAGTTCAAGGGGCTGATAAAAACTCTGACAGACGATAACAAAACGTTAGATGAAAAGATCGCCTTCACCGAGGACCTCATATCAAAACTACAAAAAGACGAGGTTTCCGGATACGAGTCCTTCGTCGATCTACTTGGCGGCACGAAGAACGTCCTAACACACTCAAAAGATCTTCCCGGCGAGAAAAGGAGACAGGTATCTAAAACAGCGATAGGCATGACCGTGAGGTTCCTCAGCATCCCGGAAAGCATGCCTGAAGAAGGAACCGAGATGGAACTTTCAAGTGAATTTCCTTCTCTCACGATGAATAAGAGTGAAAAGAGAGATAGATTAGAGGAGATGAACGATCCGGGTGTCAAGGAGATCGTTCACGACGTTATAGATTATGATCCCGAACCTTTGAACGAGTCAGTGAGTGAGACGCTCTCCAATCTAGAGGTCATGAGGAAGAACATAAACGACTCGGTAAAGGCTCTAGAGAATTTGAATCACACGGTAGGAAATGTATCTATAGAGAACAACACATCTCTGAACCGATCTGTTTCAAAGTTTCGGGATGTCATCAAGAGAAATAAATCGGTCCTTAAGGAAGAAGATCGATTCATCGATGATACCAAGCCGAAGCTGAGATCCGCCGATAAGCTCGGGGACCAGTTCCAGGAACTAGAAAAAGGCATCACTAAAATGCTGAGCGGAGATTTCGATGAGGATGCAGACCTTTCCAACTTATCTGCAAAAAGTGCCCTCTCCGTAGTTCAAATGGATTCGAGTATGAGCAAAGATAGAAGGTTGAAAGCCCAAAAGGAATTGATCGATATAGCGGAGGATGAAAGTGAATACTCCTCCGTGAAAGTTTCGGCGAATCAGGTCATGATGGACCAGGTCAACGATAGTGCCCAGGAGAGCTTGTATTTCCTCCTGCCGATAGCTTTTATTTACGTTATAGTGGTCCTGGTGCTGGTTTACCGCACTATAATCGAAAGTCTAGTAAGTCTATTATCTCTTATCATCGCCGTTATCTGGACCTTCGGGGCGGGCGTATTACTTAATTATCAATTCAATCCACTGATCATCGCGGTGCCGATACTCATGACCGGCTTGGCCATAGATTACGGTATCCATATGATAATGAGGATACGGGAGGAAAAAGGGAAAGGTAAAACCATCGACGGGTCGGTCGCGATGGGTATAATAAGTGTCGGAGGCGCGATCTTTTTGGTCACCATAACGACAGCGGTGGGATTTTCCTCTACCACACTCAGCAGTCTAGAAGTGATGAGGAACTTCGGTGTCTTAGCCACGATCGGAGTGCTTTCGAGTTTCTTCCTCTTCGTGGTTTTTCTTCCGGCTGTGATTCAGGAAGTGGAAAGATGGAGAGTTGACAAAGATAAAAAAGCGGAGAAAGAAGAACCCTCTTCTAAAAACGAAGATGGCGAGGACGAAAATTTCATCACTCGGCTTCTATCGTCATCTACACTATTATCTGATCGACACCCAAAGCTGGTTCTATTGGTCGTGATGCTAATAACGATTTCATCCGCATACGGGGCGATGCAGGTCGAAACGACTTTCGAGATGCAGGACTTTTTACCCGAAGACAGCAGCCAATATCAAAATATCGAATATATAGAGGATAACTTCGATGTTAACCAAACCGATGTCTATGTGCTGATGAAGGGAGATCTGACCGATCCCGCCTTTCTGCACGCGTTGAATGAGACCCAAAATAACATGGAAGACAATGTGATGGTCGTTCCCGATGATGGGTTGTCTTCTCCCTTGACAGTGATACAGAGATTCGGAATGGCTAGCCCTTTAAATCCAGATTATAATGAAACGATAGTGACCGAGTTCGCTGAAAGCGATACCGACAACGATAAGATACCGGAACGAAACATAACGCACCTTTACGACTTGCTTTTTGATGCTCCCGAAAGCAGAGACGCCATAGAAAATGTTCTGAAGCGGAATCCTGAAGGCGGTTATGATCAAGCTTCCGCTATCCTACAGGTGAAAGAGGATTCAGATGAGATGGAGGACCTGGATAATGCGGAAGTCATGGAAGAGGAATTGTTGGAAGATTCAGCTCCTTTGAGAGAAGAAGGCTACACCACAGAGGTCACCAGCAGTTCTATCATCGACCAGGAGACGATCAAAGATCTCAGCTCTACGCAGATCAGATCGCTGATTCTAGCGGTTATAATCGTAGCTATCTTCCTGACGCTGGTATTTTATTATCTCCACAGGTCTCTCGTGTTGGGGGTCATGACTACGTTCCCCGTCTCTTTAGTGACGCTCTGGCTCCTCGGCCTGATCTATCTGGTCAACATCCCGCTGAATTTCATGACCATAACCGTTACCGCCTTAACGGTAGGTTTAGGGGTCGATTACAGCATCCACGTGACCCACAGGTTTATCGAAGAACGAGAGGATAAAGACAGCCTGTATGATGCGATGCACAAAACTATTCTACACATCGGAAGCGCCCATCTTGGAGCTCTGTTCACCACTGTCGGCGCTCTAGGTATCCTAGCGACTTCAGATATACTACCTCTCTCACAATTTGGATATATCACCGCAATAGCCATAGTTTTCAGCTTCATAGCGTCGGTTTTCGTTCTTCCCTCCGCTCTGACGCTGTGGTCAAGGTATGGCAAGGAAACAAAGGGTGAAGATGGGCTACCATTGTTGAAGGAAAGATAGTTTCACTCTGATCAGAAAGTGATGGTGTGGTAAGAGGTACTGAAGGCTTTTGAACCGCCAGGTTCGATAGGGGAAGATTTATTTATTTTATCTCTCGTAGATGACCGAAAATCGGTTATACCGTTCTGAATTTACCGGTGGTAAGATGGAAGAAATAGACGAGAGAGCTGAACAGTTGCTGTCGAATATCGAACTCCGATCAGAGATATTGGAGTCTGACAGCGAGCTGGAGATTACCGAGGAGATGGAAGAACTGATGGATGAGATCGAAAAGAAAGACGGACGGTATTCTCTGACATTAGATGATCCAGATATCTACCTAAAATTGTCGATTTTATGTTATTCGAATGATAGATTGGACGAGGCGGAAGAATGGGTGGATAAGGCACTTAGGCTGAAAAACGGTTATCTCGGATTTTTGCTGAGAGGCAAGGTCCTGCAGATGAAAAAAGATCCCAAGGGCGCTTTGGGAGAGTACGATGAAGCCCTGAGATATGATGAGGAATGGATGGTCCACAAGTACAGATATGAAGTGTTAAAAGAGAGGGACAAGTTGGAAAGAGCTTCGAACGCTCTTGATAAGGCGATCGAGTTGAAAGAGAGCGGAGAGCTCCTGGCCAAAAAAGCTGATCTTTTGATGGATATGGATGAGGTGGACAGGGCAAAAGATCTCTACAACAGAGCTGAAGAGCTCGATCCAGAACTTCAAAACAAAAAGAAGAAGATAAGGGAGTTGTTGGATGAAGCGGAGAAAAAAATTGTTCCCGATATATATGATAATATCTTGAGATTGGACGATACAGTAGTCGAGGCGTGGCTCGGAAAGGCAGAGTGTTATCATGATTTGAATAAGGGAGAAAAAGCTATAGAGATACTTGAAAAGGCCCAGGAGTGTACTGATACTGACAAAATAGCGGAAAGATTGGAGAAGTACAAAGAAGAGGAGAGTTCTTCCATCGAATGTAAAAACTGTGGGGGTACCGGGACGTGCCCGGAATGCGAGGGAAGCGGCGACTGCATCAGATGTGCTGGAAGTGGGAACTGTAAGGAGTGTAAAGGAACAACGAACTGTAACAACTCAATGAGAACGGGTGAATGTAACAACTGCAACTGTAAAGAAAAGAC
>JAZKSH010000157.1:0-4078 GCA_036626195.1 Thermoplasmatota archaeon | reverse complement strand
AAATGGGTATATCCTTAGCTGCATGCTCATCAACTAAATCCCAATCTATGCTACCCTCCCCGTCTGTCAAAAATAGATGAAACCAAGAACGTGATGGAGCACCTTCCTGTTGAAATTCATCCAAAGTTTCATGGAGTGGGGGTGAAAATAGAGTGTCATAACCAGTCTCTCCGGGCACCTCTAATGAATCTAAATCATCATCTCGGATTGATTCATAATCATCGGTTAAATGCCTGTTATTGACCAATTGAGCCTCTTCGGCAAAGTCGATGGTAGCTCCTCTAGATCCTTCTACATCCTCTTCTACAAGGTCCACGAAATGTTGAGCTCCATCGATAGAATTCTGAATAGGGTCACCACCCATACTCCCTGAGGTATCCATCGAGAATACCCAATCAAAGGGTTGAACTATCTCCTTTGGATCACCATGTGCCGTAAGGTTGAGATAAACAGTAGTCTTATTTGTCCCGAAAGGTTCCTTACCGGGATTATCCGCATCCCCAATTGGGTCTACTTCTGAATGCCATATATCCGCGGGCTGTACCTCTTTTACATTGGAGAACCAACCTTGCACTTCTTCATTATCGTCAACTTCATTCTCTTCGGTAAGGCGGTTTTTTCCATCTATCATTGCGGAGCTTGTGCTCCCTTCCGAGGCGCTAGATAACATAGGCAGGAATACGGAGAGAACGAGGATCATCGTTAAACTGACTATCAAAAATCTACGAAACTCTTTCCTTCCCATACCAGATGGGCCGAATCTCTCGGCCATATTTTTCCACTCCAATATTTAATATGTGTAAACACACTATATATTATTTATGGGAAGGAAATATTGGGAATCTCCTCCTTTTGTTGTAATTTAGTAATCAAAAAATGGGTGGTAATAGGTAATCACCCAGCTCTCTTTAAAACCTCTTTTGATTATAGAGCAATATTTGATAAATCTTATTCAATATGTATTCTCCCTCTAGCTATTCCCCCCTTCTTCGGCATGATTATCTTCTAGAAGCTTTTCGACCTATTCCTCTAACTCTTCTTCCGGCCCCTCCTTTTCATCACCATCGATTGTTTTTTTCGCCTTTTTCGTGTTCTTAGCTTTCATCATCTTTTTTTTCTCGGCATACCCTCCCCTACCCGCTCCTTGTCCTCCCCTATCTACACGCCTTTCAAGAGAAGAGACTTCACTACCGCTCTTAATTCTCTGTCTCTTTGCCTCTTTTGGGGATTTACTCTTTTCATCTTCTTCTCTCTTCCTAGCTAGAACAACAAGGATCATCCCTACCACCACTATCACGATCAATATCGGCAGCCACCAGTAATTGGACCAGAAAGTTTCTACTGTCACTGTAGTTGAATCTGATGTCTCACCTTCATATGCGGCTTTCACCTCAAAATCTCCGCCTTCAGTTTTGTCAAAAGCGCCGCTACTATCTGCGTTTTCCCAAGCGAAGTCTGTATCGTCGTCCGTTATCAAATTATCGTACTCATCATATGCTTCAGCCGAAAAATCGATGCTCTCTCCTGCTTCGATCGTTTGATCTTCGGCGGGATCGATTATAATTTCCTCTACTTCTGCAGGTTCTACTGTCAAGGTTGTATAGTTTGAAATAACCCCTTCATAGCTTGCTGTTACGTGATATTCACCCGCTTCAGTCTCATCGAAGAGACCACTTTCACTTATTGATTCTCCTTCAGCTTCCCATGTGAAATTTGTATCATCGTCTGTTATCAAATTGTTCTTGGCATCGTAAGCTTCTGCAGAAAAGTCCTCTGTATCTCCTGCAGTTAAGATGAAGTCAGTATCAGGAGTTATCTCAACATACTCGATAGCTCCAACTTCAACGGTGAGTGTAGCCGTATCTTCCAAATCTTCGTAATCACCTCTAACCGTCCAAGTACCATCGTTGTTAGATATATAAGCATCTCTATCCTGTTCCCATCTACCCCCGTGCCCACTTTCATCTATTGACCAGGAAGTCTGTCCAGTTACATCGTCAATATGATTACCATACTCATCATACACATCAGCGGTATAACTCACTTCCTCTCCTGCCGTGATGGTCGATTCTTCCGGACTTATCTCTATGTAGTCTTCCTCTGCAGTACTGACTTCCACCGTAACTTCTATCGATGATTCTCCAGTAGGATCAGGATAGTGAGCCTGGACGGAGTAGGTTCCTAATTCCACCTTGGAGAACGTTCCGCTTCCATCGCTTCCCTCCCATTCAAAGTCAGAGTTCGTGTCCGTGATTGTGTTTCCGTGTTCATCGAAGGCTTCTGCTGAGAACTCTATTATCTCCCCTGCATCGATTTGCTGGGTGCTGTTAGGACTTATCTCTACATTGTCTACGCTGGCCGGTTCTACTGTTACAGTAGTTGGTGAGGAGGTAACTCCCCCATATCCTGCGCTGACGTCATATTCACCAGCTTCCGTTTCATCGAACAGACCGGAAGAATCCGCGTTCTCCCAGATGAAGTCTGTATCCTCGTCCGTTATCAAATTATCAGATTCATCATATGCTTCAGCCGAAAAGTCGATGGCCTCTCCTGCCTCGATCGTTTGATCCTCGGCGGGGTCGATTACAATATAGTCTGCATCCAACTCTACTGTCACAGTTGTAGAGTTTGAAATAACGCCTTCGTAGGTAGCTGTTACGTCATAGTCCCCAGGCTCAGTTTCATCGAACAGCCCGCTTCCACTTATGGAACCCCCTCCTGCATCCCATGCGAAGTTTGAGTCGTCATCCGTTATGAGGTTGTCTTCCGAGTCGTAAGCCTCTGCGGAGAAGTCTATTGTCTCTCCTGCGGTTATGGTTTGATCGCTCTCGGGATTTATCATCACATAGTCCGTGTCGCTGGTCTCAAGGGTGACCGTCATGGCGCCCGAATCGCTAAAGTTACTGTTGCCCTGGCTCACCGCTTCCAAGGTCACGTCGCAGCTCTCCCCTTCGACATCACTTGGTATATCTACATCTACATTTACTGAGCTGGTTGTTCCAGCCCCTACCGTCACATCAGCCGGAGCACTTGCCGACCATCCCGACTGTGACGCGGTCGCGTTCAGATCGTACGTATCTCCCGTATTTCCCGTGTTCTCGATGTCGTAAGAATAAGTTTTGGTCCCGGAACTCCCCTCCGTCTGATCCGGCGGCGCATTTACTGTTACGCCGTAATCCTCCTGTAAAGTTACCGTCATGAAGTCAGAGTCGCTCACGGTCCCATTACTCTGGCTCGCCGCCTCTAAAGTCACGTCGCAGCTCTCGCCCCCACCATCGTCGGGGATGGTCACATCTACATCCACGGAGCTGGTCGCTCCTGCCGATACCGTCACCGATGACTGTTGAGACGATGCCGACCATCCCGATTCTGACGCGGTCGCGTTCAGATCGTATGTGTCGTTCATGTATCCCGTGTTCTCGATGTCGTAAGAATAAGTGTACGTGCCGGAACTGCTTTCAGTACGATCCGCCGGTGCGTAGACCTTCACGCCGTAGGCTAGTTGCCATCCGAGCGCAGGGTAACCTGTGTTTCCGTTGCGGTCTTCCACCACCTCGTGGTCCCCGCTCCACCAGGTCGCTTGACCAGGAGTTGAAGACATATCCCAGCCGTCGTAAGCGTTTGAGGAGTATTGCCAAGTCATATCTGAGGTCGTTAATCCTGTAACATCACCTCCTCCATCTCCGCCCTCACCTATCCCCGTAGTTGTTCCGCTCGTCTCGGTGTTCCAATACGAGTTATTCACCAGAGCGGGACCTCGGTTATATCCCAGAAATCCGCCTACACGAGTGGTCCCATCCGGTTTACCCAGGGCATACGAGTTATTGATATAGTCGACATCCTCCAGCCCTAGGCGTCCTACGAGGCCGCCTACCTCTTCGTTTCCGGTCGCATCGCCGGTTGCATAACAGTTCTTTATCTCGCCCCCGTAATAACTCCTTCCAACGAGCCCGCCTACCTCAACAGCTTCACTACCTCCATCTACATCACCCGTTGCATATGACCTCTTCAGGGAGCCGTAGCCCTGGCCAACTAGATCTACCACGAGCACGCCTATACTATCGTGCTGGAAAGTTCC
>JAZKSH010000156.1:0-4207 GCA_036626195.1 Thermoplasmatota archaeon | reverse complement strand
CTGACAGGCTTCAATAAAGTTAAAATACCAAAAGAAAAATCCCCCTGTGGTAATGGTAGAATGGTAAAGCCAACGGGTTTCCTCAACGATCATTTGGACAAAAAGGTGGAACTGCTCTTGAAAGACGGCAGTGTACTCAAAGGAAAATTGGTGGGTTATGACGATCATATGAACCTGGTTTTGGAGGATACGGAGGAGGAAAAAGAAGATAAACACCGAAGACTCGGTACCATCATATTGAGAGGGAACAATGTGGTTACCCTCAACCCCGAATGACCTCCAGTATCGGGTCGGTTGTGTATAGTTTTCCTTAATCTTCCTGGATCTCTTCCACTTCTTCGTCGGAAGGCTGCTCGTCGTTCAGTTCTAGGTATTCCGGCTCGACCTCTTCAACAAGATACACGGCTTCACCGGCTCTCATTATCTCTTTGTCATCTTCCATCATACTTTCCGCGTCGACTTTTAGTATGACCGGCTCGTCTGATCTGTAGGCCCCAGCTTCGACCGCGGAATCGTAAGTACCGCTCAGGTGTACGTAAGTCCTGTCAGAGGGTTTTATACCTCCTTCGAGTAACAGCTCGCTCTCCTTCTCAGTGGTCGGCGCGTACAAGGTGTCGGGTATATCATCCGTTGGAAGATCAAGATCGACCTCTACGGAATGGCCGTAGGTGGCTCGAATATATCCATCTTCATCATACTGGTATCGCCCCTTCTCGTCGGTCGCTACCAGCGCTTTGACATGGTACTTTCTCAACCAGTGGAACCTCTTCTGCCTGTTCCTTAGGACCTTCACGAAGTGTTCCAGATCGATCCACCCTCTATCGTCCATCTCGATACTGTATTTATCGTTAAAATGACGCAGTACACCCGCCGTTGTCTTACCGAGGTTGACGCTTTCCTCGTCACTCATTATGAACTTGCCTCTTTCTCCGCACTCAGGACACTCTTCCGCCCGATAATACCCATGCTCCTCGCATTCCCGTATCATGATTCTCACACCTGTTACAAAGAGGGTATGATAATAAATCTTTTGTCGGGTTTTTCTCGAAGGATGATTCCAAACTTTCTTATATTTTTCATCTATTAGATGTTCAAGATAACATGTCGTCTAAAGACTCACGTTTATCGGGATTTCATAAGAAAAGTCTCGATGAAAGGATAGAACTGGTGAAGGAGAACACGGAGTTGGATGAAGAGAGCGTTGAAAGTTTGGTCAAGCAGGGACTTTCGAACGAAGATGCTGACATGATGATAGAGAACGTGATCGGAACTTACGAGCTCCCCGTCGGCGTAGCGACCAACTTCAAGATAAACGGCGAAGATCGTCTGATACCGATGGTGATCGAGGAGTCTTCCGTCGTAGCCGCAGCATCTTACGGAGCGAAGCTCGCGAGAGAAAGTGGCGGGTTTAAAGCCACCACAACGAAACCGGTGATGATAAGCCAGATACAGGTCACTGGTCTGAGCGATCCTCACGCGGCAAAGCTCGAGTTGATAGAGAAGAAAGAGGAGTTGAAGGAATTGGCCAACGAGCAGGACCCCGTGTTGGTGGAACACGGCGGAGGCGTTGAGGACATCAGGTGCAGGGTGCTGGAAAGCCGGTTTGGACCTTACCTGGTGGTTCATCTGCTGGTGGACTGCAGAGATGCGATGGGGGCCAACGCCGTCAACACAATGGCGGAAGCCTTGGCGCCGAGGGTTGAAGAGTTGACCGGCGGTAAGGTGTATCTGAGGATACTCTCGAACTTGGCCGAACATCGACTCGCTAGAGCTAGAGCGGTTTGGAGTAAAAAGGATCTGGGCGAAGACGTGGTTGAGGGTATCGTTCAAGCGTACGAGTTCGCTAGGATCGACCCTTACAGATGTGCGACCCACAACAAAGGCGTGATGAACGGGGTTACCGCGGTGGTGAGCGCCACCGGTAACGATACCAGGGCGGTAGAGTCTGGGGCGCATTCTTACGCGGCTTCAGGCGGTTATTCGCCTCTGACGACCTGGGAGAAGACGGAGAACAACGATCTCGTAGGTACGATAGAGATACCCGTGCCTGTGGGAGTGATAGGAGGAGCCACCTCGTCTCATCCCGGAGCTCAGTCGAACCTGGATATATTGGGTGTAGAAGATGCTCAGGAGTTGGGTGAGGTGATAGCCTCCGTGGGCTTGGCACAGAACTTCGCCGCCCTTCGCGCTTTGGCTTCTGAAGGTATACAGAAAGGGCACATGAAACTACATGCGAAGAACGTCGCCGTGCAGGCTGGAGCTGAAGGAGATGAGATCGAAAAAGTAGCCAGCAAGATGATCGAAGAAGAGAACGTGAGAGCCGACAGGGCGGAGGAGATACTGGAAGAGTTAAGAGGATGAAAATATTTTAGTTCTCGATCTTAATATCTCTAAATCTGACTCATACTCAATTGAATTCTTCCTTTTCGTCGTGTGAATGAAAACTTTCTTTCATGGCGGAAGGGGAGCCGCTCAATACCTAACTTCTAGTCTTTTTCGGCCCGGCGCTTTTGGCCTTCTTTCGATACTTCTGCATCTTTTTTTTGGCCTTCTTTATCTTCTTTTGATATTTCTCTATCTTTTGCTCGTACTTCCCTATCTTCTTTTCCTGTTTGGCCGCTTTCTTCTCGTATTTCGCCTGTTTTTTCAGCTGCTTAGCCCTGTCTGCCTTCTTTTTAGCCGTCTTTTTCCTCTGCTTCCCCTTGCCTTTTTTCGACTTAGCCATGCTTAATCACGTTCAATAATAAGGGTAGGACAGTATAAAGTTTTTTTTGAGAAAAAAAGAGAAAGGGAAGTAGTTTGTTCTACAGCTCTTTAGATATCGTGCCGCTGTAGTCTTCGACCCGTATGATGATCTCCAGTTCGCTGAATTCATCGAAGAGGACATAGTTTTCATTCTTGATGAAGCGGAGTCTCGAGCTATCGCTCAGCTCTTCCCCGTTAGAAAGAAGATACCACGCGGCCGTATAATCTCCGTCCTGTGATGTACCTTGGTCCCAATCTTCGAAGCTGAGATCTATAATCTCTCCACTCTCTTTATACTCTCCCAGCACCAGCACGTTCACGTCTTCCATCTCCGCCCTCGGCGGAGTGGTCATAGAGATCGATACAGTCCTTTCGTCGTGCCTGTTCAGACTTCCGAGAAGCGGTGATCTGCTTTCCTCCGCACTCATATTCCCGACCATGGTGTAAAGCGTCGCTGACAGAACGACAGTGATGGATACCATCAAGATAGTCGCGATGATCGGCGATACACCTTCATCTAATCTATTGATCTTTTTCATGTTTATCATCCTCACATAGTGTATGATTTAGTAAGTATATAAAACTATCTATAATATATTAGGGAGAGTGGATAAAGCTGTTAGGCGTTCCGCTTTAGATAATAGAAAAAAGGAAAAGGGGTTTTAGGGAGTGTTTCCAGCCTGTTCTCACATCTCTAGTTGGATGGAGCCGTCGTAGCCTTCGACTCTCACGACCACTTCGTCTATGTTTTCTTCTCCGTTTATGTTACTGAAACCACCGATATCGAACCGGCTGCCGTCCGTTACGTCGCCGTCGCTGAGCGCTGACCAGTCTACCGCGGCTTCGTCTCCCGTATGGAGCTCCTCGAAATCGCTTCCACTTGAATTGCCGAGCACCACTATCTCCACGTCTTTAGGGGGTGCTTCGCTCGGCTGTTCCAAAGCCACGAATTCGAATTCGGTTCCGTCCCTGTGGGTTATATCGCCGGCCACCGGAGATGCGGGTTCATCTCCATAATCGCCGACCATCATGTAGAGTGTCGCGGCCAGTACCACAGTGATAGCCACCATCAGGATGGTCGCTATGACTGGAGACACTCCTTCTTCCTTTCTATTCAAACTATTCATAGGGTTGAGTCCTCCTGCAGGTGAAACCTGCAGTGGATGATACGGTCTTTATTTTATTAATCATTTACGCAAAAATATCAATATCAACGCTGCAGACCGCTGTGGTGAAGAAAAATCAAGAATAGAAAAAAGAAAAGGGTGTTTGTGGTGTGTCCTAGGTGCTGTTCTATTTTTCCCAGGAGATGGTGCCGCCGTATCCGTCTATACGGATTATGACTTCTTCGACGTCTTCGGGACTAATAGTCCCATCTATCTCGTCTCCAAGATCCATCCGGCTACCGTCCGTGACTTCATCGTCCTGATTGAGTATAGTCCACGTGACAGCACTAGCACCC
>JAZKSH010000155.1:0-4229 GCA_036626195.1 Thermoplasmatota archaeon | reverse complement strand
CTCACCAAGATGATTTGACTTACGATATTTAACTGCTTCGACAATGGCTGATCTTTTCTTATATATAAAACTTACAAAAAGCCGTATCTTCTAGCCTATTTACCATAACATCCAGAACTCCTCTAACGGGCTTTTTTCGATTCAGCGCAGTAAATATACTTAATTGTATTATACATAATTGTGTAACACATGAGCTACATGACCGAGAACCGTTCGAATATTGTTTACTGGCGAAGGGTGAAAATATCATAGATAGAGAGAACCAGATAGAGAATGTCTATCGATATGCAGAGAACTAAAAGAACACCTTTATCATCGAAAAGGATCCAACGAGCCCGTCGAAGACCTATATTCTCTCCTAGAAGTTCTGATAGAGAACGATGTTTACATAGAAGAGATCTGGAACGATATCACCAGCGCTATCCAAAGAAGAGCGATGGAAGCTGAGAAGGAGCACGCATATTTTCCATTTCATCTCTAAATCCCTCTTTATGAACGATTTTTATAATGATAAATTACTTTTTATGTTTTAGGAGGTTCATCCTATTCCTCCCACAGGTTCACGAAGAACATCATTTCACAAAGGTTCACTTGCCCTTGCAAATCTAGAGCGCGAACCAGCGGGAGGTGCAATTTAAGCCTCCTGATCCTAAATAAACCTCATTCCCTTACCTATTCAAACTCATACTCCCAGTAATGTCTACCTCGCCGGTCTTACTACACTATTTCGAGAAAAGCCCGAGCAATCTCTCCGCCGGTGAAAAACCACCATCTCATCTCTGTTCCGCTATACCTTGAGGGACCAGTTTTTCTTCAGCAGGAAGTTCTTGAGGGGGGTACCTTCAGTCAGTTCTTGTTGTCGGGTTGTTCTGTGTGGAGAGGAGTGTCTTCCATTTGTTGAGGGTGTTGTAATTGTTCTGATGGCTTTTTATCCGGGGGCTTCTTATCCCCCCAAATCATTGCTATTACTATACCCGCGACGAGCACAATGATAGGTATCAGCCACCAGTAATCGGATAGAAGGCTAGAATCTTCGCCATCCTCTTCGACGTTTACATTCTCTGACTCATCCCCGAGCTCTATCCTATATTCTCCTTCCTCTTCAAATCTATGAGTTTTTTCAATAGTATCTACATCTCCCGGGCCGATAGTAAAACTATCCACCACTTCACCCTCTACAATCAGATCGATGGTGCCTTCTGCATCCCCTACGTTCTCAATATCGGCCGTAATGGTTATTTCAAGTCCATCCTCATCAACGGTGAAGTTGGTCACTATAATATCTGCCGCTAGTTTTTCGAAGTGAGCCGTTATCTCCTTATCCTCGTCCATGGTTACCTCTATGGCGGCCTCTGTACCTGTTTCGCCTCCTGTCCACTCTACAAAGCTCCAACCCTCTGCAGGCAACGCCTCTACGCTCACAACGCTTCCTTCTTCATAGGCTAGAGTTCCTTCCGACGGCTCGGTACTACCTTGCCCTTCGATGTTTATGCTGAGGTCGTATTCTATCACTTCCTCTTCGAATACCGCCGTCACACTTTTGTCAGCGTCCATCGTTACGTTTATCACTGGATCTGATTCAGTCATGCCCCCAGTCCATTCCACGAACTCCCATCCCTCTGCAGGCATCGCTTCTACCGTCACCTTAGTGCCTTCTTCATAGGTGTGATTACCTGCGGAAGGATCGGTAGTGCCGTTTCCCTCGATGTTTATGGTGAGATCATGTTCTACCACTTCTTCAAATACTGCCGTTATTTCCCTGTCGGCGTCCATCGTTACGTTTATCGTTGGACCTGTTCCAGTTGCATCTCCCACCCACTCTATGAACTGCCATCCCTCTGAAGGCGTTGCTTCTACCGTCTCTTCATCTCCTTCAGAATAATTGTGAGTACCTTCTGGTGGATCTGTACTGCCTTCTCCATCGATATCTATCGTGAGGGTGTATTCTACTACCATTTCCTCTTCGAAAACTGCTGTTATACTCTTGTTAGCGTCCATCGTTACGTTTATCACTGGATGAGCTCCGTTTACATCTCCTGTCCACTCGTCGAACTCCCATCCATCATCAGGCGTTGCTTCTACCGTCACTTCATCTCCTTCAGAATAATTGTGAGTACCCTCTGAAGGTTCAGTACTGCCTCCTCCGTCGACACTTATCGTGAGGGTGTATTCTACTACCATTTCCTCTTCGAATACTGCTGTTATACTCTTGTTAGCGTCCATCGTTACGTTTATCGTCGGATCTGTACCGGTTTCATCGCCGGTCCACTCGACGAACTGCCATCCATCAGCAGGCGTGGCTTCAACTGTAACATCAGTTCCATTTTCATAGGTGTGTTCTCCAGGATTCGGATCGGTCGTACCTTCGCCGCTCACGGATATGGACAACTCGTGCTCGACTTTCTCAAAATTTGCTGTGATCGACTTATTTTCGTCCATCACTAAGGTTATCTCCTCACCCGTCTTCTCGGTGCCGCTCCATCCTTCAAAGTAATACCCCTCTACCGGGATCGCTTTCAGATCAACTTCGGTACCATTTAGATATGTATCCTGGTCCGGATCGACCTCGACTTCTCCTCCTCCCTGGGAATCGACATCAAGTTCGTAGACATCTATATCTGGATCCAACGGGGATAGAGTAGGATCTCCTATGGTGGTCATGCCGTAGAACCAACTGATAGAAGATTGATCGCTTCCCACGGTATCTATCCACCATTGTTTCATGGCTTCCCCCATTGTCATGCCGCTTGACAGCGGTTGGTAATAGTTTTGAAATTCCAACATCGACCCAGACTTTGTACTCCCTACATTTGCCAATCCGTATTCATCGGTCAAAGCGTACCATCCACAGAGGTAATCAGAGACGGTATAATCTGCAGCGCCGCAGGTGAAGACGTTCGTAAATAGTGATTTTTGTCCCTCCTCATACAAATCTCTAGAGGTGAAGTTCCCTCCGCTGCCTTTCGGACCTCCATTGTCCCTGAAAGCGTGCCTTTTCGCTGAATGATTAGCATGGCAGTGGATCTGTATCCATTCGTATCCCTCTTTCACCCTCTCGCTGTAATCATCAGCACTCGTGATATCTACATCGTTAATAGCCGTGATGTTATTGTAAAGCTCGGCAAGAGCGGACTTATATTGAGGTGTCCAGGGCACCCAATCATCGTCTACATAAAGAAGGGAATCATCGGGTAAACTCAGGTTTCCTCTCCTGTACTGGTAAAGTTTTTCAAAATAATTTTTGTAAAGTCCGACCTCGTCCTCCCACTCGGTCTTCATACTTATCCTGCCTAACCATATCTCTGGGTCGAGATCACCGTCGCCGGGTGCATGCTCATCATAGACCCCGCTGTTGTTCGTGTCTCTCCACGTACCGTCTAGATCCGTGTAGTAAAGGTCGATAGGGAATCTAGCATACTTTCCTTCTCCATAATCATCCGAAACCTCGAATTCCGCATATGGAAGGTTTCCAACAAAGAAGGTTCCTACCAGATCATCGTGTTCATACCCGTCTCTCAAGAAGGATCTGATCTCATCAGCTGAAGAATGATTGTTTTCAAATATCTTTACATCTAGATTCCTCATCGTTTCGACGTCTTCTTTGTACTTGCCAAGTTGTTCCTGTAAGGAGGCATGGATGGAAGAGTTAACCAGGACATACATATCAGGAGGTTCTTCACTGTTCAATTCTAACTCACCTCTGTAAGCCTCTATAACTTCTCGAGAACTTTGAGAAGGGGCGACACTCAAAAAACTCCCAAGCAGTATAAAGGTCGCGACCAAAGTAAAAATCGTCGACATTTTCATTCTCATCACATAAATTAGTAAGCAAGATAAATATATTTAAATTTACCTATAAACTACTCCCTCTTCACTCGCCTCCGCTCGCTACTAGCATGCCGCTGAGCAGGAGGTAAAGGGTGAGAGAGAAACCAATATTCTGTTCTTAATCCTTAAACGATATCATATTGATAGATTTCTATTTGTGTTTTAGAAGTATTGTCCTTTCACGGAATTACTATTCATTCAGGCTCGGGTAGTGGAGGAGCTTACTCATCTTATCGAGAAGTTTGCTCCTCCGGAGGCGGTGGAGGTTCACCTTTTTTCGGGCCTCTCACCTGGTTGTGGCTCCTGATGTTGAGTTCTCGGCGGTCTTTTCTTCTTTCGAGCAAGAAAGACGACAGCGATCGCTACTATCAAACCGATCACTATCGCAACTATCAGCCGCC
>JAZKSH010000154.1:0-4264 GCA_036626195.1 Thermoplasmatota archaeon | reverse complement strand
TTCATCTCCTTTTTCCTTTTTTGAAGACGTTCGTACTTCTCTTCGTACAGCTCTTCACAGGAAGAACAGCAGAAGTAGTGCTCCTTCCCGTCTTTTTTCCATTTTTCGGGCTCACCTTTGATAGGCTTGCTGCAGTAATAGCAGGCGATATCTAGAGGTACGTTCTCGTCTAGAGGGATCTTAGGACTTTTCGATTCCTCGTCCTGCGTCCTCCATACTTCCTTTATCTTGATACCTTCTTCCTTTTCGAGGTGTTCCGTAGCTTTGTCCAGCTGGCTGAAATCGTTGATGTAGAGCGTGATGAGATATCCGCTGCCTTCCAGTTTCTCTATCTTTCGGAAACGCCCGAATTCCGCGAAGACCTCTCTTATCTCTTCCTCCATTTTTCCCTCACTCTCGAGCTTAAAGTAGTACTTCTGAAATCCCAGTTTTCTGTAGTCTATCCCCACACTGAAACCTTGGATGATACCCATGTTCTCCAGCTTCTCTATCTTTGAACTTACGGTTGGAGTGCTCACATCGATCCTGTCTGCCAGCATCCTGCGCGAAAGTCTGCCATCTTTTTGCAGCTCAGTAATGATCTTCATCTCGGTTTCGTCGAGTTTCATGTTTTGGGAATCGTTACTTGGCGATTTAAATTTTATGTTTGTAAGTTTTAGATATGTTTTACTTTACATCCGTATACAATAGACATCTTTATAAGCACAAAAGCTTCTTAAAACTAAAAATTTTAGGTATACCTAAACTTTAAATAACGTTACCTCCGTGCTAGTGTATGTATGAACAAGAACACTAGAGAAGAATACCTTGAAACGCTCTACAAGTTATCTAGAAGAAAGGATGGAGAAGAATTAAAGACCGGGGAGATAGCCGACGCTATGGAAATCTCTCCGCCGAGTGTTACAGAAGTGTTGTCGGGATTGGATGAAGACGGTTTTGTGGAATATATTCCTTACAAAGGTGCTAGACTGACAGAAAAAGGAAGGGAGGAAGGAGAGAGGATAGTCAGAACCCACCGAGTTCTAGAGGGTTTTCTAGTCGAGTATTTCTCCATGGACAAAGACAAGGTCCACGAGAAGGCCTGTGAGATGGAGCACATCTTCGACATAGAGATGATAGATACGATGTGCGAAAGGTTGGGCGCACCTTCCCAGTGTCCTCACGGTAAGAAGATACCGTCATGCGATGAGACCGAGTGTCCAGTGGAGGATAGTGGAAGATGAAATATGCGAGAGAAACTTTAGATATAGGAGAAGATGACGAGGTCCACGTCCTCGTCGGAAACCCGAACGTCGGCAAGTCGGTCGTGTTTTCCGAGCTGACCGGGACTTACCGGGAGGTATCGAATTTTCCGGGAACGACGGTCGAGATAAGCACCGGCAAGTTATCGCTACCGGAAAGAGAGGAAGTCCTGATAGACACGCCCGGCGCGGATTCTTTAACTCCTATATCAGAAGAGGAAAAAGTCACGAGAGATATACTGCTAGGGACCGACCCGGATACGATCATCCAGACCGCCGATGCGAAGAATCTCAAGCGGGCGATGATGCTCTTTCTTCAGTTGGCGGAGTTTGGACTCCCCGTCGTTCTAGACCTCAACATGATCGACGAGGCGAAGACCCGCCTGATAGATATAGACTTAGAAGGTCTTTCTAAAGAACTAGGTGTTCCCGTCGTCGGGACGGTAGCTCCCGAAGGTAGAGGTATAAAGGAACTAAAATCGAAGATGAAGGAAGGAGAAGTACCGGATGTGAAGCCGAACTATCCTCAGGATATCGAGGAGGGTCTCAACGATCTAACGGAGATATTTGGGGATCGAGGTATCGCTCTACTGTACCTATCCGTCCCCGGGGAGATGGAGGACTACATCCGAGAGAAGATAGGAAAAGATGAACTCAGAGAAGCTCAAAAAGTGCTGAATGGGTTACATAAGAAGTTCAGCCAAGATCTATCCTATCTGATCACCATGAGCATAAGGAAGAAGGCGGAAGAACTCGCGTCGAAATACATGGATAAAGAAGAGGTGAAAAAGACCACGGTCAAAGAAAAGATAAGCGAGCTCACGATGCAGCCTTTGACCGGTATCCCGATCTTCTTGTTGGTTCTTTTACTCTTATATGAATTCGTCGGATTCATCGGTGCCCAGATAATAGTGGATTACCTAGAGATCGGCGTTTTCGAAGCCCATGTCAACCCTTTTGTCCAGGACCTGATATACGATGCCATGGGGAAGACTTTCATTTCGAGGATACTCGTCGGCGAATACGGCGTGATAACTGTCGGGCTCACCTGGGCTGTAGCCTTGATCCTTCCTATCATCACGACCTTCTTTCTGGCGTTTTCTCTGTTAGAGGATGTCGGCTACATCCCCAGGTTAGCGGCCATGGCGGATAAAGGTCTCAGACGGGTGGGACTGAACGGAAAAGCGGTCTTACCGATGGTGCTTGGATTCGGATGTGATACCATGGCAACGATGACTACCAGAGTTTTGGACACCAAAAAAGAGAGAGTCATCGGTACCACCATGTTAGCTTTAGGTATCCCATGTTCGGCCCAACTCGGAGTGCTCTTTGCGATAATGGCTACACTCCCCTTACAATATTTCTTCATATGGGCTCTGATCGTTTTTTCACAGCTTCTTTTCGTGGCGTGGGCCGCCTCCAAGATACTGCCGGGTAGAAGAGGGGATTTCATAATGGAACTGCCTCCTCTCAGGGTACCGAAATGGAGGAACGTGCTACGCAAAACTTACTACAAGGTTGCCATGTTTTTCAAGGAGATTGTTCCATTGTTCATCTTGGGAACGTTTTTGATAAGCGTCGCCAACCTGACCGGTATTTTGGACTTCATGATCGGAGCGCTGGAACCGATAGCGGTTCACTGGCTGGGACTGCCCTCGGAGACATCTATCGTCTTCATATTGGGTTTCCTGAGAAGGGATTTCGGCGCCGCCGGCCTCCTGAACATGGCGGGCGGTCTGACCGATATACAGATGCTCGTCGCGATCGTGGCGATCACCTTGTTTATACCCTGCGTGGCTAACGTGCTGGTAATAATAAAAGAGAGAGGTGTGAAGACCGCCGCGGCTATCATCGCCTTCATCATCCCGTTCGCTTTCTTCGTAGGCGGCGTGGTGAACCACGTATCGAGGTTTTTAGGAGGGTTGTTGTGATGAAGCATAAGTGCCCGCTCTGCGGAAATGAATTCGAAAAGGGGAAAGTTACCGCGTGCCGATCATGCCCGCTCAAAGGCAGCTGCAGCATGACCCGGTGTCCCAGCTGTGGATATGAGTTTATTCCAAAAATAGACGAAAGGAGTTGATAAGCTATGGTAGATGAAGGACTATCGGAGATAGAATTGGACGAGGCTTTGGAGATATTGTGGACCCTGGAAGAGGAGGGCCGGAAAGACGAAGAGAGCTTCAAGAAGAGATTGACCCAAAGGACTGAAAACGGAAGTGGATCGGGTCATAGAAAGAGGTTCAGACGAGGGTATAGAGACCAGATAACGGAACAGGTCATCGCTGAGCTCCAAGAGAGAGGTCTAGCTAGAAGAGAAGAGGGAAGCGTAAAGTTGACCGAAAAAGGCCGGCGTTCAGCTAAGAACATCGTCAGAAGGCATAGGTTAGCGGAGAGACTGATGGTCGACATACTTGACATGGGGACGGAGGAAGTGGAGAAACCGGCCTGTGAATTCGAGCATCTGTTATCCGTAGAGGTCACAGAAAGGATATGTACCCTACTAGGTCATCCCAAAGAATGTCCACACGGCATGCCGATCCCTGAAGGAAAGTGCTGTTCGAGCGAAAGGGGGACTATAAAACCGGCGGTGACCTCTCTCACCGACGTCCCGGTCGGGGAGGAAGCGGAGATAGCATACATCCACACTCAAAATCATTCTAGGCTTCATAAGCTCCTCTCGTACGATATAGGACCGGGTTCCAGGGTAGAGCTTCTACAAAAGAAACCGGTCTATGTGATAAAGTCCGGTGAGAGCGAAATCGCGGTGGAAGAGGAAGTCTTGAAAAACATATTCGTGAAGGTCCTCTAAATCAAATCCTCTTCCGCTATCGACTGTAAATTTTATGTTTGTAAGTTTTAGATATATCATACTTTACATTTGTATACCACAAATATCTTTTATAAGCATGAGTATGTAATAACGGTGTTATCATGGCAAAAGACCCCGTATGTTTCGGGGAATCGGATCCCCCTAACTCACAAAGCCTCGCTTCGCTCAACTTTGTTCGTGGTATGGAGGTAGA
>JAZKSH010000153.1:0-4335 GCA_036626195.1 Thermoplasmatota archaeon | reverse complement strand
GACGGATCCTTTTTACTATTGACTCATGATTTTTTCACTGTTGCTCTATTCAATAAATTTATGGATTACCCAATCGAAAAAATCGATTCGATAGATCCATACAGAGCAGGAAAAGTTCTCTTACTAGTTAGGAGGACACAAATGTCAGCAGTCAGCGTGAGCATAGGACAATCCCTGCTCGTGGCATGACGAGAGCAAGATGATTTCATCCAGTCCCACATAGACTCGCATCTGCCGTCTTCTGGCTATCTCCTCGCATTCTGCTGTATTTTAGGCCAATCTGTTCATGGGAGAGCAAAACGGAAAATGATGGTTTTAGGAAGACTTTGACTTTTGCTAGAGAATATGAAAAAACATGGGAGAATAGCAACAGATCTTCAGGATTCACTCTCTTTTTGGTCCGATGTATTTTTGTCTATTGGAGCATCGCAGTATGGACATTTATCTTTTTCAAACGTTATCATAAAGCCGCCGCACTCTTCACATTCGTGAAATATTTCATCTTCCGTCGAAGGAGTTTCTTCTAATTCAGCTCCACAGTGTAGACATGTTTCTTCACCCATCTCCACTGGCTCCCCACACTCGGGACATTCCTTTATTCCCTCTACCTCATCAGAAAGAGACAGCCCTTCAATGCCCCCTCCCGTTCCTTCAGAACTCACCTTTTCTTTTTCTAACATTGGTTCTTCTTCTACCTCCTTTGTCTCCTCCATCGCAGTGTCTCCTTCAGTCTCTTCAGGTTCCTTTACCATGCTAGAAGTAGGCGGTGGCGGTATTTCTTCCTCTGCCTCTTCCATCTCTTCCTCAACAGGTCTGGAAGACTCTTCTACGAATTTACTTCCTTCCTTCGGGGGTTGCAACTCAGGGAGTCCTTCCCCCTCCTCTTCTTCTTCTCTTCTTCTCCAGAGAAGGATGATCGGTATAACGAGGATCAGTCCCAATAGGGTGAAGACCCACCAGAACCCTGATAGTGCCGAACTCATCGAGGACTCTTCCACTGTGACGGTTCTACTTTCTTCCACTATCTTTATCTCGTGCTCGCCAGGCTCTTCAAATGTGTGATTGAACGTTATTTTTTTGTCGCTCTCGGGATCTATAGTCACGGTTTGGAGCTCTTCCCCATCCACGAGGATAGAGACCGTTCTTTCGAGGAACGCGACGTTTTCAACTTCGGCCTCCACCACTACCTCGTAGGGAGCTTTGCCTCTCTCATCGTCTACATTCATAGAATGGACGATTATCGAAGGGTCTGGCAATTCTATCCTGTAATTGAGCTGTTCAGTTCTTCTGTTCCCAGCTTCGTCTTCGACCTGTATCTCGACTGTATGTTCTCCCAGATCTAGATCTTCAAATGTATATGAGGCGCTGGAGGGATCGACAGATATCCATTCACCATCATCCAGTCTGATATCCTGAGATGCGATCCCACTCCCGTTATCATCCCCTGTCCATTCAATTTCTACTCGATCTGTATGGAGTACGTCGTCTTCTCCAGGAGAGTATATATTTATCATGGGCTTAACGGTATCGATCATGATGTTCTTTGTGTCAGACTTTCTATTGCCGGCTAGGTCGAAGGCTATAACCTCTATTTCATATCCCCCCACCCCTAAATTTTGTATACTATAACTTTCAGAACTTCCTTCATAGACCATATTCTCACCTAACCACACTTCATAATTATCTATCCCGCTCGGATCGTCAGTACCGTTCCATTCAACTAATACAGTGGTCTTATTCAGTAACTCACCGTCATCTGGAGACCTTATCGTTAGCTCGGGTTGGGAATGATCCACCACGAAAGTCACATTAGAGTTTGCGTAATTTCCAACTTCATCTCTAGCTCTCACCTCTACGGTATGTTCTCCGTCCTCTAGATCGAAGGTATGGGAGGTCTCTCCACCGACGTCGGACCAATTGCCTCCGTCGACACTGATCTGGTGCAGCTCAGCATACTCGGACTCCCATTCCACCTCTACTTCTGAGGTGTTGACTATCTCTCCTTCTCCGGGTGAAAGTATCTCGATGCTCAAGACCCGGGCTTTAAAACTCGTATTTTCCGTCGTGAGGTGTCCAACTTCATCCGCTGTCCTGATCTCTATCGTGTAGTTGCCTGATTCTAGGTTTTCAAAAGTGTGACTTTCATCCGATCCTACATCTTCCCACCCTTGAGTCCCCAATCTTATTTCGTTATGGTCTATCCCGCTAACTTCGTCCACGCACTCCCATTCCACCATTATCTGACCAGTATAGATGATTTCGCCGTTTTCGGGTGAAATTATATTCAGATCCGGCGGAGTTGTATCTACGAGGAAATTTACCATCTCAATTTTCTCTTGGTCATCAGCAAACACCACTTTTATCTCGGCGGTATGCGGTCCGTCTTCTAAGCCAGTAAACTGATATTCTGTTTCACCACCGACATTCTCCCAGGACCCGTTATCTAATCTCACCTCATGATGATTAGTATCGTTTGAATACCATTCTATCGTAACCTCTGACGTATCAAATATCTCACCTTCCTCCGGTGAGATTATCTCCAGCTCTACTTCCGATACGTTGAAGTGATTACTGTTACCGGTCATCTCACCGTCTTCAGCGGTGATATTTAACCCTTGATAACTTTCAGTTATCGTCACGTTCCCGGTCCAAGATCCGGTCGTGAAGTTTTCCGTCTCGCTCGGCTCGATCGTTCCGGTCTGTTCCATCAGTGAAGCCCTGCCGCGGTAGTTCTCAGCCAACCTACCGTATTCGTCATAGGCCGTGACGGTTATCTCGAAACTCTCGTTCAATATCTGATCTTCTATGTGAGTGAACTCAAAGTAATCAGGCCCTGTAAATTCAGCCGTTATGGTGTAGTCACCTTCTATGGTTATAGTGGTAGAATCCGCTTTAGGATCACCGATAGTTTCATTATCGCCTCTCCATTCGACAAAGTGATTGTAGCCTATCGGCTCGGCTGCTAAGTTGACGACCTTCCCTCTGCTGTAAGTGAACGTGCCCTCTCCAGGCATCGTTACATGACCTCCCGAAGTCGAATCGATAGTCAGATTGTAAGTCTCTACGTCAAACACCGCCGTTATGGTGTAATCATCCAGCATCTGTATAGTGGTCTGGTTTGCCGTCGTGTTCGCTATAGTTCCGTTGTCTCCCGTCCACCTGACGAAAGATCGATCAAGATCCGGTTTCGCTTCCAGATTCACTATCGCTCCGTGATCGTATTCGTTTGTTCCTTCACCTGGGACAGTCACGTTACCTCCCGCTGTCGATGAGATATTCAACGTGTAAGTATTGATGGCAAATTCTGCCGTTATCGTATAATTGCCCAGCATCTCTATAGTGGTCTGGTTCGCTGTCACGTCTCCTATAGTTCCGTTGTCTCCTGTCCACTCGACGAAGTGATAACCTTCATCCGATACCGCTTCAAGGTTAACAACTGTTCCATGGCCGTAGGTGAATGTGCCTTCACCAGGATCAGTTACCGTTCCGTCTGATGTACTATCTACCGTCAGGTCGTGCTGATCAAGGGCAAAGTTGGCCGTTATCGAATAGTTATTATTCATGTCGATGGTGGTGTTCGCCGAGTATGGATCTGATATATCTACTGTATCTCCCGTCCATTCAACGAAGTGGTAGTTGGCATTTGGCTCAGCTTTCAGGTTCACTGTGGTACCGTGATCATAGGTGAATGTACCTTCGCCAGGATCAGTAACCGTTCCGTCTGATGTACTATTTACTGTCAGAGTATGTTCTATGGTCGAATCAATCATCCTCTGCCTCGGATAATCCTGCCCTTGTTGATATGCGGGAGCTTCTCCTATGAACCATGTTTGATCAACATAATCTTCGATGCGGACGATGTCCCAAGGAGAATCTAGACCCTCCGTAGACGTGTCATTAAAGGTAGTTATATTTTGCATCTCCGCAGTTGTCTTCGGTGTCCCTTGCCCGCTGTTATCCTCGAGTTCGCTAACACCTGTAGCGTCCTTATCCCAGAAAGAATCGTTAGTGATACCAGATAGATATGTTCCAACTAGGCCCCCTATCTCATTAGTATTTGCCGTTACCGGGCCGGCAGCGTAAGAACGCTTAATATCAGATTCCTGCAAGCCGACAAGACCTCCTACAACATGGTTCCCCGAGATATTACCAGTAGAATAACAGTCCTCTATAACACCGCCCATATTCCTACCCGCTATACCACCGATACGTTCTGGATAACTACTATCAGCTACCAGTTTTCCACCGATAACAGAACAATTTGAAATCAAACCATTATTAAGATTTTTACCAACTAAAATTCCGTAGCCTCGTTTCGTGGAGGAGATTTGAACG
>JAZKSH010000152.1:0-4361 GCA_036626195.1 Thermoplasmatota archaeon | reverse complement strand
TCTCGACGATGGGTTCGTTGTGGCACATGCCTATACAGCCGACCTTCTTCAGTTCGACGTCCAATCCTTTTTTCTCCGATTTCTCCTCTAAGAGCTGGTATATCTCTTTAGCCCCGGCGGCTATACCGCAGGAGGCGTAACCGACTTTTACGTCAGTCATGCGTTTCCCTCCCTATATTTATCGATTATTTCTTTCGCTTTCTCCCGCGTCAAGTTACCGTGAGCGGTATCGTCCACCATCATGACCGGCGCGAGGCTGCAGCAGCCTAAGCAGGCCACTCTTTCCAACGTGAACGTTCCGTCTTCAGTCGTTTCCCCGGTTTCGACCTCGAGGTGGTTCTCGACCGCTTCACCTATCTTATCAGCGCCCTTGACGTGGCAAGCGGTTCCCTGACAAACCCTTATCATGTGATCGCCTAAAGGTTCGAATCTGAACTGTGCGTAGAAAGTCGCGACGCCGTAGACTTTGCTCTCCGGCAATCCTAAATATCCCGCTATCTCCTCGATGACCTCTCTAGGGAGGTAGCCGTACTGTTCCTGGCTCTCCTGCAGTATCGGTATCAGAGAGTCCGGTTCTGGAGCATATTCTTCTAAAATATCTTCTATCTCTCTCTCGGGGGCGACGACCTCGGCTTCGGCCGGTATCTCGATCTCATATTGACATTCTGGACACGTCGCATAATATTCCGCTTCACCTTGATAGTCCCACTCATATCCGCAATTCTCACATTCTAGTTTCATGGTAAAACCCAATTAATCAGAATACTCCCAATCCGCCTTCTCCAAGGTCTCTTCGACTTGCTCATATGCCTTAAGGTCCTTTCTCATCCTCGCCGCCTTGTCCTTTATTTTCTTCTTCAAGGCGTTGAATTCCTCCTGATCGTACTTCTTGCATACCTCTTTAGCTTGTTCAGTATCTTCACATCTCTCCAGTTCTTGGAGAAAGGTCTCTTCTTTTTCGTCGAAACGAGTGCTTTCCTCGTCGGGAGTGACGACCTTCGCTTGTGCAGGTATCTCCACCTCTCGCCCGCCCTTTTCCTTCTTCTCAGAGACGACCTCTGCCTGGGCGGGGATCTTCACCTTGTACTGGCAGTTGGGGCAGGTGGCGTAATAATCGCTCTCGCCCTGGTAGTCCCATTCATATCCGCAGCTCTGGCATTCAAGTTCCATCCTGTCACCTTTTCACATATCCGGGTATTCCCAGTTCATATTCTCTAGGGTTTCTTCAACCCTCTCGTAGCGCCTCAAATCTTCCCGGATGCGGTTCGCTTTCTCCTTGACCTTCTTCCTGATGGCATTGAACTCCTGCTGATCGTACTTCTTGAAGACCTCGGTCATATCATCAGGGTCTTCACAGGCAGCCAGTTCTTTGAGGAAACGGTTCTCTTCCTCGTTCAGCCTGCTCATCTCTATCTCAGAAGAGACCACTTCGGCCTCGGCCGTAATCTCCACCTTGTAGTGGCAGTTAGGGCAGGTGGCGTAATAATCGCTCTTGCCCTGGTAGTCCCATTCATATCCGCAACTTTTGCATTCCAATTCCATTTTAACTACCTACTACCTACTACTATAATTTTTTATTTAAAGTCTTTTATGAAAATTGATGTACGATAAAAATAAGTGAATAACATTGCACACTTTATCATAAAAAATATAATAGATGAACATCCTAAACATGTCGTGAAGATAGAGAAGAGATACGTAGGGATGCCAGACGAAGTTTCGGAAGAAGATTTTGGACTTACTGTTTACGAGGATAAAGAATGTACCGTAGAGGTAAAAAACATAGATTTCGGTCCTATAGAGCCGGGGGAAGAGAAAATCAGATTATACTGGATAAAAAATACCGGTGAAACTTATCTGCACAAAGTCTACGTGGGGATGGGGATAATAAAGCCGGAGGGATGGGACACCAGAACCGAGAGTTACTTCGTAGGGTCGCTGGATACAGGCGAAAAAAGCTCCGCGGCCTTCCGTTTGAAAGTGGTTCCAGAAACGGATTCGGGAAACTATACGGGGTCTATTCCGATCACCGTCTACGGCCCGGAGAGCGTGGTTTAAGATTTTAGGTCTTTTAATTATGTTTAAGGAAGTTTAAAATATCTTCAAAGCTCTTCATAATACATAGGTTTCAGGTAAAACTTTTTATAAATCAGGTATTTTCTGCGTTGAGGTCAATAGCATGCACGAGATAATTGAAAAAGAAAGACTCAACGAAGAGATGACCAGGATCGAGGTGGAAGCTCCCCTGGTCGCCGACAAGATAAAGCCGGGTCAGTTCATAGTTATCAGGATGCACGAAAAAGGTGAGAGAGTGCCCTTGACATTTTACAAGAAGGATAAAGAAAAAGGTACGGTTCAGATGATATTCCAAAAAGTCGGTAAGAGTACCTACGAACTTGATACTTACGAGGAAGGTGATGAGATTTTGGACGTAGTGGGGCCCATGGGTACCGCCGCCGATATCGAAGATTACGGCACCGTGGTGTGCATAGGAGGCGGTGTGGGAACCCCGGAGGTCTTTCCGGTCGCTAAAGCTTTGAGGAACGCGGGAAACGAAGTCATAGTTATCTCCGGCTTCAGAACTGAAGACTTGGTCGTTTGTGAGAGCGATTTCGATAAGGACTGCGCGAATGAGATATACATCACTACGGATGACGGAACTTATGGAAGGGAGGGGTTTACCAGCGACGTTCTCGAGGAGTTGATAGATGACGAGGACACCTCTCTCGACCTAGTTCACGCGGTCGGTCCTCCCATAATGATGAAGGTCATAGCAGATATAACCGAGGAGCACGACATAGACACGAGAGTGAGTCTGAACTCCATAATGCTCGACGCCACCGGCATGTGCGGCTCATGCAGGGTTGAGGTCGGAGGAGAGATGAAATTGGCCTGCGTGGACGGCCCTGAATTCGACGCCCACGAGGTGAATTTCGAGGAACTCATGCAGAGGATAACCATGTTCGAGGAGCAGGAAGAAGAAGCGATGGAAAGATGGGAAGAAGAACAGGGGGGGTGCTGCCGATGAGCCCAGAAGAAGAGAGAGTCCCGGTTCCCGAAAGAGAGCCGGAAGAAAGAAAGGACGACTTCGACGAAGTTCCTTTAGGGTATTCTCCAGAACAGGCCATGGAAGAAGCGGAAAGATGTCTCCAGTGTGCTAAGAGTCCCTGTATAGGGGGCTGCCCGGTCGAGATCGATATTCCGAAGTTCGTCGAAGCCGTAGCCGAGGGGAACTTCAAGGAAGCTCTCAAGATCATGAAGGAGTTCAACGTCATCCCCGCCATAACGGGAAGAGTATGCCCGCAGGAAGAACAGTGCGAGGAAGTCTGCGTCATGGGGAACATGGGAGACCCCATAAATATAGGGAAACTGGAAAGGTTCGTGGCTGATTATGCCAGGGAGAACAACCTGGAAGAACCGCCCGAGATCGACGAGAAAAAGGATTTAAGGGTCGCTATAGTCGGTACCGGACCCAGCGGGGTAACCTGTGCCGCTCTGCTGGCCCAGAACGGATATAAAGTAACGATGTACGAGGCATTGCATGAACCGGGCGGCGTTTTGAAATACGGTATACCCGAATTCAGGCTGCCCAACGAAGTGATAGATCACGAACTCGAATATCTAGATGAGTTAGGCGTGGAGATCAAACTCAACAGGATAGTCGGGCAAAACATAGAATTAGAAGAACTGGAAGAGGATTTCGACGCCATATACGTCGCTACAGGGGCGGGTTCTCCCCGATTTTTAGGCCTAGAAGGCGAAGACCTGAAAGGTGTGTTTTCAGCTAACGAGTTCCTGACCCGGATTAATCTTATGAAAGCGTACAAATTTCCGGAATACGACACACCGATAACAGACATGGAAAAGGTCGGCGTGATCGGTGCTGGCAACGTGGCGATGGATTCGGCTAGATGTGCTCTACGGATGGGTGCGGACAGCCATATACTTTACAGGAGAACCACGGAATGGTCGCCTGCCAGGGACGAAGAGATCGAGCACGCCAAACAAGAAGGCGTAACTTTCGATACTCTCTGTAATCCAAAGAGGATAATAGGGGACGAAGACGGATGGGTTAAGGGTATAGAACTTTTCGAATGCACGCTCGAAGAGCCCGATGAAAGCGGTAGACCTAGCCCCAAGATTTTGGAGGATACAGAACACAAAAGAGAGTTCGACACAGTGGTTATCGCTATAGGCCAGGAACCCAACAAGGTCTTCTATGAGAACGCTAAAGGCGTAGACGTAAAAGATTGGGGCGGTATAATAATCGACGACGAAACCAGGATGACGACGAAAGATGGTGTCTTCGCGGGCGGAGACGCGGTCTCCGGTGCTGCGACCGTGATTTTAGCTATGGGAGA
>JAZKSH010000151.1:0-4365 GCA_036626195.1 Thermoplasmatota archaeon | reverse complement strand
TAAGGAGGCTAGATGGGAGTTCTTTTTGATGTTCATCCCTATAGGTGTACTTTTTGCAGAGGCTTTCGTGGACAGACCGCCTATTTATTCCGAAGGAAAGATCAATTTTAGAGCTTTAGGATGGATTATCCTGCCTATCCTAGTTTTCGTTTTCCTCGTCAATAGATTGGGAGGTGTGCTCTTATTCTGGTCTTTGACCATGATACTAGCAGTGATGCTTTTTACATTTGCGCTCTATTTTTTCTATATAATACACGGGGGAGCGGACGCTAAAGCCGTGATAACTCTCGCGATACTTTTTCCTTTCTATCCCACGATACCTGAGCTTACTCATCGGGCTCTATCGGCTCAGTTAGTTCCGATTATGGAGATACTGTTCCCATTCACTTTAGTGATCGTGTTGAACGCATCTCTTATCGTCATGGTACTTCCGTTCACCAATCTCTTCATCAATCTTTCTCACGGCGACATAGATTTTCCCAAGATGCTCTTCGGTTACAAGAAAAAAGTGAGCGAAATAGAAGACTCTTTCGTTTGGCCGATGGAGTATTACGAAGACGGTGAAGTCAAGACGGAACTTCTTCCAAGATCGGTCTCCGATGAAAGGATAGAATCACTGAAGAAACACGGTAGAGAGGAAGTGTGGACCACGCCAAAGCTCCCTTTTATAATCCCCATATTGATAGGTTTGATCTTATCCGTCTTGATAGGAAATCCGATCATGTATATCATGTAAATATATAGATTTGACCGTATCTGCCGTTTTTTAGAGTAGATAATAAAAGGTTGCGAAAGGTTTAAATAACACATATTAAACTATCACTTTAAAGATTGTATCCCCCTATATATATGGAGGCCTATACTGTTGAAAGTGGAAGGTGACGTGAAAAGTGTAGCTAACCAGACTACGCTGATCGCTAAATTCAACACGATTCCTGAAATAGGGTCTTCCGTGCTCGATAAAAAAAAGAAAGAGATCGGGAAGATAGGATGGATATTTGGTCCCGTTCAAGATCCTTACGTGGAGGTCGATTTGAAGTCCGATATAAAAAAGAGACTCTCCATTCTGAATGAGAAGATCTACCTGGAGGAGATATAGATGGAAGAAAAAATCGAAGTTGAGGATGAAGAAAAAAGTTCTGTTGAAAAAGTCACAGAATGTCCGGAATGCGGCAGTAGACATCTCGCTCAAGATTATGATAGAGGCGAATTAATCTGTGAAGATTGTGGTCTCGTTATAGATAATCAGTATATCGACGAGGGACCAGAATGGCGAGCTTTCGATATGAAGCAGGAAGAGAAAAGAGCTAGAACCGGAGCTCCGATGACCCAGATGGTCCATGATAAGGGTCTATCAACAGGTATCGATTCTTCTAACAAGGATTCGTATGGAAGATCGATCCCGAGTAAGAAGAAAGCCCAGATATACAGATTGAGGAAGTGGCAGAGAAGGATAAGAGTCTCGGACGCCACAGAAAGAAATCTAGCCTATGCCCTTACCGAGATGGACAGGATGGCCTCTACGATGGGACTGCCCAAAAATATTAGAGAAACAGCGGCGGTCATCTACAGAAAAGCAGTAAAGAAAAATCTTATCAGAGGGAGAAGTATCAACAGCGTTGTAGCGGCTTCACTGTATGCGGCCTGTAGAAAAGCCAGCGTTCCGAGAACGCTTGACGAGATAGCAGAAGCGACTTCTTCAGATAGAAAAGAGATAGGCAGAACGTACAGGTTCCTCAGTAGAGAACTGGTATTGAAATTGAAACCCACTAAACCTCAAGAATATCTCAGCCGTTTCTGCAGCGAATTGGATCTCAGTGGAAAAGTCCAGAAGATGGCAAAGAACATAATAGATCAGGCCGAAGAGAAAGAACTGATCTCCGGTAAAGGACCTACCGGTCTAGCCGCAGCAGCTATCTACATAGCCTCGATAAACGGCGGGGAAAGGAGAACCCAGCGAGAAGTTGCGGATGTAGCAGCGGTCACTGAAGTGACGGTCCGTAACAGGTACAAAGAACTGGTGGAGAAACTGAATATAGATATAGAAGTCTGAAAAATTTTTCCAAACAATCCTTCTCTTTTACTTGATCATTTAAAAATAATTGTGAAAAGCGCCGTCGGACGGATTTGAACCGTCAACCGCTCGGTTAACAGCCGAGTGCTCTGCCAATTGAGCTACGACGGCTTCACGGTGTTACAACTGTAAGAACAAATCCTATTAAATATTTTTTATTCAGAGAGAACCGCTATCAGCTCATTCAATGTATTTTTCATCTCTTTTAGATCACTTTTAAGCTGTCCTTCGGCTTTAGCGTGGTCCTTGGTAAGAGAGGCTCCGTGGGAGGTAGGTTCGATTATATTGTCCTTCTCTAACAGCCGGAGGGAATACCTTACTTTATGATCTTCCGTTTCCAGTTTTTCACTGAGTTTCTTGATACCGATCGGCTCTTCATCTTTTACGAGATCTAGAATCCTGATAGTCCTTTCTATTGTATTTAACTCTGATTTCAGTTCTCCGGCCAATGAGTTATCGCTCATACTCTCACCTTTTAGAATCATGTAGTTATAAAGCTATTGATATATAAATTAAGGGGTCAAAAGAGTAGAGATTTACCTTTTTTCTTCCCACCGTTCGAAGAGTGAATGTTCGATTTCAAAAGAATCTAATATCTTTCCGACTACGAAATCTACTATATCCTCGATATTTGATGGATTGTGATAAAATGCCGGCATCGCTGGGATCATACTCGCTCCCTCGTCGGATATCTCATACATGTTTTTCAGCCATGTCGTGCTCAAAGGTGTCTCTCTAGGAGTTAAAACCAGCTTTCTCTCCTCTTTGAGGAAAACTGCCGCAGCTCTAGTTATCAGATTATCGGAAATGCCTGTTGCTATCTTTGAGAGAGACGACATGGAGCAGGGCACTATCGCCATACCGTCGTACTTAGAGCTTCCAGAAGAAGGTGGAGAATCTAGTTCACTCGGTCCATACACTTCGTTGGCCATCTCCGATATCTCGCTGTAGGAAGCTTCTAATTCCGTTTCCAGCAGCTCTCTACCCGCGTCAGAAACGATGAGTTCGACGCTTGTTTGTTCCTTCTCAGATAAAACTTCAAGGAGTTTTTTTCCATACCTTACGCCCGAAGCCCCCGTGATCGCCAATAAAAGCCTCATATCTCTTAATTCATTTATTGTTATAAACAAATTTGGGAATCTAAAAACTCATCTCGGTTTCATGGTAATTCACCGCGGATCTTTTGACTGAAAACCAGAAGATTAGAATGCTTGATACGGTCATCAGAATTAAAGCCAAGAGCCCTAATAAGGGATTCCCTATGAAGATATAAGCCGGTAATCCTATAAAGAAAAGTGAGAGTATCAAACCCGTTACCATCGTGGTGTACATGATCGTGACGGAAGGAGCGCCGTTGGAACTTTCGTCAAAATTGGGAAATTTTATCCCGGCCCAAATACCTATACCGGTGAGTAGAAATATCATCAGTATCGAGGAAATTATCAAGAATAGCGTCCTGGTCGGAGGATAAGATAATATCAGCGGGAGTGGTAAAGCTATCGCTAAAATTATGATAGGACTGTAAAGCAGCATAGCTAAAGCTTTACCCCATATTATCTCTTCAGCCTTTATCGGTACGGATTTCATCACCCAAAATGCCTTGCCTTCCCTTCCTAGAAGTGATAAAGAGGGAAATACTATCTGTAATATCACGGCGAGAAATATTGATATGCTTATAAGCAGCGGATAGATATATGCTCCGAGTTCTAACCCTAAATCGGGTGCGGGGCCGAGTTGGAAGTAAAAAAAGATCAAACCTACCGCGATCATCCCTGTTACACCAACACTAGCGGGACTCTCTCTCCTACGCCACCTGTCGAATATCTCTTTCTCGGCCACCATCCGTATAGGAGATGGGATCATGTCGGGCAGAAAATCTCCAAGATCGTGAAATCGAAAACTTTCGTCGGTAGAGCTCGTCGTGGCATGTTTCCAAGACTTCCAGAAAATATCTTTCGATAACAGTAAAAAGATCATAGAAAGTATGCCGAGCGAGGCTAAATAATAAGATGCATCAACAGGGGAAATATCTAGATGGAGAATAAACCAGACCAGAGTGATATTCTGAACGTAGATTGCTAAAGGAACAAATTTTTTCAGGACACCCTTTATCTGCGTGATCACACCAAGGTTGAAACCTATAATGGGAGAAATGATGACGATTATGTAGAGTTTATAGTAAAAGTCTAGACTTACGGGCGGTATGAATCCGAAAATATAGATCAAAACGATCACTATCGAGATAGATAAGGCCACCAATATCAGATTGTACCAAAAAACTCTCAAAAATC
>JAZKSH010000150.1:0-4451 GCA_036626195.1 Thermoplasmatota archaeon | reverse complement strand
TATCTCTAGGTTGTCCTAAACTACCTGGATTGATGTATCTTTTGCCGTCGATCTCCCTATCCATGGGTATGTGAGTATGCCCAAGAAGAACTATATCCTGATCTAAATCTTTGAATCCTTCGAACTCGTCTTCTGACGTATCCGGCTTGAGGTACTTGTACAGGTCATCTTTTGAAGCGTGAGTCAAAAAATGTTCTTCTGTAGACTCGGTCATGGGTAATTCACGGAGATAATCTTTAGAGTCGTCGGTTATGTCCTTAACGGTTATCTTCCTCACTTCCTGAGATAGCTCCTTTATCTCGTACCCACAGCCGCAGTCTACACCGAACGCCACGGCGTTATCGTGGTTCCCTCTAACTACAAGATCAGCCTTTTCTCGGACCAACTTTACACATTCCTCATTCGATGGACCGTAATCAACGATATCGCCCATGCAGTATATCTTGTCCCAATTTTCCCGCTCAAGAACTTCGGTCAGCGCTTCAAGATTGCCGTGTATATCCGATATCAGCAGCGTTTTCATATTATATGCCTCTTTAAATCTAGAAATATTTTCTTGTACGGTTCGCTATAGCTACAAGGGTCAACATCACCGGTACCTCGACCAGCACGCCGACGACAGTAGCAAGAGCAGCACCCGACGTTATACCGAAAACCGATATGGCAACAGCCACCGCCAGTTCGAAGAAATTACTCGCTCCGATCTCAGCGGCCGGTGCAGCTATCTCGTGTTCGATCCCCCAGAGATATGACCAACCGTACGCGATGGAGAATATAGTGAAAGTGAAGATCACCAGCGGTACGGCTATGAACAGTATATGTATTGGATTGTTCACGATTATATCTCCCTGGAATGAGAAGAGCAGAACTAGTGTCAGTAAAAGACCTATTATGGTTACGTTCCCCATCTTCTCTAGGAAGACGTTTTCGAACCAGTCCTCGCCCTTTTTATCTATCAGATACGTTCTCGAGAGATATCCCGCTGCCAACGGTATCCCGACGTAAAGAATAACGGAGAGTATCAGAGTGTTGTATGGAACGGTTATACCTCCGATCCCCAGGAGGAAGGTGACGAGAGGAACATACGCGAACAACAATATCAGATCATTGCTGGCGACTTGAACCAAGGTGTAAGCGGCATCACCATCTGAAAGATAACTCCAGACGAACACCATGGCAGTACAGGGGGCAGCCCCAAGCAGAACGGCCCCAGCTATGTATTGACTCTGCAGCTCTGCTGAGATAAAAGAGCTGAATACGATAGTCATGAAGAACCATATAAGCCCGTACATCACAAACGGTTTTATCACCCAGTTAGAAGTCCAGGTCACGATCAGGCCTTTCGGTTTTTCTTTAACTCCCAGTATACTTCTAAAATCTATCTCAGCCATAGCGGGATATATCATGAACCATATCAGGATTGCTATCGGGATATTCACATGAGCGTATTCGAATTCACCCAAAGTATTTGGAATCACAGGAAGAAATCTACCGATCGCCACGCCTAAGAGGATACAGATCGCCACCCAGATGGATAGGTACTTCTCGAAGAAAGATAGACCGTGTTCTGTATGTTCCGCTCCTTCTTTTATCCTTTCCGATGAGATCCCATCCGACATCGTATTTCACTCTATTTGGTATGAAAAGATATTCATATAAAAATCTTTTCACATAACTTTAATATCGGTTACCAATGTGATGTAATACGATAGAAATATGCCCATCGATAAAGAGATAGATGTATTGAAATGTATAGCGAACGAGACTAGATATAAGATACTCAAACTTTTAGAAGAAAAAGAGAGAAGTGTGAACGAGATAATCGAAGAACTGGATGAAGAACAATCACTCATCTCCCATCATCTGAAAGGCGCTAGAGACTGCGGGCTGGTCAAAAAAAGACGTGAAGGGAGAAAGATAATATATTCGCTAGCGAACCCAGAGATATCGGACTTTTTGGAGGAGATAAAAGAACTGTCCTACCGCTACTGCAGCGAGGAGGAAGATTGACTTCATCTCTCACAAAATATATAACAGATACATTTCATAAATTACCCCACTGAGATGATAACCTTGGCGGAATTGGATATTCCAGAGGAGATCGAGGACGAATTGGAGCAGACGGGGGGGATCATGGAACTGATGAAAGACATCGATGATGACAAAATAGAGGATCAAAGTGAGATATATAAAGCTCTGTCAAAACCGCTCAGATTGAAGATCTTGACACTCCTCGCTCAGCAGGACCTTTGTGTCTGTCTCTTGAAAGAGATGTTAGATATCGCTGACTCGAAGTTATCTTACCATCTCTCTATCTTGAAGGATGTTGGACTGATCGATGGTGAACGAGAGGCAAATTTTGTGATCTATCGGATAACTGAAAAGGGCGAGAGGTTTGTACTATAGCTTCTTGACGAACCCCTCCACCCTTTTCACATCTATCCAAGTATGATTCAAGATCTATTCCTGCAGCATCTCTTTTATCTGCTCAGGATTAAGTACCTCACCCGTAGCCTGGACCTCGCCGTCGATCGCTATGCCGGGAGTCGACATGACACCTCTCGCGCTTATCTCCTCTAGTTCCTGGACCTCTTCGATCTCCGCATCCATCCCGAGTTCGTCAACTGCTTTCTTTGCGTTCTTTTCCAATCTTTGGCATTTCGCACATCCGGTTCCTAATATCTCTATCTTTTTCATGTTTATTCACCTCTAAATTTCTTTACTCTTTTCGAAGTTCATCTACTAAATCTTCAACATCATCTATGATCTTATCCAATTTTCCTTCGCTTCTAAGATCACCGGTCTTTTCTATACCGTATTTTTCTGTAATAACTATCTCCTCATTCACCGGTATGTCGGCGCTCTTTAAAGCTTTACTAGCACATCTAACTTTACAGCCGTTCAAAGCGATATATTCATCGCTGCTTTTACCTTTCTTTATTATCCCTTCTATCCCCAGGGGCAACCCGAGGGCACAGACAAAATCCGTGTTCTCTTTTTCTTCCATTGTATTCACTACAGCCTTGTTCGACAACGCTCCAACGTTACAGGCCCCAGAACAGGGCAATATTCCGATCTTTTTCATGTTTTTTACCTCCTCTTATATGTTATCCAACTATCAATCCGTACGTGAATCCCATCAAGGTCGACAGGATCACAACTATAGCTATATAAGCTACCCAATGCTTGAATTTCATTATCCTGAAAAGAACTACCATGTTAGGTAAGCTGAGAGAAGGACCGGCGAGTAGTAAGCTTAAAGCCGGTGCGTCTCCCATGATCCCCGAATTGTAACCGAAAGTTTCTCCGATTATTGGAACTTCTAGAAGAGTGGGCATGTAAAGTATAGCTCCGATGATCGACCCTAAAAATGATGCCGACAGGCTGTTATTTCCGAGATAAGGTCTGAAGGTTTCCGGGGGGAGGAAATATGCTATAATACCCACGATAAATGTACCTACTATAAGGATGGGTAATATCTTCTTTGTCAGGTCCCAGATTTCGTAACCCCACTCCGTCACTTCGCTCGTTTCATAATAATATATGAGTATTACCGCTAAAAGGACAGTCAATATGTAGATGATACCAAGCTTAGGTGCCCAGGGAATACTTGTAGTCCCTACCACAAGGATGCCTATCAAAAGTACGAATACACCCAATTTGTGCCAGCTGCGTTTATTTTTTTCTTCTTCGAGCGAATCGCTGTTATTATTATTGTTATTATTACTAGTCTCCTCATCATGAGCCTTAAATATATTTGACATCAAAAAGGCTATGACAAAGGCCATCGCAACTGCAGCTATCGCCCTTGCCAAACCTAGTTCGTATCCCAACATATTAGCGGTGTAAACTATAGCCAAGATGTTTATCGCAGGACCCGAATATAGGAAGGCAGTAGCGGGACCTACGCCGCTCCCCTTTTTGTATAAACCGGCGAACATAGGAAGGATGGTGCAAGAGCAGACCGCCAATACAGCTCCGGAGACAGACGCGATGGGATATGATATAGTCTTCTTCACATCCGGTCCGAGATATTTCAGTATGGCGTCCTTTTTGATGAAGGCTGAGATGGCACCTGCTATGAAGAAGGCAGGTACTAAACAAGTGAGCACATGCTCTGACAGATAGTTGTATACGTTCACCAGACCGCTCATCAAAGCCGCATAGAGTATATCCCACATGGTTTTAAGCCCCATTTCAACTTTGTTTAAAATGGCATAACTGCAGGTGGTTAATAAAGGTTGCGGTTTCAAAAATTTTTGAAATAGTAGATCGGCTATTCGTGAAATTTTCTGTACTCAGAAAGTAAAGCTTCCTTGTATTCTTCCTCTTTTGAAGCGGACGTGTAATTATTTTCCCTGCATCTTCCTACCAGTTCGTCCAAATCCAGCTCATCAGGAGATATATTTTTCTCCCGTAGATGCGTGAAGATCCCCTCTAGATCTTTGATG
>JAZKSH010000149.1:0-4543 GCA_036626195.1 Thermoplasmatota archaeon | reverse complement strand
CTATATTCAAGTGCATCTTGATGACCTTGGATGTGAGGGATGATGTCCTTTTTCATCTTCCCTGCTAGGCTACACGCCCAGTTTTCTGTAAGTGCAAGAATGGCCCTCATAATTAAAATTTTACTCTGCAGAGAATTTTGCAGAAGAAAATGTTTACAAAGGGTTTTTATCATTTCAAAAATCGATGACACCCGTCGAGGATAAAAATAAAGACCTTGCAAATCTAAGCTGCCCGGAGTGTAACAGTGGATGGCTGGTAAGAGATTGGGAGAAGAACATGGTGTGCCAGAACTGCGGAGCTAAATTTGACATGGAAGAATTGCTAAAAAAGATCAGGAAAGAAGGTCTTTAGGAGGGCTAGAAGACCATTGGCTTTTCTATCAAAGAAGAGTAAGGGATGAACCACAGTATAGCTGACGCAGAAAAAACGATATATATCAACTTAACAGCATTAGAAAGTCCGCTACAAAAATTTTATTAAGGGCGGGATGGTTATGTTTTTAATATGCAAAAGCATTTAATGTCCTGTGTGTTAATCATTGTTTCGGCGATCCTTCTTTTTTCAGGTCTAAATGTCCCACAAACAGTTTCGGGTGTACAAGAAAATGATATCGACTGGTACTCCTACAGCAACGGGATGGATAAAGCAGAGAACGAGGGCAAACCTGTATTTATCGACTTCATGACTGAATGGTGTGGAGCGTGTGAAGAGATGGAAGACGAAACGTATAGCGATCCTAGAGTTCAGGAAAAGACTGAAGAAGTGATATTCATAAAAGTAAACGTCGACGAGAGAGAGGATCTTGGTTCAAAGTATGGGATACAGTCGGTTCCCACCCTGGTTTTTGAAAGTCCTCAAGGAGAAGAAGTCGACAGGTCTGTAGGTTTCATGGGTGCGTCGGATCTGGAGGAAAGGCTGGATAAACTCTCAAATAATTTTGGCGAGCAGAGCGGTGAAGGGGATGATGTCTCCGATATAGAAGGAGATCCCGGAGAGAAAACACCTTTTTGGAGGAGTATGATCTTCTTGAACATAGTCGGGTCTCTCATCGCCGCAGGGGTGATAATAATGATATTAAAACATAGAGAAAAAGAAGGGGACGAAGGAGAAAAGTGATGAAAAAGCAACGTGCTGATAAAGATGAAAAAACGCGTTCAACTACGGCTAAAAGGGTAACGATCATCGTAATTATCGTTTCTATGGTCTTTCTGTTGAGCACTCCTCTCACTGGAAAAAGTTCTCAAAAGGCACCAGATTTTACCGTGGAAACAGCTGAACATGAAGAGTTCATCCTCTCTGAACAGGAAGACCCGGTGCTCATAGAATTTATGAGCCCTCTTTGCACAAATTGTGAGAGATTGGAAGAAAATCTACGTGAGGTCCATCCAGATTATGAAGATGATTTCGTCTTTTTGAGTCTAGATATAAGCGAATCAGCGTTAGAAGACCTGCGAGAGTTGAAGAGAGAGAAAGATATCCCTTGGAAGGTCGGCCAAGGCGATGCAGAGATTTTTTCTAGATATCAGGGAACTTCAGTTCCTAAATTAGTGATAGTGGGTGCTGAAGGATTTATCGTCTTCGAAGAAACAGGCGTTGTATCCGAAAGGACGTTAGAGGAGAAAATGGACGATGTCCTCTCTGGAGAGACGGAACCAGTAGATTTGGCGGAATACGGAATATACGGATTGGCGATTTTAGGGGGAACTACATCCTTTTTTTCGCCCTGTTCATTCCCACTGTTACCGTCCTATTTCGCCTATTATCTGAGACCCGAGGGAAAAGAAGATAAAGATAGTGACCTCGACAAAAATATGGAAGGAAGAAATTTAAGAGGCTTGAGGATGGGTCTGAAAACGTCCTTGGGGATGGCTCTCGTGTTTGGAAGCGTAGGCGCTCTAGTGATACTCGGGGGAAGATGGCTGACGAGATATGTTCCTTATTTACAACTTTTAGTGGGAGGTATAATCCTTGTTTCAGGTTTCCTGATCTTAAGCGATTTGGACATTAGAGGCCATCTTCAGACTTTAAAACATAGGGTAGGTGATGCAATACGCATAGATGTCAAAAGGGAAAGTGAAGGCCACGTCGATCCCTTCTACTACGGATTGGGTTACGGGATGGGCGCAGCGGGATGTACTGCACCTGTATTCGCTGCGGTCCTACTTGCTTCCTGGCTAACTGAGGGACTCCTAAGTGCTTTCGTCGTATTGACCCTTTACCTGTTACCTATGATAGTCCTGATGATAGTAGTTTCTGTTTTGATCTACGACATGAGAGGCGAGATCGCACAAAAATTGAACGAATCTGTCGGGTTGATAAATCGTATCTCTGGAATCGTACTTTTAGCTGCAGGAGTTGCTCTTGTAGTACTTTTTTTCTTTTAGTGAAGATGTAAATTTATGTCTGAGAGAAAATAGTGATCTCTCTGTAAGATGGAAGACGAAAATACTGATAAGAAAGTCTAACCCGATCCAGATACAATACCCAAGAATTAGATGGAGCTATTTGAGATTATAACAAACTCCATGTAAGATGAATCTAGTCTCGACCTTTTCAGACGGTTTTTCGATGTGCCACGGATCAGGAGGGTTAGCGGCCCAATACAGTTACGGACCTCGCACAGGAGGGTCAATATTTTGAATGGTCTCATGTTACTAATCATAGCTCTATTCTTTGCTAGCGTTGCTTTCATAGATATATTACCTCTTGCCATATTTGGCGCCCTGCTCATTTTTGTAGCGATAGAACTCGGAAAGCACTCTCTCAAAACCGAATCATACGTTAATCCGGCGACTATTGGAATTCTTTCAGTCCTGGTTAATATAAGTGTGGATTCACAGTAGGGTTGTTACTCTATTACGTGCTTAAAAAAGTCAAATCTTCGAAGGTGTCCTCCCTATAAACATGATTATCGAGCCTGACACTATAAAAAACTATATATCATGTGCCTCCTATATCAAAGAGAGGAGAGTGATTCAAATGGCAAAAATCAAAAGAAAAGGAGAAAGAACGCTTATAAGCCGGGAATATAGAGGTCCGATAGAAGAACTTCCCTTAAAAGAATACAGCAAGGACCTAAAGAAATGGGGTAAAAAGAAAAAAGCTAAACCACATGGGAAACCCGTCTTGTTTTATTACCATCCGTTCGACGAGATAGATGAGGAAAAGTTCAGGATCGACGTTGCTAAGCCTATAAAACGATTGAGAAAAGCTGGTGACGGATACAAGCTTAAATTCCTCCCACACATGAAAGTCGCTGCTAAGAATTTTAAGGGCACTCCTTCAGAATATGCAAAGGTATATGAAGAACTCTATGATTGGATAGAAAAAAAGGAGTACAAACCGTTTGGAAATAGGATGGAAGTGGTTAAAAAATTTCCAAAAGATGATAAGGATGAATTCAAAATCAAGAGCCAGATCCAGATACCAGTGGAAAAATCGAAAAAGAAAAGATAGGAAATTTTTTTAAAATCTTTGAACTAGGGGCTTCTCTCACACCTCTTTGAACCTATCCTCTAGTTCATCCATGACGTTTGGTAGAGTGGTGTATTCCATCTCTTCTAGAGGTAATCTGTGCGGTTCGAAGGGTCCGTGTCTCCTCATGTAATCCGCCACATCTGCAGATTTCTTTCTGACTTCATCGAAGGCGGGATCATCGAATAGATCCGCGGGTTCGTCGAATTTACCGTCCTTTACCTGGGTGCCCAAGCTTAGAACTCTTGGAGGACCGTCGAACCTGGTACACTTCGCATTTTTTTGGGAGACGGGCATTATAGGTCCGTTGTGGCTACCTCTCATCCATCCAGAAACAAGGTAGGGATGAGAGAAGGGTTCGAGAACCTCTCCAAGCGCCGGCAGTCCAGATTGAGCTCTGACCACAGCAACAGGATCATCTTTGCCCACGTACTCGCCTGCGATCTGATATAGTTTTTCTGTACTGACGGCAGCTACGGGTTCGTCCTCTGGAAGCTTACTTTCTTTCTTAGGATAGACTTTCTTTATGACGAATCTTCCTTTTGCGCCCAAAAGTGCCAAGATGTCGTAAAGTTCTTCCGGAGTCTCCATCACGATCCTCTCATCATTCTTTATGTCCCATATCTCGAACTTGAAACCTACGTGGAGCGAAGGATCGATCACCAGCCCAGCGGTGTTGAATGGGTCCGCGAACATCTTGAAGATCGGATAGTTGAACGCGCCGGGTTCGGTCTTATCCATGAGGAAAGCGACCACGGGCTCAGCTTTTCTCTCCGTAAACTCTATCTCGGCTATCCCTGGTCCCATCCCTCGGACGTTTCCGGAAAAGGCGTTGGAAAGGAGGTCCTGACCCGCACCGTAAAGACCCAATTCTTTAGCCTTCTCTGTCGCCTCTTGAAAAGTATCCCACGCTAAAGAGTGTATCTTCTCTGAATCTTCACCTTCGTTGTGGGTCATCAAAAGCTCGAGGTCATCCCCGCAGTGTGTAACGTGATAATCGATGAGATCGTCCGATTGGCTCAGTTTTTTCTCCGCCACTTCCATCAGGCCGTCATGGACTCTAGCATG
>JAZKSH010000148.1:0-4630 GCA_036626195.1 Thermoplasmatota archaeon | reverse complement strand
TATACTACAAATCTATAAATATATCTTATGAGTTTATTTAAGATATGTCTCTAAAATCAATATGCAAGATATCGAGTCTGTTCGTGGTATTTTCTCTGATCTGTCTTAACGCCCCTGCGTTGGTTTCAGGTAACGCTGCCCAGGGAACAAGCGGTTCCACCCCGTGGAACATCATAGACCACTCTAGTACCGATATCTCCCAGATACCGGAATCCGCTGTAGAACAGGCGAAATCGGACCTGCACATCGGCTACGGGCACACCTCCCACGGCAGCCAGCTGACAACGGGTATGGACGGTCTGGTCGATTTTATGAACGGTCAGGGATACCCAGAAGATCTCTACGCGTACAACGACGGCGGAGAAGACGGTGCTCTGGACCTACGTGATAATTGTTTTTCGGGCGCTGCGGACCTGGGAAATCCGGATAGGACTTCATGGGCGGACGCGACACGGGATTATCTCGATGACAATCCAGAACTGAACGTCGTGATCTGGTCTTGGTGCGGACAGGTGAGCAGTGCAACAGAGGAAGATATCGATACGTATCTGAACCTTATGGATGATCTCGAAAGCGAATATCCAGATGTCGATTTCGTCTACATGACCGGCCACCTGGACGGGAGCGGCCTGGACGGTAACCTACACCAGCGCAACGAGCAGATAAGAGACTACTGCATTGAGAACGGCAAGATCCTCTACGATTTCGCCGATATCGAAACCTACGACCCCGACGGTAACTACTTCGGGGACAAGATACCCAACGACAACTGCGATTACGATTCCAACGGTGATGGAGAGAGGGACAGCAACTGGGCGATAGAATGGCAGGAGGCGCACACCGAAGGAGAGGATTGGTACAACTGTGCCTCTGCACACTCCCAACCGCTCAACGCGAACCAGAAGGCCTATGCTGCCTGGTGGCTGTGGGCTACCCTCGGCGGTTGGAGCCAGGAAGATCCAGGTGAAGAAACGCCCGGATTCGGATTCGCGGTGGTCCTCGCGGCTGCAGTTATCGCTGCACCGATCTGGCGGAGGAAATAGGGGATTTTTCCAACAAATCTCCAAAATTTCGAGAAAGCCAGCGAGGAATAAAGGCGCAGGCAGGAATTCTCTTAAAAGAGGTCTTTTCGAATATTTTAGAGAACTCTATCAAACATGCGGAACGTGACAAAATCAGGATATCTTCTGAAGAGAGGGATCCCCATGTGATAATTATTGAGGACGACGGTTTGGGGGTGCCCATTGATAGTAAGGAAAAAATCTTTGAAAGAGGATAACAAAAAGGTGAAAAAGCGGGAAAAGGTTTGGGAATGTATTTGGTGAAAGAGATCGAAGATAGTTACGACGGTAGTATTGAAGTGAAAGATTCGATGCTGGACGGAGCGAGGTTTGACGTACATCTAAAGAGAGTGAAAGAATAGGGGTCCTAAAACTGCGGATCCGTTGTTTAGAGTTAAACGTTCTTCGTGGACGGGACATATCTGTGTATTCACACACAGATTTGAAGATTTTGTGATATTGGATGATTTTGTTGGAATTAGTGCGGCATAAATAGGTGAGGTAGACGGTAGAGAGAGGTGTGAAGAGTTTGATGGATTAGAAAGTGTATAGGATTATCTAGACCGGTTATGAATAGCATTGGCTGTTTGGAATACGGTTGATAGAGGAATACTAGTCTATAGAGATTGTATTTAGCCGCTTATCTTTTCCAAAACTAGATCCTTCCCACTGTAGGAAAGGGTCAATTCCTCTCCCTCCTCTGAAAACGAATAGTCATATTCCTGAGTCTGGGTTTCAATGACCCATGTACTGTTTTCTTCGTCGATCTCCCACTTTTCTTTTTCCATAATGGTCTCTCCGTCCATCTCTATGCTCAATGTTTTGTCGTCATGAAACTTGTAGAGTATCTGGACTTCCTCCGGATCTGGAGGCGGGTCATATGGTAACATTACCTGGTCGGTCCTATTCGCATCGACCTCCCACTCTCCTATAAATTTAGCAGCTTCTGTACCCTCTTCCACCCCGCCTTCTTCCTCGTCCGTGCAGCCTGAAAAACTCACCGTGAAGAAGATCAAGATCCCCACTAGGGCTAGGGCTGTAAGTTTTGATCTTTTCATTTTCTTCCTCAATACATTAAATGGTGAAAATGAGTTAATAAAGTTTACGAGTGGGAAGAGGGAGGATGTCAACTTAATCCCCTCGTAAAATGATACATGCTTACAAACGAATCCAGCCAGTGCTGAGCTGTCTCAACACTGGCATTGTGTGGCCATCGTTTGTAATATACAGGATTAACATCCTTTCATCCTCAAAAGTTATTGACTTTTTGCGGAAACAATTTCATTCTCTAAAGTCTTAACTAGATTGGAGAGCATCCCATCCATTTTACCATCCTAAAACCGGATGGGATGCTCCCTTTTTAATTCTTAAGTTGACATCCTCTACAGGTGTATAGGAAATTTTTTAATCACATAACACTTAATCTTATCAGATGGCAGAGGATATATTCGATCATCTAGCACCTATCTATGATCTGTTCATGGATCATACTTTCCACTATGCGAGGGAAGGGATAATCGATAAGTTAGATCTAGAAGGAAACCCAGCCCTCTTGGATGTTGGAGGAGGGACCGGGACCCTACTGAAAAAGATTAAGAAAAAAGAATCAGACATAAACCCGTATCTATTGGACACTTCGAGAGAGATGATGTCCGAATCTACTACCGACAACTTGGTATCGGGGAAGGCGTGCAAGACTCCTTTCGAGGATTCCTCTTTCGACTACGTACTCTGCACTGATGCTCTTCATCATTTTAAAAACAAAGAAAAAAGTCTAGAGGAGATGATGAGAGTACTTAAATCCGGTGGGCAGATAATCATTTTAGAATTTGATCCTAAGAGTCTGATCACCAAATTCATCGAATTTGGGGAGAAAATGATCGGAGAGTCTTCTTCTTTCTTTGAGCCCGGGTATCTGAAAAGCTTCTTTCGAGAGAGAGGTTTCAGCGCCACTATAGTGAGACTCGATTCCTATAAATATGTCCTTTGGGCAGCAAAACGATGATCGGAGTAGCCAAGACAATACCCTACCCTTTACCTTCTATCATCTGGGTCCGCAGATCCTTCTTTCTGTTCGACTTATCACTCTCCCGTCGATCCTTTTTTCATCCGCCGCCGTCACTAATAATTTCTCACCTCTGATCTTATACGATGATTTATAGTTGAATTCGTAACTTTTTAAACTAAGTTACGAGCTCTACATCCGCAGAACTCCCTTCGAAGTGAAAAAGAGACATAGGTCCCTTACAACTAGTCAAAGACACTGACAATTGCAAAAAGCTACGTCTTTGATTATAAATAGCTGAGAAAGTAAAACTGGATCTATAACTCAGGAAAGAGACCGATAAGATGCCGACGGAAATCGAATACACAGAGGATGGAATAGCTTACAAAAGGATAGAAGATCATCCCGGTAGGCCTACTATCATATTTCTTCACGACTCTCTCGGCTGTATCGAGACGTGGGGAGACTTTCCCGAAAGGCTGGGCGAACTTTCAGAATGCAACGTACTCATCTACGACAGGCCGGGTTACGGGAGGTCACACCCGATGGACGAACGAGATAAAGATTACCTGGAGGTCCAAGCCGACTTATTGTGCGAATTGATGGAGATCTGGAGTATAGATGATGCGGTGCTCTACGGACACAGTGACGGCGGCTCCATCGCGCTGATCACGGGAAGCAAGTATCCGTCAAAGATATCTGGGATCTTGACAGAAGGTGCACACGTATTTGTCGAAGATGATGCAGTAGAAGGTGTAAAAGATACCGCGGAACTTTACAGGACCACCGAGTTGAAAAGTAAACTGAAGAGATACCACGGCGAAAAGACAGAGGAGATGTTCAAGGCCTGGGCCGAGACCTGGACTGCAGAGTGGTTCAGAGATTGGAATATAGAGAACTTTCTGCCGTCTATAGACTGCCCGGTTCTGGTGATACAGGGCGAGGAGGACGAATACGGGACCACTGCACAGGTAGAAAAGATAGTTGATGGAACGAGTGGACCGTCCTCCGGATTGATCGTTCCCGGTGCAGGACACACGCCTCACAAGGAAACCCAGGATATCGTTCTAGAAAATTCATCAAAATTCATAATCCGAGTAACCGATGATTGATCATCATCTAACCATATCGCGGCGTCCTCGACCGCGCTGTTCCGTTATAAAAGCTCGCTCACTTTCTCGACCAGCGACTTCCCCGCTAACTCTTCAGGATATATCAGGGAGGTCGCTTTCTCCTTCAGCGCGTCTTTCTCCTCCTCGGAGTTGACCCTAGCGACGATCTTGCAGTCCGGATTCAGATCCTTTACGGTATCGACTATCAATTCGGTATCTATCATACCCGGGATCGTGACCACAACCATCTTCGCCTTCTCGACCTCGGCTCTCTCGAGTATGTGTTCACTGGTGGCGTCCCCGTAGATGTACGGGAAGTTCAGCTCCTCTAGATAATCGAGCTTTTTCGGATCGTGATCTATGACCAAAAAGGATTCTCTGTTATTCACTAAAGTATCTACGGTCAAGTGGCCGACCCTCCCGTAGCCTATCAGGACCGTATGATCCTTCAA
>JAZKSH010000147.1:0-4670 GCA_036626195.1 Thermoplasmatota archaeon | reverse complement strand
CTATTGAAGATCCGGATGAACGGGCCTGAGGTCGAAGTCGTGGATTGATCCGAGGGGAAAGATCTCAAGGACATGGATAAGTCTTCGAGATCCACTATTGTTAAGAAACTGGTCCGAGAGAAGATTGAAGAAAACAGGTGGGTGAAGATCTTCCCTCCTAAGAATATGGTCTCTTTCTTGTAGAGCTTCTTTGATCAAGGAGTGAAGGTTTTATATAGTAAATATACTTTATAAAAAATAACTTGGGAGTTCGGGTGTGTAATGCCTATAAAGACACTGCTCGTCGACGATGAAAGCTCGTTACTAGAGCAGGCCGAGATATTTTTGGAGAAGATAGCTGAAGATATAGAAGTTCTGACCGCTTCCTCCGCCGAAAGAGCGCTGAAGATGATGGAAGAAGAAGATTTCGATTTGATTGTCTCAGATTACCAGATGCCTGACATGGATGGGTTGGAGTTCTTAGAAGAGATCAAAGAGGAAAGAGGGGATGAAATCCCCTTCATAATGTTCACCGGTAAGGGTAGAGAAAAAGTTGCGATGAACGCCCTGAATTTGGGGGCAGATAGATACCTGCAGAAAGGTGGAGATCCAAAAGCACAGTATGAGGTTTTGGTCGATGCGATAAAACAGGAATTCGAACACAGAGGTGCAGAAGAAAAAATAGTTGAGCTGAATTCTTTACTGAGATCTTTAAGTAACGTGAATCGACTTATAGGGGAGGAAGATGACCTAAAAACGCTGATAGAAAAGGCAGCGGTTGAATTGGTGGAGACAAGAAATTACCAAAATATGGAGATCTCCCTTTTAGATAGAAAAGATGATAAGATAAAACCTGTAGCTAGTTCGGGAGTGCATCCCGAGAAAGAATGGGAGGTGACGAACGATGGGTCTGGAGATGCACCTAAATGTGTTAAGGAAGTCGTAAGAAATAATTCTACTCACCTTGTAAATAATCCAGAGGAGTACTGTACAGACTGCGAATACATGGACGAGCTAAAATACCATAATACGCTCTTAGTTCCGATTACTCACACATCGGAGTTGACCGGAATAATCAGTGCCTGTCATAGATCCCGACGCGACCTATCTGAAGAGGAGGTAGAGCTGCTTGAAAAGGTGGGAAGGGATCTAGGATTTGCTAGAGAAAAAATCATCGTTGAAAATAAACTGGAAGAGAGCGAGGAGGAATTCAAAAACCTGGCCGAAAAGACTTCTGTCCCTATAGCGATATATCAGGATGAATACTGGGTTTATGCGAATCCCGCTACTGAAGATATATGGGGCTACTCTTTAGAAGAGTTGAAAGAGATGAAGTATTGGGAGATCGTGGCACCAGAATATAGAGAAATGGTAAAAAAACAGATGTTAGAAAAGGAAGAGTTAGAAGCCGGTTATGAAATCAAGATAATAACTAAAGAGGGAGAAAAGAAATGGGTTTATCTTAACGGAAGTGATATCGATTACAAAGGTGAACCGGCGGGCTTGATCTCAGTTATAGATATCACTGAGAAAAAGAAAAAAGAGGAGGAACTCCAGAAAACGAAAGAAGAACTGAAGAAAAATAAAAAGAGAAGAAAACTTGATGATTTTGCGGTGGAAATGGAATCAATTGATGATGAAGAAAGGTTGTATGAACTCACGATAGACGCCTCTAAACGGATACTGAATTTTGAAATCTGCAGTTTAGATATAGTGGTAGAAGGAGAATTTGAAGTCAAAGCCCCCATCGGGGATGAGCAAGAAAAAGGTACACGTTATCCCATCGGAGGTCTTGCTGGGAAGAGCTATAGAAAAGGCGAGTGTCTTTTGATAAGAGATATCGAGGAGGAAGAAGACGCAAAAACCAAAAGAGAATCGTACAAATCGGCGATGAGCGTCCCGGTAGGGAATTTCGGTGTTTTCATGGTTTGGTCTGAACAGAAAGGCGATTTTGATGAAAAGGACTTGGAACTAGCGGAAACACTTATCCACCATACGAAGCTAGTTCTGAACAGGATCAAAAGTGAAGAGAAGCTCCGCAAGAGTGAAGAAAAATATCGAACGATATTTGAGTCTGCCAACGATGCGATAGTTATCATGAAGAACGATAGGGTCATCAACTGTAATGAAAATGCATTAGAAATGTTTGGTTATGATCGAGAGGATTTCATAGATAAAACTCCATATGAGTTTTTGTTGGAAAAACAACCAGATGGAAGTGATTCGCGGGAAATAGCGAAGGAGAAGATAAATAAAGCTCTTGAGGGCGAACCACAAGAATTTGAGGGAGTCCAAACCACAAAAGACGGGACGCCTCTCTATATCGAAGCCTCTTTTAGCCGGTATATGATAGATGGTGAGAGATTCATTATGGCGATAATCCGGGATATCACCGAGCAGAAAGAGGCGGAAGAGAAGCTTAGAGAGGCAAAGAAAAACTATCAAGAGTTATTTGAAAAGTCTGGAGATGCTTTTTTTATCCATGAACCTGAAACTGGAGAGATACTCAACGTCAATGAGAAGATGTGTGAGATGTACGGATATGAGCCTGAGGAAATCATTGGTAAGACGGTCGAAGTAACAAATTCAGGAGAAGAACCGTATACAGTGGAAAGAGCGGAAGAATTGATCCAAAAAGCCAGAGAGGAGGGGGCTCAGACATTTGAGTGGCATGCGGAGAAAAAGAGTGGTGAGCTGTTTTGGGTAGAGGTTACCCTTAAGGTGGTAGAAATCATCGGAGATAGGAGGGTTCTGGCAACTGTAAGAGATATCACCAAAAGGAAAGAGGCAGAGGAAAAACTGAGGAAGAGTGAACAGAGATTTGATCTAGCACTCAGAGGAGCAGAACTGGGCGTATGGGACTGGAATGTGGAAACTGACGAAGTAAAATATAGTGACCAATGGGCGGAGATGCTCGGATACAGTCCTGACGAGATAGAACAGGATCTAGATTCCTGGGAAAAACGGGTACATCCGGACGAAAAACCAAGGGTTAAGGAAGAATTGCAAAAACATCTAGATGGCGAGAAGGAGATATTTAAAACAGAACACAGGATGAAGACAAAATCGGGAGATTGGATTTGGGTAAAAGATGTAGGAAAAGTGTTTGAGAGAGATGAAAACGGTGAGCCAATAAGAGCAACAGGGATACTTGAAGACATAACTGATCGAAAGAAGGCAGAAAAACGAGAGATTTTTCTTCATTCTCTGCTCAGACACGATGTGGGAAACAAAAACCAAACGATTAGAGGATATCTACAACTGATGAGGGATCATGATCTTCCAGATGAAGTGAAGGAGTTTGTGGAAAAAGCGGAAGGCGCCGCTGAAGATAATGCTGATATGATCGAGAAGATCAGAAAGCTGGGAGAACTCGATGAGGATGAGGAAATAGATGAAATAGACCTGAAAGGAACGATGGAAAAAGTGTTGGCGGAACATCGAGATCAGCTAGAGAAGAGAAATATAAATATAGATTTGAGCGGATGTGAAGAGAGGGTGAAAGGGGGTACTTTACTGAAGGAGTTGTTCTCCAACCTTGTCGAGAATTCCATACAACACTCCGGCTGTGACAATATCAATATCTCTTCTCATATCGAGGAAGACGAATGTGTAGTGACCGTAGAAGACGACGGTACGGGCATATCTGACGAAGTGAAAGGAAAGATATTTGATAAGGGATTCAAAAGTGGAGAGACGGCAGGAACTGGTTTGGGATTGTACATGGTGAGAGAGATCGCCAAAAATTATGGTGGCAGTGTAGTGGTGAAAGACTCTGATATAGGTGGAGTTGAATTCGACGTTAGATTGAAGAAAACAGATTGATACCTTTTACTAGTTGTGGATGTCGAAAGTTAAGTTGAAAAAGCCGGCCTTTATTATAAATAGATGAAAGAGTGAAGATTTTATATACTCTTTTAACGTTTTTAAAAATAACTCAGGAGATCGGGTGTATAATGCCTATAAAGACGCTTTTCGTCGATGATGAGAAATCCTTACTGGACCAGACTGAGATATTTCTAGAGAAGAGAGACGAAGAGATAGAAGTTCTGACAGCTTCTTCCGCCGAGAGAGCGTTAGAGATGATGGAGGAGGAAGATTTCGACGTGATAGTCTCAGATTACCAGATGCCTGACATTGATGGATTGGAGTTCTTGGAAGAGACCAGAGAGGAAAGAGGGGATGATATTCCCTTCATAATGTTCACCGGAAAAGGCAGAGAAAAAGTTGCGATGAAAGCTCTGAATCTCGGCGCCGATAGATACATACAAAAAGGCGGCGATCCAAAGAGCCAATACGGGGTTCTTGCCCGGACGATAAAGCAGGAGTACGAACACTTTCAATCTGAAAAGAAGTATAGAACCGTGGTCAAGAACAGCCACGACGCCATCTACATCTACAGAGGAGACGAATTCCTCTTCGTCAACGATCGCGCCGTTGAGATCACTGGGTATAGCAGGGAAGAATTAACCGACATGAAAATATGGGAACTCCTCCATCCCGATGATCGCCAGAGGGTAAGAAACATAGGCGAGAAGAGAACTGAGGGGGATGATGCCCCTTCTGAATATAATGTGCGCCTCATAACGAAAGAGGGGAAAACAAAATATCTCCATCTTACGGTCACCCCTATCGATTTTAAAGGTCAGAGGGCTTTTTTGGGCTCGGCTAGAGATATAACGGAGTTGAAA
>JAZKSH010000146.1:0-4710 GCA_036626195.1 Thermoplasmatota archaeon | reverse complement strand
GGGACGGTTGCGTATAAGATAGCCGCGGCTTCGGCGAAGACGTGCAGTATCGGCACAAAGGGTTGGAAGTATTTCCATTCCTCCTGATCGCGGAAAGAGATGAAAGTGACCAGCGTCAAGGCGGCGATATTGAAAGACACTATTATCAGCATGCCCGGGTGTGCTGGAACGAGAGCGAAGAGGATGAGACCTGCTAGAATACCTATGCGGTAGTTTCTCTTGTCGATGTATAAGAAGAGCGCTAACCAGAAAGCGGCCCATGTCATTATGCTGAAGCCCTGCCTCGCCATGTGGTATTCCATGTACCAGTTGAGCGCTAAGAAGACGAGCGGGGCGACCGGCGCCCATTTTTTTGAGAACATTCTCGCGATGGTGAAGATGAAGATCACTATGGAGAAGGCAAGGATCGTCGGGAAGAGTTTTGCGTAGGTCATGACTTCTACATTGAATACCATCACGCTCGTCGCCTGGTAGATGTGTGAAGCGGGGAAAGTTATCAGATTCATATTCCAGGTCCCGGTCTCGATGATGGATAGGACCGGAGGTATGACATGGTAAACGTCGAAAACGGGAAGCATGTCGTGGACTAGAGGTGGAAGGGAGTAGAGGTAAAATACCGGTACGAGGACGCTGACGAGACCCAGATATCTTCTTTTGTGGACTATCGAGAGGAGGACGCCTCCGGATGCGAGGGCTAGGCCGGGCCAGAAAGTCCAGTGGAGGCTCGAAGCGTACCAGTAAACCGACGCTTCAGGCGCTCCCGGGTTCGAATAGACGGCGGTCAGCAGGAGAAAGAAGATACTGGTCGACAGTATGAAGAGGTGAAATATTTTCTCTCTCAGCAGCCTTTCCGTCCTTTTTCCGCTCACGGACCCACAATCGTAGGGATTTATCTAAATCTTTCGAGGAGGGTATTTAAAAAACCGGCGTTGAGGGCAAAAATTTTGGGCAAAAGTAAAATAAAAGGATTAAGATTCTGTGCCAGAAGGGCTTAAAAGAAAAGCAGCTCCCGAGATAAGAGATAAATATCTAGATGGAGAATCATCGGTTGTAACCCGACCTCTAGATCGCCGCCGGCTTGGCTCGAGCCTATGGCGATGAGAATAGGGCCGGCGGTGGAGTCTAGAGTATGTGAAAAATGAGGTTTTTTTTAGGAAAAGTGCGGTATTAAGAAACAAAAATTTTAATAGAGATGTTAACAAATAAGGTATGTTAAAAATCTGCGTGATAATATGTATTTCCTGCGGAGGAAGAGGAGGTAAGACACTTGATCGAAGAAGGTATGGTGGAGTGTCCGGTCTGTACGGCCCTGATCTCCGATGACAGGGATAACTGTCCTATCTGTGGAGAGGAACTAGGGGCCGGGACGGACAAAGAAAAAGCCATAGAAGAACTGACTAAAATTTCAGGCGTCGGTCCGGCCAAGGCCAAAACTCTCTACGATAACGGTTTTGAATCTCCCGATGATATCTTGAACGGGGGCATGAAAGGACTGGCGGAAGTCTCTCATATCGGTTTCTCCACGGCCAAAGAGATATTCAGCAACGCGAAAGAGGTCGCCATGGGCGGAGAAGAAGAGGAACAGGAATGTCCGATCTGTGGAGCAGCGGTCGCGGCAGATGCCGAGGGATGCCCAGAATGCGGCGAACCCTTAGGGGGAGAGGAAGAAGAAGAAGAGGAATCTAAAGACTGCCCGGAGTGCGGGGCTGAAGTGGGTCCTAACGTAGAAATCTGTTATTCCTGTGGAGCCGATCTTGTCGGGGATGAAGAAGTAGAGATGGCGTCCGAAGACTATGAGGAGATAAAGGAAGGCCTCGAGGAGATGGTCGAGGATATCGACAATGCTCAAAGGGACGAAACCAAAGAGGAAGTACCTGAAGAGACCCGGGAGGAGAAGAAAAAGTTAGAGGAGAAGTTAGATAAGGAGTGGGAGAACTTGGCCGACGTTGAAGACTCGTATACCTATGTAGAAGAGCTGAAGGGCCTGTTAAATGACGCAGCGAAGGCCAAGATGGATGGAAACTATGAAACGGCTCTTGACAAGATCAAGACGTTCGAGGATAAGATAGCCGACATGGAGGGCGAAGTAGAAGAACTGAGAGATAAAGAGAAATTAGAGGAGCAATTAGAGGATGCTAGACAGAGCTTGGCACGTGCCAGGAGAACGAGCATAGACGCAAGTGACCTGAAAGGGTTGATGATCGAAGCCTATCAGGCCCAGAAAGCCGGGGACATCAAAACGGCTGTTGACAGGGTCAAAGAGGTGCAGCGTAAAGGACGAAATATCAGGTTAGCTTTTAAGAAGATGCAGGAAGCAAAATCGAAAGCGAAGGATCTGAAAGAAAGAGGCTTCGACTACGAATTCTACCTGTCGGATCTGAAAGAAGGAAAAGCGAAGGCCGATGAAGGAGATTACTCCGAAGCTATCGAGATATTCGAGCGGACGATGGCTGAGATGGAGAGGCCGAAAGAGAAGCCCGAGCGTGCTGAGAAGACGGTCGAGAAACCTACTAAGGTTGAGGCCAAAGAGAGGATCGAGAAGGCTTCTGAGGCCAAGAAGATGATCAAAAGGCCGGAGGTATCCAAAACCGAAAAGGTAACTAAGGAAAGAATTTTCTCGATGATATTTCCCGTCTATTACTTCGTATTCCCTCTTTTCCTGCTGGTCTACGTTGCTCTCGAGGCGGTCTTCGTGCTTTCCACGCACCCGGACCTGATGCCTTCCTACAGCGTGTTGGCGCTCACGCCTGCCTATCTCCCGCTCGGGATCTCGGTGCCGACGCTGATCGCTGCGGTGATGGCCGCGGCGGTCCTGGCCGTTATCACGATACACTCGGTCGAGATCGACGGGAAGACCGTGAAGATCGAAAGGTTTCAACTGACGCTTGGCACGTTGGTGGGGATGGTGATGGCCTTCAGCCTCGCCATGGGCTGGAGGACCCTTTCCATACACAACTTGGACGCGATGTACTTACTGATGCTCGCACTCGTCTTGGGCCTGGTCGTATCTCAGGCATGGATGCTGTGGGGTGAAAGCTGACATGATGAAGAAGTTATCGATCAAGAAGTTCCGTACTCTACTCGTGGTAGGCGTCGTTTTGGTGTTCCTGTCGGCTTCGGTGGTTCCCGCCGCTGGCAGCAATGAATTGTTCATCTACAAGGATCCGCGGTATGTGGAGGACGAAGGTAGGGCTGACAACCGAGGCGTGATACATGGAGCGGAGCCAGTGAGGACTAGATCCGGGGCCCTGTACCAGGGCTGGGCGCTGGAATTCGACGGCGAAGATGATTGGGTCGATATATCTTCGAGTCATGATATTTACGACACTGATTCATTCACCGTTTCGCTCTGGGCGAGGAGTAGCAGCGGGGGAAAACAACCGGTGATGGAAGACCGCAGTGACGGTGAGAGAAGATACAGTTTGAGGCTGACGAAAGAAAGATTGAGCTTTGGTATCGGTAAAAAGGGAGAAGGTTCTTCTTTGGCCGATAATAGAGACTTCTCTCGGTGGCATCACATAGTGGCGGTATATGACTCTGAAGCGGGCGAACAAGCTCTCTATATCGACGGAGAATTATCTGGATCCACCTATACGAACGTCTCCCTGCCCACGGGCGGGGCTCACTGCATAGGTAGAAGTAATCCGGAAACCCCGGCATGGCAGACCGATTATTTCTTCAAGGGATATGTCGGCCGGACACAGTATTACCGTTCAGCTCTTTCCGAGGAGGAGGCCTCGGATCTTTACGACTATAACTACATAGAGAAGACACCGCTGTCAAGTTGGAACATGGAGGGCGTAGCTCCTGATGATACTTCCAGAACCTTCTTCTATGTCTATCCTTTCGCGTTGGGCGCTTCTTTGATACTGCTCGCCTATTACTCGTACACGCAGTTCGAGGACAAGTACGACTTTGAAATTAAATAGGTCTTATCTACTCGAGATGGACGGGATAAAGTTTCTAGGGGCACGGACAAATTAGTGCTTCGTTTAGTTAACGAAGGGGGTTTCAAAAATTGGATGAATTTTTGTCGGAGATAGAGAAAAAGGAAGAGCCGGAAAAGATAGATTGGGATAAAGAGTATTACTCACAATTCGGTGATTGAATTGTATCATTTTGACAGCAATGTCTTCATTTTACCCGCTTTGTATGAGGGAGACAGACCTCAGGAGGCCTCTGATTGGCTGAGGAAGATGGTCGAAGGGGAGATCGAGGTGGGTACCTCTGCTTCGACTCTCGACGAAGTCACTTGGATCCTTTCCCGAGAGGCGAGTAGAGAAGAAGCTTTGAAGGAAGGCGAAAGGATACTAGAATTTCCTCATCTGAAGATCTTAGACGTGAGATCCGAAGATACGGTGAGGATGATAAACTATCAGAGAAGATATGAAGAGCTGAACCCTAGAGATGCTCTTCATCTTTCCGTCGCGGTTCGAAACGGTATCCACACTGTCGTGTCCGATGACGACGATTTTGATGGATTGAAAGAGATCGAATGGATCGGTTTGGAGTGATGTGAGAAAGTTCTGTTCACTGGCCAGAGGGGGCCTGCAGAGTTTTGCGAAAATTGGAAGAGTGGTAGTTTGGCTAAGAAAGAGGATAACTGGCGTAAGTTCATGCCTCATCCAAAAGACAATTCGGAATCAAAGATTCCAAACACCATTTCAATATAAAATTGAAAGACAAGGATGATTTTGACAGGGAAACGGC
>JAZKSH010000145.1:0-4765 GCA_036626195.1 Thermoplasmatota archaeon | reverse complement strand
CCATACTTAGTCTTTCTTCCAAACCATCGAGATACATAATGAAAGTGGATACAGAAGAATGTATCGGATGTGGAAGATGTCAGAGGGTGTGTCCTGCGGATACGATAGAAACTTTGGATTCTGAAAAAAGGCAAATCGAAAATAAAGAATGTCTCAAATGCTTCGAATGTCAAGATGCATGTCCGGTTGACTGCATAGTGTACGAAAAAAGGGATTGAACCGCTCACTCGTAGCTCTGGTACAGTAAAACGGTAACCGCCGTAGCCGCGAAAAGGTCGGGAAGGAAAGTGAACGGTCCGAGTCCAATCCCGTGTTTGAAACCCAATATCAGGGGGACAAAGGGGTTGGAAAAAAGGGCATACAGAAGAAGGGCTAGACTGACTATGATCAAGCTCAAGGTGAACCTGTTTGGCATCTCGCGGTAGATAGATATATAGTTCCAAAGTAAGACAGCCAATAAGATGAGCGTAAAAGACGATATGAAGACTTTTATGCCTAAGAATGTATCGAAATAGTTGCGAGGGCCTCTCGTGGGAACAGGGACTATCCTCAAAAATAAAAAGGTGAGCAGCAAGCTTATCGCTACGCCTATACCCAATATGATAGCTAACTTTTTTTTCTTATCCATCTAATCACCTATATCAGTGCTTTTCATTATCTCTTCCAATATATCCTGGCTGTCTTCCATCTGGTCGGTGAGGAAATAGGTCTTTCCGTAGCCTTCTCCCATGGTGGTCACTACCCCATTATCTTCTAACAATTCAAGGTGGTGTTTTATCGTTTTGTAATCTAGATCAAGTTCCTTCGCTAGTTGATTGGCGTTCATGGGTTCCTCTCTGATGGTTTTTATTATCCTCAATCGGTTCTTTCCTCCCCTTGTTCCTGCGATCAACCACCATAGTACCTTTTTCATCTTGACCATTCATGATTCGTATAACTTATCGGCCAATAAATCTTACTACGGATAAAAAAGTAGAAGGGGTGGGAGTCATGAAAAACCCCAACGAACCCACGCCCTTGCTACCTCAACTTTACTTTTCACAGTCTCCTCGTCCTCTTCTACGGCGATGTTTCTCTCTATCGCCTTCGCCCATATCTTCCGGGACATCTACACCGTAGTCCTCCAGCATCTCTATCACCGTGTCCCTGATCTCATCTCTGTCTGCTCCGTCCTCTCTCATGGACTTCACCTTATCGATTATCTCTTCCTTCTGCTCTTCTGTCAGATTGAATCTGTCCAACATCCTCATCTTAGGTTCTCCGTCGCAATCTCCGTCGCCGGCCCGACGTGGCCTCTCGAAGGCCGAGCCACTGGAGGAATCGCTGTTATCACTAGCCATCGATAGTCCTATAGCACTCATCAGTAAAAGTCCCACGGCGATCACTACTATAATTCCTACTTTTCTGTTCATGTTCAACACCTGTTCATATCAATGATCTCCCTATTTATATGGATTTTCCGGATTTGGTACCCAAGAAGACCCGATTTAGGCCCAAATTCGGATAAAACACTGATCCATATACCAGGGAGCGATCCTCGAAAATAATCTCAGGGTATATTGGAAAGATTTGGTTTCCAAAGCATAGGAAATTCCTTCTTATGGAGATTCATCCTTTTTCTGATGGTCTCACATGTTTTAAAACATAGTTCATCCCCAATCCCAAAATGAAGGCGATCGTGATGTTTGTTAACAATGCTACGACCGCCATGACCCCTGTTATAAGATACGAATCGGTCTTCAAGCCGTGTTTGCCCATCTCCAAACCAACGAATACTATCAGTGCCCCGAATACGCTGTAGGGTATCAAGTTGATGATCTGGGTGGTGGAGAAGAAGAGAGCGATCGGCAACAAGAGAAGGCCGCTTATTATGTTCGAGCCGCCGGTCCTAGCTCCGTATCTATATTGTGCAGCTAATCCACCTGAGCCGTGACACATAGGAAATCCACCGAAAGGGACTGAACTCAGGTTCATCAAACCTATCGTTTTGGAGAATTTATCGGGATCGACTTTCCAGGAGAAGAGGTCACCCATCAAAAGAGATGTAGCCAATATGGCGTTCGTCATGGTCAGAGGCGCCTGCGGTATGGCCAACAGCCATCCCCCTCTGACAAAATCGTTCAGCGAGGGGACTATAACAGATGGAAAAGGTAAAAGACTGATCGAGGGAAGTCCGAATTGGATCACACCTAATATCAGCCCCAATAGAAGGACAAGTAGTGAAGATATATTGGGTATTTCCTTGGTACTTCTCAAAGCAAAGAAAGCTAAGATCAAAACTATACAAAGGCCGGAGATCAGATAATCTTTAGAGATAAAACCTAAAGAAGTCTTTAAAAGTATCAATGCTAGTCCTAGTTGAACTCCCCGGATCACGTTCTTTGGGACCTTTTTTTGTATATATTTCATCCCCTTACCGAACCCTACAACCAAAAATAAAAGACCGAGTATGATGCCTGAAGCGGTTATCTGTCCCTGGGTCAATCCACCCCCTATAACGATGGCTCCGATGGCCTTCATCGGTTCGACTGGGACCGGCTTTTTGTAGTACAGACCGGTGATGATGTACCATAGGGAGAAGAATAGAAGTATGTAACCTAGATTTAACTCTGAAACGACCGCGACTCCGATGATTATGGGGAATAGAGTTCCGTAGTCTCCCACAGCGCCTGCTGCTTCTTCAAGATTGAACCTGAAATCCGACCATTTTTTCTTATCCATCTATTTCTCAATCGTATCAATTATTTAAAACAATCACCGTAAAAACTATATGTAACATTGTTATATAGTACTATGTAACATTGTCATATAGTGATACCATGGATAAAAAATCAGCAAAAGGATGTCAGAAACACCCTAGTCCCCCTGAGGGGAGATGGCTTCACTTCCTGATCCTCAGGGTGGTCTGCGAAGGACCACTGCACGGATACGGGATAATCAAGAGGATAGAGGAGTTGAGTGAAGGTAGACACGAGATAAAATCCGGGACCATGTACACCACTTTGAGACGGATGGAGAAGAAGGGACTTTTGGAATCGGAATGGGAAGAAAGTGGATCTGGACCCGATAAAAGAGTTTATAGTGCTACCGAGGAAGGGAGAGAACGTCTGAAGAGCTGGCTGGAGATGATCAAAGAACGTAAGAGGATGATGGAGAAGATGACAAGTTTTTATGAAGAAGAGTTTGGAGAAGGATAAAAAGAAGGTGAGAAAATATGGAAATATTCGATTTGGAAGAGATGGAAGAAAAACAGGCATTTTATAAAGAGGAAGAGTTCAAAGCGAGGCATATACTCCTTTCTGAAGGAGAGGAGATCCCGCCGTGTGAGATGTCTTCTTATGTTATATTTATCGTGCTCGATGGAGATGTTGAAGTTACGGTGGATGAAGAACTAGTCACTTTGTCAGAAGGAAAGTGCCTTATCACAGAACCGGCGACCCTTTCAATGGAAACAGAAGAAGGCGTGAAAATATTGGGCATGCAGATATCGAAAGGTGGATAGATGAGCGTTACAGCGATCTTCATCAATCTATTCGCCCTGGTGTGTTTCCTATACGGAGTTTATAGGGACAAGGAGAAGGCTGTAGAGTCGTTGAAGAAGGCGGTTTTCTCTTTCTTCAAGATATTACCTACGGTTCTGATCATCATCGTCATCATCGGATTGATGCTCGGGTTCGTACCCCCTTCAGAGATATCGCGATTCGTGGGAGAACAGTCAGGGATCTTTGGAGTTTTACTTGTTGGAATCGTTGGTTCTATCCTGCATATCCCAGCTTTGGTTTCGTTTCCATTAGCTGCTTCGATGTTGGACAGCGGCGCGACCGTTACCGCCGTTGCCGCATTCATCACCACCTTGACGATGATCGGTATGGTCACTTTACCCCTAGAGATCAAGAAACTCGGTAAGAAATTCGCTCTTCTGAGGAACGGTTTGAGCTTTATCATCGCTATTATCATAGCCCTCATAATGGGGGTGCTTCTGTGAAGGAAGAAAAAAAGAAAGAGCAGAAGAAAAAGATGCTCCGGGACTGGCTCATATTAGCCGGGATGATGGGGGTTGCTGTAGTCCTGATTTACCTGTATCCTAGCAAACAAGAGCCGGTGATTTCAGCGGCTTTTGATTACCTGTCCGAGATGATATTTATCCTTCCGGCGGTCATGGTCTTGATGGGACTGTTCTCGGTCTATATACCTAAAGATACGGTGGTCAAATACTTCGGTAAAGCCTCCGGAATCAAGGGATTCTTCCTGGCGATACTTTTCGGAACTCTGCCGACCGGGCCGCTGTACGTGGCTTTTCCAATGGCATCGACCATGATCAAGAAGGGTGCAAGGATCACCAATATAGTTGTATTCCTCTCGGCTTGGGCGTGCATAAAGATACCGCAGGAGATGGTCGAACTGCAGTTCTTAGGTCCCGAATTCATGTTAGCAAGGTTGTCTCTCACCATCATATTTGTTGGATTGATGGGTCTGGTTATTGAATGGATAATGGATAAGACAGGTGGTGAGATTGAGTGATAGAGAAAGAATTTGGGTCTGAATCTGGTCTAATTATGCATATAATTTGGTAAATATACATAAAATGCAAGAAGGGTGATATCATGGAAAAGATGGTAGATGATGAATACGCGATCAGGGCAGAAAACGTGGTAAAAAAGTTCGGTGACCTAACGGCTTTAAAGGGAGTGTCGTTTAAAGTCAAGAAGGGGGATGTGGTGGGTTATCTAGGACCTAATGGGGCCGGTAAAACCACCACGATAAA
>JAZKSH010000144.1:0-4786 GCA_036626195.1 Thermoplasmatota archaeon | reverse complement strand
AGCGGCCACCTGTACAACGATCTCATTCCTACCTCAAGCGATAAAAGTGATCCGGACTAGAGACACAAGAAGCCTCTCCTTACCCATGTATATCATATTGACCACCGGCGTACTTTTATGGTTGACCTACGGGATCCTTGTAAACGATATCCCCGTGATAGCGGCAAACACTGTCACATCCATATTTTCCGTCATCATATTAGGAGCGATAATATTCTATAGGTATCGAGGATAGTGTCTATCTTTTAGAGAATTTATCACATGAATTCGGGGAAGATCGTGAAGATCGCCCATAGAGCCGCCATCAACCCCACCCCGATGAACACTGTGTTCAACCCAACAAAAATAAGAGCCAATCCTAATAGAAAAGGAGAAAGTGTCATTCCCACGTACTTCATGGTATTGAAAATAGAGATCACAGATCCAGTTACTTCTTTTGGGGAAATGCGTGTGACTCGATCATATATCGTCGGAGATGTAAAACCCATACCTATACCGTAGATTATGAAGCTAAAGCTGATCAGATAACTACCTGTTGACCATATGGGCAGAAGTATAAAGCCAACAGCCATCAGATTGAAGCCTAAAGCTGCACGCCCTCGCCAGCCGATGTACCGTGCTACGAAACTCGCTCTTGAGGCCAAGATGAATGCGAACACCCCCTGGATCGATAGAGCCAAACCTGTAAATATCTCGGCGAATCCATGTTGGATAACTAGGTAGATGGGAATGAATGTTACAAGTGCATAGAGAAGAAAATATAGGATGAGCGAGTGTATCATCATATTGCGTATCTTCCCGATCTTTAGCACTGAAAAAAGAGATGACACGTAGTCGAGAGGGGAGTTGTGTTCTGTATTCTCGGAATCTTCGTAAGGGCTCGTTTCGGGCAGCGTGAAAAAGAAAAATAGAGCTAATGCAAGAGAGAAACCATAAATTGCGAAGATAAGCCTCCAGTCGATAGAAGCCAGTGCGCCACCTAATGTCGGTATGACTACAGCCCCCAGCGATATGGTTCCTGTCAGATAGCCCATGATCTTGAGTCTGCGTTCGCCGGAGAACAGATCTCCTATGACGGTCATCGCTACGGGAACTAGACCCGCGATACCGATCCCTTGTAGGAATCTGAGGAGTAAAAGCACGGAAAAACTGGGAGCGAATATGATGGCGAGGCCTGCACCACCATCTATGAGGAGACAGGCGATGCCGATCTTTCTCCGCCCGATAGAATCGATGAAGTATCCGATAAACGGCAGACTTATCGCCGCCGCGAGAGTATAGACACTCAGTACCCAACCGTACTGTTCTTCCGGTGCATCGAAAGCTTCACCTATCGTCGGCAGACCTGGCGCTACTAGACCTCCGCCCATGACCCCGAAAGCTCCCATCACGAGTAATATGACGATCACATACTTCGGTATGCTTCCCTGTTCTGTATCCAAATCTGTTCACTCCGGTTTACTATTTGTTTTTGGTTGAAGCCGGGGAATAAGATAAAATTTACTATGGTTGATCATCTCCGGTAGCGCATATCTTCTCCACGTTCTTTAAAAGCTCCTCTTTTCCTTCCTCGTCGGCGTAACCTTCCCCTTTGAACATCACGCGTCCGTCCTCGTCCAGTAAGAACACATACCCCAGACTTTTATCTTCTATATCCAGTTTTTTCTTGAACTCCGAGATGCCGCCGTAGTGGGTAACTACGCTGTCGTGCTTTTCCTGTGGTATACCGGACTTCATACCACTATCTATGAATCCAGAAAATACCTTCCATAAAGAACTCTCTATCACCGGAAGTTCATACGCTTCTTTACCTTCGCACAGCTCTTCAAAATAATTCATCCATGAATCTATCATCCCCTGGGCTTCTCTCTTGAACGCGACCGCAACCAGGATCACCTCTCCTTCCGCGTCGTCGGGAAGCACGACTTCTTTTCCCGAGAGCGATTCGCCTTTTATCTTTGGAAACTTCTTTCCGTTTACCATATATATCACATCTCTTTAGAGTCTAGTCTGCCCTCTACAATGGACATCTCGGCTACGCTATATTAATTTAATCTAGGGAAAATTTGCATCATACACCATCTTTGTAAATGGATCTCTTCAGATAGACGAGTGAGATAGGATCGAAAGCGAAACCGAGGAAAGCTAGCCTTTACTCCGAAAAGCGAGGTAGATCACCCCAGTGAGATCATATTAGGATGTATATTTTCCGTAATCTAGCGTCGTCAGTAATCTATATATAAAGACCCCATATTACAACACCTTGTTAATATGGCTCTCAAGTTCTTCATCAAAAGGGTCTGGAAACTTATAGTTTTGTTCATGATAGTTTTCATCCTCAGCTCCGTTCTCTTCTTTGCATTCGAGTATGAAGAGCCCGCGGAAAGAGGGGATGACTACACAGGTCCTGATGATTTTGCCGACTCATTTTGGTACTCTATCGTGACCTTATCTACAGTCGGATATGGAGATAGATATCCGGTCACCACAGAAGGTAAGATCGCTTCTTTTTTCTTGATAGTGTTCACGTTTACTTTTTTAGGTGCTCTGATCGGCAATATAAATGATGCATTTAACGAAGCAAGAAGAAGAGAGGAGTTAGGTATGGACGGAACAGATTTCGATGACCATGTTGTGATATGTGGTTGGACAACTATAGGGAAAGTGACGTTGGATGAACTGATGGCTACCGAACAGCCCACGGTTGTTATAACCGATGACGAGGACGAGATAACTAAGATAAGAGATGAAGGTGACGAAGAATATCTCTATACGGTTTATGGAGACTATAAAAATGAGAAGGTGTTGAAAAGAGCGAATATAAGAAATGCTAGAACGATAGTCATAGCTACAGATGACGATACAGACTCCCTGGTCATCTCACTCAACGTGAAGGAGATGAATCCTGAAGCCAGGATGATCGTGTCTATAGACAACGACGAATTGAAGAATACACTTTATTCAGCTGGTGTGACCTACGTATCCTCACCTTCCGAGATGGCCGGTCGCATGGTCGCCAGCGCCGCCTTCGAACCGGAGGTTGCACGCTTCGTCGAGGACGTAACCACCTCGACCTCAGGGTACGACGTTCAGCAGTACATAATATCCTCCAGTTCGTTCGCTAACGGGATGTCGGTAGCCAACTTCCAAAAAAAGATGCGGTCAATAGAGGGACCTTTGTTGGTAGCTGTAGCTAAATACAAACCCGGGGAGAGGAAAGACAAGAAAGACCCAGAAAATTGGAACCTTGTCCCAAATCCACCGCCGGATGTCAAGATCAAAGAAGATGACGTGATAGTTGTCATCGGAAATTCCGAGGAGAACGAAAAATTAGCTAAAACATTGGATTCAAAACAGGGACGTTGAAAGTATATATGATATCATATAGAGCGATCATACACCATCTTTGTAAATGAATCTCTTCAGATACACGAGCATGATAGGATCGAAAACGAAACCGAGGACGATGGGGAAGCTGGCCTTCGCTCCGAAAAGCGAGGTCGCGAGGATGATCGCTAGACCTCCGTTTTTGAGCGTCGTGAACAGGGCGTAACTCTTCAACCGGTCTGGTGGGACCTTCAGTTTTTTCCCACTGAAATGAACGAGAGAGGCCAACCCGATGCTTCTCACAGCAGCGATGAGCAAGATCGGCAATAGCAGAGCGGTCTCGGTGAAGAACAATGTTCTGTTCGCTCCCACCGCTCCTAAGATTATCAGGAAGAAGCCCGTGTTCACGATAACCTGGTCGTGCTCTTTTTCTTCGTAACCTATCTTGAGCAGAAACCTCGATATGATCGCCGGAACCACGATCAGTATTATCAGATTTCTGAGTATAGGCCAGATGCCGATCTCTCTGCCGAAAAGCAGGAGAAGGACAGCGGGAGCTATAAACAGGGAAGAAAGGTAAAGGAGAGCGCTGGAGACTAAAGAAAGTTCAGTATCCCCTTCGAGCATGCTCGTGAACGGGATGACCGCTATGGCGGAAGGAACTACAGCAAATACAACCATTCCCTGTATAAGCTGGATATCGTCGAAAAGTAGGTAGGATAAGGAGATCAGCGTGATACTCAGAAGACCGTAGTTGAGGAGAAAAACGGTGAAAAAGTCTCCCAGATGTTTTTTTAAACTCCTCAACTTCTTGAACTTCACCTCCCTGGTAGAGAGAGACATGATGACCAGAAGAGAGATCATGGTGATCTCATCGGAGTATCTTGGGTAACCACCTATGAAAAGGCCTAGGAACATCGCTAGGAAGGCCATCGCCCCGTAGCTGTACGGGATCCGGAGTATCTTTTTGAACACGAGTCGGGAATCGAAGTTCCTTACTATTTTAACTTACGGTCAGAATCGATGTGGTTCTAGACTTCGCGGGTGATCTATGATATGATTTGATTAAATATAAAAACAATAAACCCATACTTATTCGATCATGGGTGGTAAAAGTCCTCGTGAGAAGAAATTGCTGGTTTACCTTCTTGGATTCATGGGATTCTGGGTCATGGGCGACAATTACGCCGCGGCGCCTATACTCGTGGACATAGCTGCAGACTTCAACGTGGGTATCGGAACCGCGGCCATGACCGTGACCGCTTACATGTTACCCTTCGGCTTGTTCACCATACTGTTCGGCCCGTTGGCGGACAGGTTCGGCAAGGTAAGAGTGATAACCACCGCGGCACTGGGTACCGCTATATTCAGCAGCCTTGCCGCTGCGGCTTTCAACATATATGCTTTGGGCGCTTTGAGAGCCGTGAACGGTGCCTTCGCAGCGGCCATCTTACCGGTA
>JAZKSH010000143.1:0-4787 GCA_036626195.1 Thermoplasmatota archaeon | reverse complement strand
GTTCGTTATGTATTCTTCATAACTCGTGTCTCCTCCGTCGACATCGCAGTATCCTGAAGAGTCAGACTGAACTGCTATATCCTGAGTACTCGAATCGGTAGCTCCATCATCGTCTGTAACGGTCAATTCTACTGTGTAGGTGCCTGACGAAGAATAAGCGTGCGAAGGATCGCTTGCCGTTGAACTGGAACCGTCTCCGAAGTCCCAGGAATATGAACTTATACTTCCATCGCTGTCAGAAGAAGCATCGGTGAACTGTACCGTTTCTCCTGGGTTTGGATTAGTAGGGCTGTAACTGAAGTCAGCTGTCGGAGGGGTATTTCCTCCTCCACCTCCTCCTTCCTGGGCGTTGTATTTTACAAGGGAATAATCTTGGTTTGCAGTGCCGTCATTGTTAGCATCCTCAGGAACATTATATCCGTGAACTCTCACCGTGTAAGTTCCATCTTCAAGATCGTCTGGATGGATGTAAACGTTCTCTACGTTGTTCGAGTCGTCCCATCCATCTCCCGATGTATCGAAGGTATCGTAGGTATCTTCTCCTGTCTCTGACCAGCTATCTACCAGGTTGTTACCTCTATAAACATCTCCACTCGGTGAAATGATTTCAAGATTGAGATCATTCTTCAATGTCGAATTATCACCAGACTGGGCCTCATTATCAGTCCAAGCCAAGGTTATCTTCAAAGGCTCATTTGTATCCTGGGGAGTCACTCCATATTCATCCACGTCGCCGGTTTCTAGTAGAGATGTCTCGTCTTCAAGCATGAAATCGACCGGTGAATCTACAATGCTGTGGAGATCTACCATACCCCAGCCTTCGTCCTGATTCGGAAGATGAGGGCTGTTTTCACCCGTATTTGCCTGATTGTTTTCTATACTGTAGGCCGTATTGATCAACAGACCTTTAACCATCGACGGATTGGGCTTCACGCCGTAATTATCTTCATACCAATCGACAACGACTGAGGAGGCACCCGCCGTGGCAGGATTTGCCATAGATGTACCCGACATGCTCTGGTATCCTCCATCAGGCTTAGTGGAATATATGGCTTCACCGGGAGCAACAACATCGGGTTTAACACGGTTATCGTCCGTCCAACCACGGGAACTGAAGCCTGCGATAGCTTCCGGATCAGTAACATCTTCATTGGGGTTGTAATTCTCGGTTGCGCCCACGGTTATCACGTTCTTCGCATTGCCCGGGCTGCCTATAGAGTTGTAACTACCGCCCCAACCACCGGGGCCGTCGTTCCCCGCCGCTACGGTTATTACCATCGGTTCGCCGTCACCAGCATCTCTTACTGCTTCGTCGTAGGCAACGTCCGACTCATCATAGGCACCATTAGCCTCACCACCCCAGGAGTTGGAATGTACGTATGCATTGCTTTCTTCCCTCGCTTTCGTCACTATCTCTTTATAATCGGAGGGACCAACCCAACCTGCGTCGTCACCAAATATCCTTACGCTGAATAATTCTGTCTCAGGAGCCGAACCCTGACCTGCATAGTAACCTTCATAGTAGTTCTCACCCGTCCCGTGGTAGGTATCACCACCTACTGAGCCTGCACAGTGCGTCCCGTGACCGTGGGCATCGTTCCATTCACCTTCAGCACTCGATTCACTTTCAAAATCGTATCCACCGACGACTCTACCTGTGAAATCATCATGGCCCGCATTGGGTGTGGTCCCGTCTCCAAGACCCGTATCCGCTATAGCGGTCACGACGCCTGAGCCGTCATATCCTACCTGGTTGGCGTAAGAACCATAATCCCCATGAACTCTATAAGGTGTGTCCGGATTGTCATCGTCATCATATATCCATAGTCCACCGCCTATTATTTGAGTGGCCATCTCGTCATAGAGTCGGGGTTCCATCTCATTGGAGATGTAATAAACTTCTTCATTTCTAGCTATCTGTGAAAAGAGCGACTCGTCTTCGACCTCCGCTACAACTCTAGCTCGGTCCTCTGACACGTCCACTGCCGATAGAACGTTAATTTGAGAATTAAAATCATCCAAGGTTTGGAGGTCGACTCCATCGACAAGTTCGATGTTGACAAGACCAGGTTCTAGGTCCTCGTCGAGCTTGAAAGCGGGCTGATAAACGCCAGTCCAGTCTACGAAATATTTGTCTTCGACCTCTTCTGCCAGTTCTGGAGTCATCTTCACTTCGTAGGCATAGTTCGGCTGGTAATTGATGATCTCCACACCCATATCTTCTAACTCTTCTCGCCATTCGGGGCTCACTGGACCGACCATGTCGACTATGTAGAGGCCTTCAGTCTGAGGCTCGTACTCTTGTATAGTAAGCTCGGAGTTCAACTCCGGTAGACCTTCGGCGGTGTTGAACTCATGTCCCTTTATATTCAGTTCGTTCCTATTCTCTAGGGGCTGGACATCTATGCTCTGCTCCAACTGTTTTTCTCCCGAGCCTGGCTCTACTAAAAGGTAAGATCCATAATCTTCCACTACTTCAAGACCGAGTTCATCCGGAGACATTCCTTCGGGCTTTTCGATCAATGAGTACTCTCCAATCTCCAATTGTTCTACTTCCGGCGCATCTTCGAAAGATATAACGCCGGCAACACTACCAATTACCAAAATAGACGCCATACACAGACTTAAGGCAGCAATAACCTCTTTAGCACGCATGTTTAGTCCTCAATGTACTTATCTGTGCATTACTATTAAAATTTGTTGGTAAGGTTTAAATAAGGGATGGTGCAAAACCCCTTTTCTTTTATTATACGCGCGTCTTTTTTCTATTTATCGTTCTATTTATCGCGCGGCGCATTTATATGCGCGACCCGTGCGATAGCGGATTTAGAATTCTTTAGGATATATAACCGAAAAACTAATTACTAATATCTAGTTAAGGGTGGTGTCTATGTGGAGGATTCAAAAGTACTTTCAGAGATATTCATCCCAGGAAAAGGTAGCTAAATTCCTCCTTGAGACCGGACTCAGCGTGAAGGACGGGGAGATATACTGCAATGAGATCCTAATGTCACCTGTGAGGATCTCTAGAGCTATAGGCGTTGATAGAAGGACCGTTAAAGCCACTATCGATAGGATAGAAGAGAACGAGGAATTGTCCGAGATCTATGGAAACCTCAAAGCCACTGCCTATTTTGGAGACGTAGCCCAGGAGATAGATGCCGGTCTGATAGAGATAATACCCGTCTCGGCGGACGAACCAGGTATCATCGCGGGTGTTACAAGAATCTTGGCGGATCTAGACGTGGTAGTAAGACAATGCATAACTAGAGAGATCGAGTTCCACGAAGAGGGAAAGATCTTCATGATCACAGATACCTCCGTTCCTATGGAAGCCGTCGAAAAGATCAAGGAGGTCGACGGAGTAAAAAGCGTGACTATCTATTGAGATAGAAAAAAGAGTTTTCCAAGATTTAATATAGTAAATTATCGTATTGTGTAACAGATTAGATAACATGTCTCGTATAAGCCTATCTTTCGCTTTGGGAATTATCTTTTTGTTATTGGTAAGTACATCAGTCTCAGCGATAGGGTCAGACTCAGCCCACCAAGAGATAGGTCTAGATGAAGAAGAAACACCGGTCAACCTATCTGATAAAGAAGATAAGGAAATGACAGAGAGAAAAAGGAAGGGAACTACTTTTGCTGATACAGACGATATAGAACGAAAACCAATCCGGATCGACAACAATTCGGACTTCGCGGATCAGGCAGAAGAGAACAACTGGACAGGTAACGGAAGTGAAGAAAATCCGTATATCCTCGAGGAGTTCAAGATAGACGGAGGGGGTTTCGGGTACGGGATCTATGTGGGGAATGTGAGTCATCACTTCGTGGTCCAAGAGTGTACCTTAAAAAATTCGAGCGGCAGAAACGGAGAGTACTTCAAAAACAGCGGAGTATATATCTACAACACCTCCCACGGTCATCTGGAAGGAAACACCATAACAAATAACAGCATAGGGGTCCTCTTGACCGATTCAGAGGAGAATATGATCGTAGTCAACGAAATAGTCAATAATACAATAGGGATGAATATAACAAATTCCAGTAATAATGTCCTAGAGGATAATCAGGTAGTAGAAAACGAGCAGACAGGCATCACCCTGACTTTAAGTCATTCGAACGAGATAACTATGAATAACGTTTCTTCCAACCTGGGTAAGGGTGTATATCTGGATGAATGCATTAATAACTCGATCAGGAACCTCCGGTCTATGGGAAACGATAAAGCGGGCCTCGAACTCCAATCTTCAGATTTTAACCAAATAGAAAACAACAACATCTCTTTTAACAGCGGTGATGGTTTATATATAGTCTATTCAAATAATAATGTGGTGAATCTTACGGAGGTACTTTCGAACGGAAACCACGGGATATTCCTCAACAATTCTGAAAATAACAAGATATACCATAATAACTTTATAGATAATGATATACAAGCTCGTGACAACGGTTTGTACAACGACTGGACCAATGGATATCCTGACGGAGGCAACTACTGGAGTGATCACGATGGAGACGATAACCAAAGTGGAGGAAATCAGGGGCTACCTGGCTCAGATGGCATAATAGATAGCCCCTACCAAGGTATAGGAGGAGGCACTGGTGCTCAAGACGATTACCCTCTGATGAGAACTATGCCGACCCCACATGTGAGGATAGAAAGTCCTGCAGAGGGGACCATGTTTTCATCCAGTAATATAACCGTGGAATGGTCCCCTATCTACCGTTTTACTGATAGATTGACCTTCGAAGCAAGGATAGACCAGAGAGAATGGATATAT
>JAZKSH010000142.1:0-4897 GCA_036626195.1 Thermoplasmatota archaeon | reverse complement strand
TGCCATGATATATGGTATTCCAATTCTTGAGGCCTTAAGCAAGATGGATTGAGTTGTGATAGGGATGATTAATAAAGTATTCGCTCTCGGGTTGAGTTTGTTCCTGCTGTTGAGTGGGGTTGCAGTCGGTGCGAGTGGGGAAGTGCATCAGGCAGAGGATAACGTGAGTGAAGAGCAAGACCACGAAAAGAGCGGCGAGATAACGGAAGACGGCGAAGCCCTCCAGCAGCCCACGGATAAAGATGAAAATGAAGAAGAGAATGAGAACACCATAGATGAGGTAGACGACCCACCGTCAACGGAAGAAGTAGAGGGCGAAACTGGAGATGAAGGTGATCTAGCGAGACCTGAGGACGGGTCGGAGACTGATCAGGAGGGGGAAAAGGAACACGGAGCGGCGGAAGAGTCGTCTTCAATGGATGGAGAAGGAGCGAGTAAGGATGAAGAAACGGGAGAAGGGACGACCGATGAAGACCTGCAAAGCTATCCTTCCGCGGAGGGCGAGGGTACAAAAGATGAAAAGCGAATGGAAAAAGATTTTGACCCCGATAAGATAAATGAGCAACGTAGAAGCGGTTTGGATACTTCCAAGGCAGGGGCAGGAAGATCGAATAGAAGCGATAATAGAGATAGGAACAAGGGTTACAGTTACAGTGAGGTAGCTAAAAAGGCAGTAGGCCGAGGAGAAGAGGCTGATCCTGCCTTAACACCTACAGGTCCTTCTCTACAAGCCACGGGAAACTATGAGATAGACGACGATTTCGAGGACGATACAGTTGGAACTGATCCTGATGGTTGGACTACTTCGACCGACACTACTGATATAGAAGTTTCCGTCAGTGATAATTATTCCCATTCAGGCTCGAATAGTGTTATGCTTCGGGATGACGACAGTACTTCGGGTTCAGACTATCCATATATGTACCAATACCATCAAAGTTTAACTCATGCCGTCTATAATTTTAATATATTACAAACAAATTTGGAGGAATCTCACTTTTATGTACGGGAAGATGATGGGAGTATAATAAATACAGGTGTTCAACTTGCGTGGTACAATGGTGATTTATATTATTATGACGGCAGTTGGCATAATGTAGATAACTATAACACCAACACGTGGTACAACATCAGAGTGGTGGCTGACGCTGGGTCGGAAACATTTGATCTTTATGTAGACGGTCAGTTGGTCGTAGATGGCGGCGGTTTCTACCAATCGTGTACAAACCTAGATTTCCCTATCTTTTTGGGACTTGATTTCTCTACTCCAACTTTTTATGTAGATGACGTCCAGGTACGCACCGGAGTAGGTTACTGGGTGGGTAAGACTAGTTCAGAATGGAGCACCGGCTCGAATTGGGGAGACGGTTCCGAGCCATTCAGCTCTGACAACGTGATAATCCCTGATAATTGTCCCAATTATCCGATCGTGGATGAATACGAGTATGCTAATTACTTAGATGTTGAAAAAGGAGGTTACCTGGATGTTGTTTCATCTAATCTGTATGTCTATGAGAAGATGAATGTAACAGGAACTGCTAACATGACAGGAGGATATCTTAGAGTCAACTATGGCGGTACTCAAATTACTGGCTTCGAGATATACGACGGCGGATACGTAGATGTAGATGGAGGAAATCTGTACGTTTACTATAATGGTAATTTCTACGAGGAGGGTGGTTATTACACAGATATGATGATCAATTTCGGCGGTGAATTGGATGTCTCGGAAGATATTTCCTCTTCCCTCGTTAAGGTCCAGGACGATATTTGGATAGATGGCAATGTGACGATGTCTGGGGGTATAATAAGAACCAACCATCAAACTTCGGCTGAGTTTGAGGTAAGGAGTGGTGCAACTATAGATGTAAGCGGTGGTAATATAGAATCCTCTTACCGTTTTGAGTCCTTTGGTGATTTCACCCCGACAGGAGGAAAAGTGGTCATGAGGGACACAGGAGCTCCTTCCACTGGTTACGTAGATGTCGCTTCAGGAGATGAATTCCATACATTGCAGATATCGAAAGAGAACACGGAAGTTGAGATCGACGATTACAGCTCTGAGATAAAGGCTACAAATCTTTATGTTGAGGACTGGACGAACACAAATGGGGTTACCTCTTACTTTGACCTTAACGGAGGTAACGTAACAACGAATTACCTTAGGGTCGGGAATAACTCAGTGACGTACGGGGATGGCCAGATAAATATGTCGAAGAGTTATGTAGATATAGACGTGAACGGGAATGTGGATTGGGAGGCCGAAGGGATAGAAGATATCAGTAGTGGGGATATCTACTGCTCCGGAGACTTCAGTATTTCTTCAAATGCGGTGTTTACCCCGACCGGCGGGAATGTGATAATGGATGGTTTAACCGCAGCTTCGATAATTAATGATGCGGGAGTATCTGGAAAATTCTACAATCTGAATATCAGTAAGGCCACGGATGTAGATGTAGCTTGCCAATCCGATTTCACAGTCGATGAGGAGCTACGTATCAAAAACGGTGATTTTGCCGTCGGGAGTAACACCATAACGGTCAATGATCAACTAAGGGTAAGGAATAATGGGAAATTGGAGATGAAAGATTCTTTAGGGATCTTAGATGTAACTTATACTGGTAGTTACAGTTACTATTGGTATGCAGGTTCTGAAGAAGAGATTACTGCTGGTACGATAGAGTACGCAAGCGGAGGATATTATTATGCGGATTCCCAGTTCACCCCTACTGGTGGAACGGTGATATATGACAGCACAGGAAATTCTTTCTGTAATATCGAGGAGTCTTCGACTTTCAATTTCTATAACCTTGAGATATCTCGAAATGTAGAGGCGTGGGCTTATCCATCTCCGGAACCAGGTACTGTGATTGATATCAATGGAGATGTAACCATAAATTCTGGATATACGTTTGAATTGTATAATCTCCCTGCAGAAGTCGCTGGTGACTGGACGAACAGTGGAACATTTCTTCCAGGAGGTTATACGGTGACCTTTGATCAGAGCAAGAATAGCGTCTTATCAGGGACGTTGAACTTCTACAATCTAACGATAGATAAGAGTTCTACAAGTTACGACGCCATTCTAAACTCGAACGGAGACATAAACGGTAATTTTACTTTGAGGAACGGCAATTTCCGCCCTAACGGTTATACCTACGATGTTGCTTACAACTGGGAACAGTCAGGAGGTGTATATACCACTGACCATTCGCTCAATCCGGAAGGAACTATACACGGTGATATGACCTGCAGCGGAGGAACTCAGAGCATAACCTATGCTGATTTTCATCTTTACGGAGATTTTACAGCCACCTCCGATTGGACTCAAGATTCGTATTCAGCCTTACGGATGAAAGGAAGCGCCCCACAAAGCATATCGATGACTTCTGGGTCTAACATCTATCAGTTCTACATGGAGAAGAGTTCGGAGTCGGATACTGTTACAGCAACCGGCTACTGCAGCTTCGATTATTTGAACGGGTACACAGGTACCTTTGATACGGGGAATGAAGACATCGATGTGAGTGCGAATTGTAATCTTTGGGATAGTTCTTTTACATTGATAAAAAGTGGGGGGGCTTTGACAGCTGGTACATTTAACTGGCAGAACGGGCATTTTGACTTCTCTGGTGGGGTCGTGGATGTATCTGGTAACGTCGAAGATAACGGAAATTCCGGCGGGACTGAAGACGTGACCGGAGGCACCTTCTACGTAGGCGGTGATTGGGACATGGACAATCAAAACAGCATGACCTTTGAAGGCGGAACGGTCTGCATGGATGGGAGCGGTGGAAACAACATTTCTGTCCACTCATCGGCTTACTTCTACAATCTAGAGATAGACAGCAGCGGAACGATCTCAATCGGCTCGGGTTCTGCAGGTTTATCTATCCATAACGAACTACAGGTGACTTCAGGCGTGTTCAGGGTCGTGGGGGGACAGACGGTAGATTTTTCAGGAGGAGCAACGCCTATCGTCGATGTGAACGGAGAACTAGAATTGAACGGTTCTTCAAGTAGCTCGGCTATAGTTATGAGTGATTCAGATAGTAGAGTCAATTGGGACATCTCAGGAACGATAGATGCGAACAACTACACGATAACGTATCCTGATTCCGACGGTGTTCAATTCTCTGGTACTCCTAATATAGTGTCGCTCGAAAACGGTTCATTTGATTATCCCGCATCGGGAGGTGCTTTACTCAACTTAGCTGGCGTGGGAAGCGTTCCATCACCGATCTATGGCTGTACATTTGAAAATACTAGCGATGTAACGCCTGCCTATAATGTTAGAGCAGACAGCTCAACCCAGGATGTACAATTTCGTGATTATTCCGGAACCTTAGCTTCAACCGCTAATATAGCTGAGAGTAATGATGACGATCCATCCGATAGGATACATTGGGGCTGTCGAGTTGTGGTTACAGCGCCCTTGGATCAAACAGAAACGGAGCCAGGGACCTATACTTATAATTTTCATGTGAAAAATATAGACAGTAATACCGACACCTACGATCTGACGGTTGATTCATCCAATGCGGACTGGACGGTCAATGCTCCATCTAGTGTTACCGTTGCAGCGGGGGCAACCGAGACCGTATCCGTCGACGTGACGATCCCTCAGGACGCGGCAGATAATGAATCCTCAGATATAACTCTGAACGCGTCTTCACAGAACGGACCCCAAACTGACCAAGATCTGATGAAAGTTATCTATGATCATACTGGCTCGGATGTTAAAGTCACTGGACCAGCGGATCAGACAGAGACAGCTCCCGGAACCTATACCTATAATTTCGATGTTGAGAATAATGGAACTGCAGACGATACTTATGATTTGGATCCGCGTTCATCTAATACAGATTGGACGGTTAGTGGTCCAGCTACTGTTACA
>JAZKSH010000141.1:0-4932 GCA_036626195.1 Thermoplasmatota archaeon | reverse complement strand
CCACAAGACCAGACAGAAAGCAGTTCCGGCACTTACACATACACTTACGAAGTGGAGAACGCCGGGAACACGGAAGATACCTATGCACTTGAGGCGGAAGCTGTCGAGAACGGGTGGTCGGCCGTGCCAATAGATGCTGAGGTCACAGTTGGGGCTGGAGTAACCGAGAGTGTAGATGTCGAAGTGAGTATCCCTGGTGACGCGGGAGGAGAGAACAGCAATGTTGCTTTAGAGGCTACCAGTAAAAATGATTCTACTCTTTCTGATTCAGATTCCATGACTGTGGCGCTCGAGGAGAATTATGCCGTCACAGTGACAGCCCCCGATAATCAGACCGAGACCTGCTCAGGACCTAAAGAGTACTCATTTCAGGTAGAAAATCAAGGTAATATCCAGGACATCTACACCTTATCGGTAACTGACACTGCAGATTGGGATCCTGCCTCCCCCAACGAAGTGAGCGTGGCTCCTCAGCAGACGGAGGTACTGAACGTAAGTGTGAACATCCCCGACAGAGGGGCGGGTGACTCGAATACGGTCACCATATCGGCCAACAGCCAGAACAGTGGAGCGAGTGATTCCGACTCCTTTAACATAGATAATGAACACGATCCACTGGTGATCGTTTATTCCTCTTCGGATCAGAACGAAACTACCGGCGGTAACTACACGTATCACTTCGAATTGGAGAATCCTTCCGGTTTCCAGGATACTTACGACATCGAAGTGGACGATTCAAAGAACTGGGTCGATGAAACCCAGACACCGGATTCTATAACAGTTAGTTCTGGAGCTACCGAGGAGTTACAGGTAGTGGTCGTTATTCCAAGTCACGCTGGAGGAGAGACAAGTACGGTGAGTTTAACGGGGGTCAGTCAGAGCGATTCTATGGTCACAGATACGGACTCGATGGAAGTGACATTAGAAGAGAATACCGGAGTGCTTGTTACCGCTCCACAAGATCACTCAGAACGCAGTACCGGCACTTACACATACACTTACCAGGTGGAGAACACCGGAAATATAGAAGATATCTACGACCTGAGTGTGAACGCTGAGCAAAGCGGATGGTCAGCGTCTTTAAAACAGTCTACAGTGACCATATCGCCAGGAGATGTGGAAGAGATAAACGCCGATGTAACGATCCCAGAGAACGCTGACGATGGAGAGGGCAGTGAGATCACTTTGACAGCGGAGAGCCAAGCCGATCCAGGAGTTCTCGAGTCGGATTCGATGATCGTTAGTTATACAGAAGAAGATATAAGAGAAGTGTCGGTAACCGCTCCCTCCGATGCAGTGGAAGATGAACCCGGTACTTCCACGTACTCTTTTGAAGTAGATAACACGGGTACCGTCGATGATAATTACGACCTATCCGTTGATTCGAGTGATTGGGAGACGGACGCTCCAAACGAGATATCGGTGAATGAAAGTAATACAGAAACGGTGAATGTTCAGATAACTATACCTGAAGATGCCGAGTATGGAGAAAGTACTGAAGTAACTTTGACTGCAGAGAGTCAAGAGGATGAAGGAGTTTCGGCTTCCGACTCGATGGTTTTAACCTTCAGCCAAGAGCCGATCGAATATGAACTTACTATAGACGCAGAAGAAGGCGGAACCACCGATCCAGGGCCGGGGAACTACACGTATCAGGGCGGTACTGAGGTAACAGTTGAGGCTAAACCCGATGAAGGCTGGTACTTTGATGGATGGGCCGGTGATCACGAGAGTAGAGAAAAAGAGATCACCATCACAATGGATGGGGATAAAGAGCTAACCGCTCATTTCGAACAGGTGGGCGAGGGAGAACGAGTTATGACAATCCAAGTGGAAGGAGAAGGTACGACAGAACCTGAACCAGGTAGTTACACTTATGAGGAAGGAAAAGAAGTCACGGTAGAAGCGCTTCCCGGCGAAGGTTGGAGATTCAGTAACTGGTCTGGAGATGTAAATGATACTCAAAGGGAAGAGGTGGAGATAACGGTAGTGGTGGACGAGGACATCGAGATAACGGCTCATTTTGAAGAAGTGGATATAGGGGTGGAGATCGTTTCTCCAGAAGATGGAGCCTTATTTGGTGAATCTCAAGTCCTGTTGGAATGGGAGGCACATAATGCAGATCGTCACAATTTAAGGGTGAACGAAGGTGGATGGATAGACGTAGGGGAAGAAACGACATACCAGTTGGAAGGCCTAGACGACGGTTCTCACACCATAGAACTGAGAGCCTCCGGCTGGGGCGTTTCTGCCAACGATTCCCTCAATATCACAGTGGATACCATACCGCCGGAACTGGAGATAGTCTCACCCGAACAGGGCGAGGGGGTTACAGACTCCTATATCTTGGCTGAATGGGAAGCTTATGACAATATCAGTGGGGTGGATCACTGCGAAGTCAGAGTTAATGGCGGCGAATGGATCGAGTTAGAAAATGAAACGAGCTACGAACTCGATGAATTAGAGGAGGGCGAGTATAATATTGCACTGAGGGCGGTGGATATAGCCGGAAATGAGGCCGAGGACGAGGTGTCGTTTACCGTGGAGTCAGAAGAAACCTCGTCCTTCTATCAGATGATTTTTGGGATGTGGTGGATTTTCCTCCTCATACCTTTCATCCTAATTGCTTTTCTTTTGATATCGAGAAAACGGAAGCGTGACACGGTGGAAGAGGAAAGCGAGAGAGATAGATCAGAATTCCTAACTGAACTTCAAAAAATAGATGAAGGAAGCGAAGGAAGGACCCATCCATCTCAATCAGGATTGGAAGAAGGTATGAGCGATGGAAGAGGTAAAGAGGGCCAAAGTTCTTCAGCGACTAAAACTGAAGCTGGAGAAGCGGAAGAAAGTGATGAGAGTAGTGTTTGGAAAGAAGATGCAGTGGAAAAGAAAACTGCTGGAGGTGATGAGACTGTTGAGGAAATTGAAGGAGAGGAGTTCGATAAAGACGATGAAACTCTTTCAGGAGGCCCTGAAAATATAGAGGACGGGAGCGAAATGGAGGTGATGGATAAATTGACGGAAGAAGATTCAGGTGGACAAAGCATCGGAGTAGCTATCGGAGGAGATAAGGAAGGGGAAGATCTAAGGGAAGTAAAGGAAGGAGAAAAGAGGGAGGATGAAACTGAGATTGAAGAAAAAACAGAAAATCGCTGTCCAGAATGTGGAAAAGAGATATTACCCGAGGAAACCCTATGTACCGAATGTCAACAGATCATGGGTGATGAGGGCGAGGATATAGACCTTGAGGGTGATATATTTACCGAGTGCGAAGAATGCGGTCTTTTGATTACGAAGGAAGAAGACGAGTGTCCTTATTGTGAAAAACCGATTGAGAGCGGGGCGGGAAAGGAAGAATCTGAGGATGTTGAAGATGGAGATACATCTTCATCCTCTTCAAACTCGAGCTTAGATAAAAAGTGCCCTGAATGTGAAGCGGAGATGTCTAGTGACCAGGAAGTATGTCATAAATGCGGATATATCTTTTTGGATGAGGAATAAAAAAGAAGAAGGTTCACGTTGAAAACTATTTTGTTTAATTTTGAGATACTGTTTCTTCGTTAATCATAAATACTTATAAGTATATTGTAGTAGATACTCAGAGACGTATCCATCTTAAGGGTGATAATAGATGAAAACTTCGATCAATATAGGCAAAGTTTACGGTATACCTGTAAAGCTGCATTTCACACTGATCTTCATAGTGGCTCTGATAGCGTGGTCAGTCGGTTCCAATGTTTTCCTCCTCGCGGAGATGCTCGGCATTCCTGATCCTGACATAGCTCTAGGTTGGGAAAGCTATATGCTGGGTGTTGTGATCGCTGTGGGATTGTTGATCAGCGTTTTCCTCCACGAGATGGCTCATTCCATCGTCAGCATAAAGAGCGGCTATCGGGTAGATGAGATATCTCTCTGGTTATTCGGCGGGGTGTCCAAGATGGAGGAGACCCCCTCCGATCCGAACCTGGAGATAAAGATCAGTGCGGTGGGTCCTCTCTCCAGCATAGCGATAGGATTCATTACTTTTGTTGGAGGGACCCTCATGGTCAACGATCTGTTGGTCTTCACGCTCCTTTACCTCAGCTTTATAAACTTCTTCTTGGCAGGTTTCAACCTGATACCCGCTTTTCCCATGGACGGCGGCAGGATACTCAGAGCGCTACTAGCCAAGAGATATTCGTATATCAAAGCTACAAAGACCGCCGCTACCGTGGGGAAGGTGTTCGCGGTTATCTTCGGCATCGTCGGACTGTTCGTCAATATATTTTTGGTCCTGATAGCCTTCTTCATATATATGGCCGCTTCTCAGGAATCCCAGAACGTCCTGATGGAGCATATGCTGAGTAAAGTGTCCATCGGGTCCATAATGAGCAGGGAGGTGAAAACCGTCGAACCCGAAACGACGATAGAGGAATTCCTCGAGATGGTCACCACTCATCAGCATACCGGTTACCCTGTAGTGAGCGGAGAAAGGATCATAGGTATAATAACACTCAACGACGCTACAAAAGTGTCTCAGGATATGATACATACCAAGAGAGTCAAGGAAGTGATGGAGACCGATATCGTTTGTTTGAGCCCGGATGACGACGCAAGTAAAGCCTGGAAGACCATGACCCAAGAACAGTTCGGTCGTTTCCCGATTTTGGAGAACGACGATCTGGTGGGAGTAGTGACCAGATCGGATATAATGCAGGCGTTCCAGATACAGACGGAGATGAGCAAGTACGGCGAGAACCTGTAATGTATTAAGTCTCCTGATCTTCTCCTTTTCCTGCAGACAGTGTTTCTCCGCACACGCTGCAGGACCTTTCTCCCCTCTCGTTCTCAGTCCCACAGTTTGAGCATATTAATCTACCCTTAACCCTCTCGATCTCACCCACTTCTTTACTATCCTTTCGATTTCTTGTGATCGTTCCCACAGCGGCGGCC
>JAZKSH010000140.1:0-4962 GCA_036626195.1 Thermoplasmatota archaeon | reverse complement strand
ACAGCCGAACAGAAAAAATCGAAGAGGTCTATTTACAGGATCAATGACAATTTCTTCCGATTTTGGTTCCAGTTCATCGAACCGAAGAAATCCTGGATCGAGGAGTCCCCTGAGAAAGTACTAGCAGAAGACATCATGTCCTCTTTGGACGATTTCGCCTCGAAAACGTTTGAGGATATCTGTATCGAATACGTTTGGAATGAACATGATTACCACAAGGTCGGTAGATGGTGGTACAAGGAGGACGAGATAGACCTAGTCGGATTAGATGAAGGAGAAGATAGGATTCTACTGGGAGAATGTAAGTGGACAAACAGTGAAGTAGATACTTATCTACTCGACTCTCTAAAAAAGAAATCAAAAAAGGTCCAATGGAAGAACAGAGATAGAAAAGAAGAATACGTTTTATTCTCTAAATCAGGTTTCACTAAAGATCTAAGAGAAAAGTTCTCTAAATCTAACCAACTTTATCTGTATTCACTAGAAGATATGATGAAAGGATTCGAACCACTATCATAAGATATGAAGAAGTTTTGGCAATAAAAACGCTCTGGCTTTCGTTGTGAGGGATGACCGAGGAACGCGATGAACGTTAGTGACTATATATTTGAAAGTATTTTATCCATTGAGACCTATACCACTAAAAGAATAGTTGGAGGCTTCAGATGCTGTCCTCGTCATGAAGACCTACTCTTTTAGCGTATTTCTTCACCATCTTGATCAGCGATTTATGTCTCATCCTGTTACCGTACTGTGTCACGAAAAGAGCATCTTCGTCTTCATTCGCTAAACTGTCTCGGATATTTATCCACGCTTTCAAACTCCGGGCAGTTTCGCTATCGAAGAACCCCACCGTATTAGTTCGCTTGTTGTTCTCCTTTAATCGAATTTTGGATTCATCCAACTTATATCTTCTACATCCAGTTCAAGGTTTTCTTTCTCTGGAGATTTGATCATCTTGATACTTGCATCGATATCCTTCCTGCAATACTAACCATAATCCACAGCAATAAAGCAGCTACGATATAGATCAGAACACTTATCAACTGCGACATAGCGTATGATAGTTCTTCTCCGTGGGCTGTTAGAATAACAAGTTCGGAAAGTGTATCAACGAAGATTGGATTGCTATCGGAACCTTTTTATAACACATCTTGTAAATATTCCCTCGATGAGTAAACCCAACATGGAGGACACGAACGCGGGTTTGGAATTTGAGGGTGGTTGGAAAGATATCTGTATTTTTGCCAGGACTTTTGAAAGAGTCATAGAAGAAAACGCTCCCGGTGAAGAGGCTGTAGAGGAATACGACCAATGGAGACCACGGGAAGGAGAAGACGAACAAGACATATCAGAAAAAACTGCAGAAAATGCATGCCTGGACGAGAAGGAAGTGGAAGAAAGATATAACGGAGCAAAAGAAGAACTAGAAAGTGCTGGGGAAAAGATAAAGAAGGGTGTAGGCGGTGAAGAATCCTCGACTAAAAATATCAAAAAGGCTTCAAAAAAGGTAGAACGTTTGGTCGGGGCCGAGTCCATAAAGTCTATAAGGAAATTAGAAAAGATGATCTATGAAGAGATAATGTTGAAATTCAACCCTTACTATTTTGACACGGAGGATTTCTCTGTAAATCTAGAAAAGATCAGTAACGGGGGAAACGAGAACTACAAACTCACCGTTAACATACCGGATGAAGACCTTAGAGGCAAAATTAGAGACGAGTTGAAGAAGAGAGCTGGTGAATGATCTTAGGCCTTTCTTTGAATCGGAGACATTCTAGAATAAATTTTACGGAAATACAGGTTAAAGCCGGCTCACAAAACAGATGTCGCCATCTTCTCAAAGATCAGGTCATACGGATTCTCGACGTATCGGATCTCTTTTTCATCGATTCCGAACCTCTTCAGCTTCTCTTCAGTCGGTTCTAAAACTTCATCGTCTCTTGTCCAGTTCATCGAGTCTAAAAGATTTTCGATCTCGCTCTCGTCGTCTATCATCACCGCCGCTTGTTCAGCGTTGTCCTCAATACCCATCTTATCCAGCCCATCTTTGATCTGCCACTCGGCCGAGGCCCAAAGAAGGGTTTCGATCTCTAAAGAGTCAGCCCTATTGCTTCCATTTTCAAAAGATTCTTCCGCTTTCTGAAAGGCCCATAAAAGGTGCTCTTCTCCTATGACTTTTTCAGGTTCTAAAATTTGAAGAAAAATATTCTTATTTTCTCTATAGCTCTCAAAATCATCAAATATTTCCTGCGCCTCTCTCGGCTCTTCTATTTTTACTCCGATGACCTGCATGTTCTTATCCCTCATCGATCTCTATCTCTATCTTCTTTACTTCATCGATATCGTCTATACCTTTCAAAGAGCTTATCATGCCTTTAATAGTCTTTTTAACCATCTCAGAGGGGAATCCGCTCAAGGGTAAAGGTTCACCGTCGACGTATAACTGGATATCAACGCTCTCCTCACGCTCCAACACTACACACTCATCGAGAGTTGTTTTCCCTTCATAAACTGCTTCTGCTAACTCTCTACAGCTATCAAAACCGCATTTCTGACAGTCCAAATTAGGAAGCCCGATCAAGATATTTTTCTTCTCTATTTCCTCTTCTATCCTATCCACGACCCTATCCAAGTCGCTGGGCTTTTCTTCTTCCTCTAAAACTATCTGGGGAATATCCTCTTCTTTCATCCCTTCGATCAACACCGCGTCGTATTCACCAAAAGTCTCTATCTTCGTCAATATTTCCTCCAAAGCCATTTCACTTTGAAGAAGAAAATCGGTTTCAGAAGGCGTTGAAAAGATCACCAGATCTGCACCGGATTGCGAATGTCTCCATGTATCCTTTCCTTCCTGGTCTATTGTAAAATCTCCTCTAGTATGTTTGATAGTTGCCGCTTCATAACCTCTTTCAGAGAGTTCCTCTACGATATCACACAATAGTTCCGTTTTCCCAATATCAGATTCACCGCAGATCCCGAAGACGGCTAATCCATTAAAGATGTTTACACTGGTAGTCAATTCATTCACTCCTCAGATGTAATTTTTCTTCGACCTCCGCCAGGTCGGCATCGGTGTCAACGCAGCCTGATTTGAGCAATGGGACTCCCTGCATCGGGATGCCGTAAACGTGACTAGCTTCGAAACCCTCCACCAGTTCAGAATGACAGGCGACCGCTATCACGGCACCCGGATCTTTCTTTTTCAGCACGTTTTTCGCCATGCTGGACCCCGGGACTATATACACGTCCTCGTAACCCAACTCTTCTGCCTTCGATTTTATCTCGTCTATTTCGCACTTTCCACAATTCATGCAGTTGTAACCGTATTCACCCATCTCCGCTTCACAGCCGTCTGGATCTCTCAGGCACTGGGGAAGCAGGACTATCCTATCTTCAAATTTGACTTTGGAAACCTTGTCGTCCAAAGCGTTGTTCTTGAGGTTCACGTAAACCCGATCGTAGGTCTCCTCGTCGAGATCCATCCTATAGAGGAATGATTTTAAGACACCCTTCTGGGAGAAGTCCAACCCAGAACTCATAGCTTTAGATATTATCTCTTTCATAGCTATCAATACTCTAAGAAGTGGGATTTAAACCTAACTAAAACTTTGATCGAAAGCTACCTCGTGATTATTCTTACGGTGTCACCTTCCGCGAGTTCATGATCCAAACCGACTTTCTGTTTAGGAAACTTGGCCGTTGGTCCCCATATCCTGGCATATCTGAACTTTTCCAAAAAATCGCTGTGGAGCTTCTTGCAGACGTCTTTTACCGTACTGCCTTTCTTCAGTACCATGGGTTCGTCGTCGGCTTTCTCACCCTGTGGTCGTAAGAAGATACTGATGAAGTCAAGCTCGTCGAATATCCTCTCTTTCACCTCTTCGATGCCCTCACCATCTTCTGCGGAGATGAAGAGTGGGTCTCGATCTTCTAGTTTTTCTTCAAGTCTCTTCCTTTCATCCTCATCAACTAGGTCGATCTTGTTTATTATCGGGAAACCTGGAAGGTAAACTCTGTTCCTGCTCAGAAAGTCGACCAACTCCTGATCATCTATGTTGCTTCTTATCACTACGTTAGCGTTTACATAGCCGAATTCTCTCAATATATCCATGACAGTTTCTTTCCTTATGTTCTCCAGTTCAACTGTAGTATTGATCCTGACCCCGTCCCTGTCCTTTTCGTTTATCTTTATATCGGGAGGTTCCTGGTTGAGTCTTATCCCGTGGGTGCGGAGTTCTTCCTCGACCTTAGATATTCTGTGCCTGTAAATATCGCCTATTATGATTATGAGATCGACATTCCTGACAACGGACAAAATCTCTCTCCCTTTCCCTTTGCCTTTCGCGGCGCCTTCAACCAGACCAGGGAGATCTAAAAGCTGTATCTCCGCTCCGTTGTACTGCATCACGCCGGGTATCACGTCGAGGGTGGTGAAGTGGTAATTGGCAACTTCGCTTTCCGCGTTGGTCAGTTTATTTAATAGCGTGCTTTTTCCGACGCTTGGAAGTCCTACGAGAGCTACAGTAGCGTCTCCCTCTTTTTTGATGTCGTAACCTCCTCCACCTTCCGACTTCCCCTTCTCCTTCTTTTCTTTCTTCTCTTTCAACTTCGCTATCTTCGCTTTTAAACGGCCTATATGCTGCTCTGTCGATTTGTTGTAGGGTGTTGTTCGAATCTCCTCTTCTATCTCTTCTATCTGCTGATCTATGTCATCTGCCATGGTTATCTCGGTTGAACTCGTATACAATGGATTGAAAACTAAAGGATATAAAAAGATGTTGTTGGTAAACATATAGATAGAAAATCGACATGTTAATAAAATCCAGCAATCTTTTTATATTCCATCTAAGATGACCAATCGGTGCGAAGATGCATCAATTGATGGAAGATAACAACACCCGGTTTATGGAAGATAAACGTGTCCCCGACAAGGTAAACATATGGGACGAAACACTTAGA
>JAZKSH010000139.1:0-4972 GCA_036626195.1 Thermoplasmatota archaeon | reverse complement strand
GAAAAAAACCCATCCCAGATGATAAGAGCGACCACAACCATCGTTTCAAGATCCATCAAAAAGGATCCGGAGACGGCCGGAGATACGCTTGTGAGGATATCCGGATATCTTACTGAGCTTCAGAATATCGAGGAGGAGATGAAGAGCAGGATGACGGAGATAACGGGGATGATGAAAGTTACCGCACAATTCATAGCTCCTCTTGTCATGGGGATAACCGCCGTTCTTTACGTCATACTGTCAGGTTACTTCGCCGAGATAGAACTTGAAGGACCCATGGCTGGGATGGCAGGACGGATCATCGGAGAGGAGGTACCCATAGGAGGCTTCACATTTTCCATGGTGGTCGGCGTATACCTCATCACCTTGGTGCTCTTAACCGTGTTTTTCACCATAGGCATCGAAAGCGGCGAGGACTGGGCCAGCCGGAAGATGGAAGTAGTGAAGATTATGCCCATCTCCATGGCACTCTACACCGTTTCTGCAATACTGGCCGAAGCTTTCTTGGGCGGCATGGTTTGAGGTGCCGAAAAACAAGAAAATATATATTGTTCTATTGTATTGGATAATAGTGAGGTAAGAAAAAATGGATTCGCTACCCTCCCGAAGGATAAAGGATAACGAAGGCGGCCAGATAATGGGGATCCCTCTATATATACTGCTGATAGTGATAATAGCGGCGATCTCCTTGGCAGCGATACTAGGGTTCATGGTGACCTCCGAGCCAAAGATTGACGAGATAAGGATCCATTCGGTCCAACACGGTGATTCTAACTCAACATACGACAGTATACTAGTTGAAGAGAGATATGATGACGGCAGAGCTTACTATAAGGGATCCGAACGACCCGATCCTGACGATGAAAGTAACACTCTGAGGCCAGAAAGAGGTTATGACCAAAATCTCGTAGTAACCGCCTATGATGAAGAAGGCAACCCCATGGCCGGTGTAGACATAGAGGCTACAGGTGCAGGGGTTAGTTCGGTAGCCACTACCAATGCTTCCGGAATGGCGGAATTGGATCTGGATGGCTGCAGGTTGCTCCAGAACGAAGACAACGCCAAGATAGAACTTACGGCCACCTATGAGGGATTGATAGGAGAGAACTCAGTCTCGAACTCTATTTGGGTCGAAAGACCTTAGACAGGTCGAACAGGAACCTTTTCCCTTTTTTCCTTTTATTTTTTTGTATGTTAGGTCCAGTTGTTAGCGGTATTTGTCGTAGATTAAAGATCACCCTCCCAAAATATTTAAGTATTCATCGGTCACTGTATATGTTAAAGAACCGATGGAACAGGTAAAAAACTGTTCAAAAGGTGGTTTGATGAAAGGTAGAATGGATAAATCTTTGGATGTTGAAATATCTTTTGCGTTTAGACTTTTTTTCATAACTATCACAGCACTCTTCCTCTTTTTATCCTTCTGGGCTCCTTTTTTCGCTAACGGGGGTATCGCTGAAGCAAGGACCTTCCTCTCACGGGAGGAGGATATACCTTCAAGAGAGGACGAAGTAACGTCCGTAGCTGCATGGGAACAGTGGTCTCAGAGCGACTTTAAAAAGGGAGATAACCAAAACTTAGACCTTGATTCAACCCCTGGTAAAGTGAAACTCGATACCGACACGATCCAGATAGGAGCAGCCGAAGCGGCGGAGCAGGATTCTAGAGGGGGATATTATTATTGGCCAAGTGGATCTACTTTCCTCGGTTGCCGAGATGATTTCAGAGCCGAGAGAGGGGGAACCATCCGGGAATTCAAGCTAAATGTAGGGGATGACCCCGATCTTGCGGGTGCTATGAAGCTCAAAGTCCTACGACCTACAGATCCTGGTAATGTAGAGCCGGGCCAAAATGCTGAATTTTTTGCCTCCGAGACAGAGGAATTTTCCCCTACTCATGGCGAATTGAATGAGTGGGACGGACTAGATATACCTATCGAAAAAGAGGATCGATTGGGTCTCTACACACTCGGTGATCTCGCAGCGGTAGCTATGACTGGCCAGAACGGATATTGGAGTTATGAAGGAGAGATCACAAGTACTCCTAGGGAGATGGGCCATATCAGTGAGGACGATGCGATCACCACCATGGAGGCGGAAGTCGAAACTCATAGAGACGAAGGCGTCCTAGAGTCAAACGTGCACAATGCAGGGGCACACATGTACGAGTGGGAACAGATCAGCTGGAGTGCCGATGTACCTCAAGGTTCGTCCCTGACCATGGAGACAAGGACTTCTCCAAATGGGCAGAATTGGACCGGGTGGACAGAAGCGGAAAATGAAGGAGAGGTCCCAGGTAATGATACTCATCAGTATATCCAGTACAGAGCTACCTTCACCTCTGATACGGGCAAAGAGACACCAGTTTTGGACAGCGTCCGGATAGAGTATAGAGTGGATGAAGCCCCACCTGAGATAAACCACGATCCTATAGAAGAGTGGCAAGCCGAAGGCAATTACACGATAACAGCCGAAGTTCTGGATGGTGGAAGCGGTCTAGCGGAAAATCCACTGCTTTATTACAGCATCGATGCAGGTGGGAGTTGGACTGAGCTGTCGATGGCGGATATAGGGGGTAATCTTTATGAGGCTGATATACCGGATCTTGAACATTCTACCGAGGCGATGTACTATATCGAGGCGCGAAATAATGCGGGTCTCACCGCAACCTCTCCCGATGACGGACACTATTACACTTTCACTGTTGATAAAGAACCGCCGGACACAGAAGTTGTTCTTACGGGTGAAGAGGGCGATAATGATTGGTTCGTGAGTCAAGTAGAAGTTGAATTAGAGGCCGAGGACGGTCTTTCTGGCGTAGATTATACAGAGTACAGAAAAGACGGAAACGAATGGAGAGGATATTCGGGGCCTATCATCTTAGAAAATTCTGGTGTTCATGAAATAGAATATTATTCAGCCGACAATCTCGGTAATGAGGAACCGGTCAACTCGGTAGAGGTGAAGATCGATCTCGACCCCCCTGCTGTCGAACTTATAAAGCCTGAACCATCCGGCGAAAACGATTGGTATCTGGAAGAGGTCGACTTGGAACTCTCGGCAGAAGATGAAAACTCCGACGTAGATAGGATCGAGTACAGGATCAACGAACGGGATTGGCATGCTTATGACGCGCCTATCACTTTGAACGAGTCCGGTACAAATCTGTTTGAGTATCGATCTTTCGACGAGGCCGGAAATGAAGAGAGATATAATACGGAGATCAAAATGGATATGGATGATCCTTCGGTGACGGCTGAAATAAACGGCGAAGAGGGAAGTGAAGGTTGGTACCTTAGTGCGGCGGAAGTTGAATTGGGCGCTGAAGATGCAGTTTCTGGAGTCTCCCAAATATATTACAGAACTCAGGAAGCAGATGAATGGATAGAATACGGCGGGACCTTCCAACTCGAAAGTGGAAGGCATTTATTGGAGTATTACAGCGTCGACAAGGCCGGAAGAGAAAGTGACCTTCAAGAAAAGGAGGTCAAGGTCGATCAGTCGTCTCCAGACTTAAATTTTGAGGCCGAACCTCCACATGACCAAGGATGGATCGACACCTCGGGTACAGTGGAGGTGGAGGGCCAGGACGCCCTATCAGGAGTGAGTGTGTTAAGCTGCCGTATAAATAAAGGCGGAGAATGGGAAAACGAAACCCATGTTAACTCTGGTGACCTATCAGAAATGAACATGACGCTCGACGTCGATATGTCTGGTGCTTTGGAAGTGGAGCTGTTCGTGGAAGATGTAGCCGGTAATAACTACGTGGAAAGGTTTGACTACCTGATCGATCTTGGAAACCCTATTGTAGACTCTTCTGATGCTAGCGCCACGGTTTGGAGAAACGATCTTACGATTTCAGTAGAAGCTAGTGACTATAACAGCGGCATCGACCAGATTATTTTAGAATACGATACGGGAGACGGCTGGAAGGAGAAAGAGATGACCGAAGGAGAGGGAGCGTACACTGCCACTATACCCGGTAACGAAGTCGGTTTCAGCGACGTCAACTATCGTATCGTGGTCAGGGACGGAGCTGGCAATGTTCATGAAACGGAAACAAAGGTGGCGGAGGTAGGTATAAACTGGTGGTACTTCTCCCCTATACCTATCGCTATAGTCTTAGTAGGTCTCTTCGTTTACTTGAAAAAACGGAGGGAGGAACAGGAAAAACTCATGCCTGTTAAAGAATCAAAATTCTCGAAGATTAAAGAGCAAAGATCCGAAAAGCTGAAAGAACTGGAAAGTGAGAGAGAAGAAAGACCATCTACTATAGATACAGGGTCTGCCGAGGCGGGGTCATCTACTTCTGCTCCACCTAAAGCCCCGGATAAGATGATAGGAGGGGTATCCTCGGGCCCAAAATCTACTTCTGAACAGATCTGCAGCATTTGCAGCAGCCCGACAGACCCCGAGAGCGGGTTAACATGTGAATGCGGGAACGCTTACCATAAAGATTGTTTGATGGTCGAAGGAGCCTGTCCTGAATGCGGTAAGGATTATGCGGCTGTGATATCCTTCACCGAAGGGCAAAGTGAAGAGGAAGCAGTGGAGGTGGAAGAGCAAACCAAGGAAGAAGAGCAAGAAGTGGAAGAGGAGACTGAAGAAGAGGAAGAGATGAAAGAATGTCCTCTCTGTGAAACCGAAGTATCAGCCGAGACCGAGGAATGCCCGAGCTGTGGTGAGACTTTGATCGAAGAGTCTGAAGAGGAAACAGTGGAAGAGGGTGAAGGAGAAGAGATACGGGAAGAAGACGAAACAGAGGAAGATGATCCAGACATAAAGATTTTGGCGGATAAGACTAGCACTGAATCCGAGGAAAAAGTCAAGAAAGAAGCCGAAGAGATGAAAGAAAAGGCTATAGGCGACCAAAAGGCGGATAAAGAGGAAGATGAAGAGGGAAATGAAGAGGAAGAAACTGGTGAAGTGGAAGAACTCCTCGAGTGTCCGGTTTGCAATAATGAAGTTGAACC
>JAZKSH010000138.1:0-5107 GCA_036626195.1 Thermoplasmatota archaeon | reverse complement strand
CTTTGATATCCAAGTAATTCTCTTTCTTCTTTCGCAGCCGTATACAGTCCTTCCCGACGTCGATTATCTCGTCGGCCTCGATGTAAAGAGTCCTTTTATCTACGTCAAGATGGGTGGGCATTGGTTCCTCTTTAAACGATGCCGGCGGCAGGCTTATGCTCATGTCCTCGAACGAGGTTATCGGTATCGTGTAGGTGTCCATCTTACCCTCCCCGTCCCGGGTACTTATCAAACTGGTCACTGCCTTTATGTATTCAAGGTCGCCGTCCTTACTTCTCTGTGCTTCTTCCACTCTTCCCATCTCCGTATCCTCTATATCCATTACCTTGGTCCCCACCAAGTTTTTAGCCGGGGTTATCCACAGCTGTATGGAATCCCGGGTTACCTTCTCCACATATTTTAGATTGATACGCAGATACTTGCCGAAAAATCCTTTGTGGATTATCAACCTTGTAGGGTTCAAAGTGGTCAGATTCACCTCTACATCGCTCACACGACCGACCTCTTCCCCGTCGGCGTCGTAAACTTTCGTACCTTTTATATTGTTAAAAGTGGTCCTGCCATCGGCTGAAGCCTCTCCTTTCCCTTCTGAATCCTCTTTTTCCGCCATTCCCATCGTATCATGATATGAAGGAAGATATACTTTAGTTTTCCCCTAACTCTTTTCGCTGAAGTTGACCGATATATATTTATCGAATCTAAACCTTTCACTCGATATGGGTAGAAATGAAGAGGGAACGGTTCCGTTAGATGAGAGTAACATGAACGAGATAATATGCTGTCCGGGAGGTGCTGAAGTCGTAAGGAACGAGCTGAAAGGTCCTCTAGAAAAAACGTTCTACTGGAGAGAGGAGATGATCGAAAAGGGGATGAAAGGTTTTGTTCAGTATGAAAATGGAGAAGCAACAGGTTTCGTCGAATACATGCCCGTGGGAAAAGCTCCTCTTCCTATCTTCGCTACGCGAGCCGCGACCTTGATGTGCTTTCACTGGGTTAGACCTTCCATGACCAAACAGGAACATCTGAATTCTGAGAGAAAATTGGTCGAAAAGGCTATCGAAGCTACCTCGGATAATTTTACCGGTTTAGCGGCTTTAGCGTGGGATCATCCCAGTCATTTCCCCCTGGATATGATTAAAGACATGGGTTTTCAAGTGATAGAAAAAGATGGTTATATCAGTCTGGTCTGGTATCCTCATGAAGACGTTGAGGTTCCAGAATTGGTGAAACCTTCTTTCCAACCGAGGGATCTATCCGATGAAAATTTGTTAGCGATAGATCAGGCGTTCAGTAACAGATGTCCTTTCAGCATCCATAATTCCCGTAAATTCAAAAGACGGATCGAAGAGATCGACGACCTAAGAATTCAGCACGAGATTCACGCCATAGACACTAGGGAAGACGTTCTTCGATATTCCATCTCACCATGGGAGTGGGAGTGGCTCTTTCTGAACGGAAAAAAGGTAGAAAATATTTTTAGGCTGAAAAAAGATGAACTGGTGAAATCCATAAATAAAGAATTGAAACAACTTTGAAGACTAACCAAAGCTTCGAGAGGGAGGACCAAAAGTATTAATAACCCTTTCGAACGATTCGATAATCCATGGCTCTTGAAAATCTGAAAGAAGGGTTACGGAATGCAGTCGATAAGATCACCAAAGCGAGCCACGTAGATGAAAGTCTGGTCAAAGAAGTAGCCAAGGATATACAGAGGGCTATGATAGAGGCGGACATAGAGGTTCAATTAGCCCTTGAATTGACCGAAAAGATAAAAGAGAGAGCTCTGGAAGAAAAACCTTCAGGAGGGGCGAGCGCCAGGGAACATCTCATTCGTATAATCCACGATGAATTCGTCAAGATAATGGGGGACGGAACGGAGTTAGAACTCAAGCCCCAGGTGATAATGATGGTCGGTCTCTATGGTATGGGGAAAACTACCACCTGTGGAAAATTGGCCGCTCACTTCCAGAAAAGGGGGCTCAACACGGCTCTTATAGCCGGAGACACGCATAGGCCCGCGGCCTACGACCAGTTAGAGCAGGTGGCGGAAGATGCCGGAGTACCGATATACGGCGATGCCGACGCAGAGAAAGCTCCAAGGGTGGTAAGGGAAGGTATGGACAAGTTCGATAATTACGATGTTGTGATAATAGATACCGCGGGTAGACACTCTCTTGAGGACGATTTGATAAAAGAGATCAAGCTCATAAAAAATGTTGCAGAACCGGACGAAGTCATCTTGACCGTGGACGCCTCGATAGGTCAACAGGCCGGTCCTCAGGCTAAAGCCTTCCACGACGCCGTAGGAGTGACGAAGACGATAATAACCAAGATGGACGGCTCGGCGAAAGGTGGAGGCGCCCTAAGTGCGGTCGCCGAGACCGACGCACCGGTAGCTTTCATAGGCACCGGTGAAAGGATACGCGACCTGGAAGAGTTCGATCCCAAAGGTTTCACGTCCAGGCTTCTAGGGATGGGGGATATAGAAAAACTCTTGGAGAAGGCCGAGGAGGCGATGGACGAAGAGAAGGCCGAGGAGACCGCCAAAAAGATGCTGGCCGGCGATTTCGACCTCAAGGACATGTACGAGCAGATGGAGATGCTCACCAGTGTAGGGCCGCTTCAAAAGATAGTGGATATGTTACCCATGGGACCAAGCAGTATATCGGAAGACGAGATAATGGCAACTCAGGCAAAGCTGGACGACTTTAGGATAATAATGGACAGCATGACCGAGGAGGAGATGGAAAATCCAAAGAAGATAAAAGGAGAACGCGTCCGGAGAATAGCAAAGGGGTGTGGAAGGAGCCCAAAGGATATACGAGAACTTCTGTCGCACTACAAGAAAACAAAGAAAGCCATTAAAGGATTCTCAGGCAATCGTAAGATGAGAAAGCAGATCAAAAAGCAGATGGAATCCGGAAACCTAAATTTCTAAAAACCACCCTATTCCTCACAATCTTTTACTAGAAAATCGTCCAACATATCTTCAGCCTTTTCTCTGCGCTCTTGATGTTTCGACAAAAATTGCTTGATGTTGTCTTTCAACTTCTGTTTACACTCACCGCACAGTATATCTCCTTCACGGCATCTCTCCGCTATCCCTTCCACCTTTTCGTCATCGCTTTCGAAAATGTAGTACCTGTAATTTTGGATTGAACAGACAGCGGGATCGCCTCCTTTCTCTCTCTGTTCATCAGCGGATATCCTGCCTCCCGTGAAGGCCTCGTTTATCTTCTCGTCAACATCTTCCGGCTTATCTGTCGTAAATATGGTGGTTTTAGGTTTACTCGCGGACATCTTTCCGGTGCCGTCCAAGGAAGGAGCCAGCTTGTTGTGAAGGAGCGCCGGTTTTATGTAGCCGATAGTTTCAGCTATATCTCTAGTCAGCCGGAAATGAGGGTCTTGGTCGATACCACACGGTATCAACACGGGGACTTCTTTATCTTCCAGCTCAGTGGGCAAAAAGCAGGGAGCCGACTGGATCGCGGTGTAAAATATACTGCCGACGTTGGTCGAATTGTCGAAGCCGAAGACCGCCTTCACGTTGGAGAAGTTCAACCTCTTTCCGACTTTCAAAGCTAAAGGATACAACTCGTGGATAAAATCGGTATCTATGAAGATGTGAGTCTTCTCCGGATCGAAACCGAGCGCGATTATGTCTTTAGCGTTCTCTAGAGCGTAAGAATACGTGTCCTCTAACTCGCTATCGAAATTGAAAAGGAACTTTTCATCATCAGTCAACTGGAAATAAAGATCGACGTCGAATTTGTCCTGCATCCACTTGGCGAATATCCAGGGCATCAAGTGTCCAACATGGGTATGCCCTGAAGGGCCTCTACCCGTGTAAAGAGCGAACTTTTTCCCCTCTTCATATTCGTCGAGGATACGGTCCAGGTCTCTGTGAGAATAAAATATACCCCTTCTCAGCATGAAATGAGTTTCTCCCGCTATTTCCTCGATTCTGTCCAATAACACCTCGTCCACGTTCTCAGTACCGAAGTCTTCTACCAACTTCTCATAATCTATGTCGCCCTCGACTTCCCAAGGGGTGACGGTGAAGCCTTCTTCTGACCGGTCGTTTTCCTGCATAGGACTCTCCTCATCATAATCCAGGTTACTAAATAATATTTTCCATCATCCCACTTTCGAACTACCCTCTCCCAAGTATAAGCTTATAAATAATGATTCTTCATATCTCCGACCGAATGAATAAAAGAACCCATATGGTAGGAGCGGTTATTTTCGCCTTTTTAGGATACTTTATCTGGCATTTCCTTCACAGGACGTTCTTCATACCGCCGGAGCCTTCATTCCGATCAACATTGACATCTATACTATCCATGGAAGTCATGCTTTTCTTCATAATGATCTTCTCTTCGATCTTCGGCGGGTCACTCCCCGATATTCTAGATCCTCCTTTCACCAGCCATCACCGAGCCTTCGCCCACAGCAGGATGTTATTTTACATATTGATAATCATATGGATAGTCACACTATTCTCGCTCTTAACCGACTCCAATCTTTTCATCTGGATCCTTTATTTCTTCCTGCTTGGGTACATCTCCCATCTGGTCCTCGACTCGCGCACACCGGCCGGACTTCAATGAGCTTCGAGTGAATATAGGGAAAAGCTAAAGTTTTTTAGACTAATCTAGTCCCTTGCGGGTTTGTTTGTAGATAGAACTCACCATTCTTTCCGACAGGAATCCCCCGGCAGCCTGCTTTGCTAGTTCCAAAGTGTCCATGGTATAATGCAGCTCCTTTATCTTCCCGTTGCTGAACTGGTAAGTGCATATCATTAAGACCTCGATCTCTTCACCATCATATTTGCCGGTGAGAGTATGCTCATATGCAGCTTTATCTCCTTCCCCAAATATGCCAGCTCCAGTTTCAGTATACTTCATGTCTTGGAGATTCCCCGACAACCACTCAAAAAAACGCCTGACTTCTTCTTTTCCTTCGAAGGTACCAAAAGGATTCACAAATCTTATGTCCTCCGTACAAAAAGATAATGTCTCTTCTATGTCCTTCTCCTCTATGGACTCAACAAACTCACGCATCAATTCAAGATTTTTCTCTGTAGACATAATTATCCCGACACTAA
>JAZKSH010000137.1:0-5110 GCA_036626195.1 Thermoplasmatota archaeon | reverse complement strand
TTGTCATAAAAGAGGCCTTAAAAGATCACTTGAAAGATGAGATCCTAAGGAGTACTAAGTATGCCGCGAGAGTATAGAGATTATTTAGAAGACATTTCTGATTCGATCAGGAAGATAAGAAAGTTCACAAATATAGTCAATGACCCGATTTTTAACTTTTAAAGGGTTATTAACTAGTTGTGGAGCTCGTAACTTAGTTCAAAAAGTTACGAGTTCCACTATAATATGACCTTCGAGGAGTTTAAAACAGATGAAAAAACTATGGACGCGGTCCTGAGAAACCTCGAAGTGATAGGTGAAGCTGTTAAGAACCTACCTGATGAAATCAAAGAGAACAATCAAGGCATAGATTGGAAAGGAATTTCAGGCCTCAGAGACATACTCTCGCATGCCTATTTTGGAGTAGATGATGAGATCATCTGGGACATCATCCAAAACAAAATCCCGGAATTAGAAGAAAAGATAGAGGAACTGAGGAAAAACGTTTGATCATACTGACATAACGAATCAGTTCTGACGAATTGGATCCTTTAAAAAATAGTCTAAACTCTGCTTGTGATTGTTTGAAAAATTGTTTCCACAAACAAGTAGGCAGTCCCCCTTCTTAATCCATACACACAACCGCTCCCGTTCACCTGGCCATGCCGCCTTCGATGATCAGATATACAGCAATGATCAACCCTACCAAGCTCGGTAGATGCCCTGCGGAGAGATGAGTAACTTTCTTGATAAACAGCTGGATGTCTTCATTCAAAGGACCTTCAAGCCTATTGAATAACCATCTCATCAATATCGAGCAGGAAGTGGATAGGCCCATCACAACAGCACCGTAGAAGTTTTTGAAAGGATGATGGTCACACTCCAACGAGTAAAAATCAATATCATCTCATATATGAATTTTCTAACGGGTGAAAGACAAATACCGATTAATCCTGTTACTCAAATTCGACACCGAAGTCCTCCAAACCTCCCGACTCTTTTTCTAATATATCATCTACATCCTTCTCCCTCAGCACGTCCGGGATCCTCATAAGATAACCAACATCGTCACGTTTCACCCTGTATTTACTATCACCTTTCTTCAAAGTGACTGCGTCTAGTTCTCTCATGGCTTCCATCGCGTTCTTCACACGATCTCTGTCACACTGTATGTTACCAGGGATGAATTCTCTGTATATATCACCAGGAGATACAACGATTTCTTTCTCCTCTCTCAATCTCTCGTTAAACTTTCTTATAAGATATACCACCACATTCTCCACTTCGGGATCATCGACTATCATTATCTCGTTCTTTGGTGTTACCGGTAATCTTATCCCTTCTCCTAATGAATCATTCAACTCTTCCAATGATGTTCTTCTAGTATCGTTCCAAAATTTCAATCTTCCGCCTCGCTCTTGACTTAGCACTACGGAATCTTCCATTATCTTTTCCAGCCTTTCCAAACATTTCTCGTTATTGATACACTCTTCCAAATATTCCTTTTTATAAACGAAGATGCTGTCATAATCTCTTATCTCGGCGCTTATCTCTAGGTATCTATTGAAGGATTCTCGGATCCCCTCTATAGAAAATGAAGAATTCCTTTGGGATTGTTCTATATGTCTTTCGTCGATATTTCTCCCCGATTTGACTTCTACGAAACAAGTATAATCGTCCCGCAAAAGTAAGAAATCAGGTGTTGCTTCGATCAGCCCCCTCTCAGAATAAGGATCTTTGAACTTGGGATGGATGAAGTCTTCAAAACCTAAATCCCGGAGATCGTCCTCTTCCTCACTTTTACCGACAACAGCAGAATAGAACAGGTTGAGGCTATTTAACTCTCTTTGGATCCTCGGCCAATTTTTCTCCAAAGGCATCACGCCCCGGCGGCTGGTTCACTACTGTAATTTTTTACCGTAAGGTCACTGAATACGTTCTCACTGATATCCTTACAAACGCTCTTTACGGTCTTCTCTGAACATCCCTCTAATGGATAAAGGACGAGTTCATCCTTTTGTTTGGATAATTGAAAGAAATCCATACTTTCTTTTTTCAACAGATGATAGCTGTCTTCGTCCCACCTGTATCCATAGAAACCGCGCCTTTTCTCCAATAACCACTCCAATGTTTTCTCAAAAAGCTTATCGATCTCGTCTTTGTTATAATCTAATTGAGGCTCTAATGTGAAGGCGTAGAAGCTTTTGTATCTCAAATGATGTAGACCGTTCTTTTCTTCTTCTATCTCAACGGGGGATTCATCCATCTCAAAGGATTTCTTATCTGATTCCTCGAACAGATTTGAAGCTACATCGGCGATCTTCTTACCCCAATCATAATAGCCTTCGAGTATCGTTGAAAGAGAGATAAAACCTTCATTCCCGTGCAGATTTCCCAATACACAGTTGACCGGAGAATTTTTCATAGATATGGTGATCTGGGTAGGTTCAGCTTGGAATTCATTTTTCACGGTTTTCAAGTCTTCATAAGTCCCTCCATACATGTTTATACTCACTTGTTTTTCAGAATAGAACGGTTTGTACTTGGCCACAAAACCTGAGAAATGCGACTGCTCTTCCATCTCTTCTCTTAAATTCTTGGAAGTCAGCTCCTCTAATTCCTCCGGATTAATAAATGATCTTTCTAATAGGGGATGATTATCGACCAATTTCTCTAAAGTCTTTCTAGTCCAATACCTTCTAGCTAGAGTCCAAACGTGCCAATAATTGTCTTCGATAAAGATTATAAAATCGTCTTCTTTTTTGTATTCGGGAGTATGGATCTTTAAGCCATAAGTCTTCTCGTTGATCTCGGTAACGATGAACTTATGCTCTTTTAGAAATTCTTCAAAGTTATATCCTATGTCCTCAGACTCCAATAATTCATCAATACTATTAGGCAAATCATTCGGGTGTAAGCCTAAAGATTTGATCAAGAATATCTTTAAATCAGATTCGCTCTTCTTCTCAACCTCCTCTCTCTCTATCTCCTTCTCTGTTTTCATGACGGAGTTGAGTAAATATTCTTTGATTTCTTCCGAAGATTTTTCTTTTAGTTTACCGAAATCCATTTGAAACCCATTCCTACATATGCTCTAATAGCTTAAAGTTTCTATAAACTTTTTCCTGTAAATTGTAAATACGCTTGACCATTTAAAACATTTAAGGGGGAGAGATAAGTGAAAGTTGTCTTCTCACATCCTATCAGACCAAAAATTATTCCCTAACATTCCTCCACCAAATCTACAACCCCATCCTTCCAAAATATCCCAAACTTCACTTCGCACTTCTCTCGCAACTGTTCCACAAGATTCTCGTACTGACCCGCTTTATATCCCTTTTCACTCCGCTTTTCACCGATCAAAATGTACACTTTGTTCACTTCACCTATTTTATTCACTCGCCCTAACTCGTCGCTGTAACACTCAGAATGTACAACAGCATACAGATCACCCAAGAGATACTTGGGAGTCTTCGCTTCCTTTTCGATCTCGATCACGCTGACCGCTCCGTCTTCTTTTACCAGGATGTCAGGCTGAGATATCTGAAGACTTGACTTGGTCTTTCCCTCTCTCCTTGGATCATCCAAATAAAATGCAGGACCGCTCCCTTCGGAATCAGGAGAGTGTGAGGAAATAAAGTCCACGCCTTTCTCTTCAAGCCTTTTCTCCACTTCCTTTCTCATTCTCCTATGAGCTTCACTCTCGACCATGAAAGGATATCGTTCCTCTGAATTATAAAATTAGTCGTTACCAAAATTACAGTTTCTTTTTCCATATAACCGCCCGTGTACATCATTTTATAAATCATTAAAATAATTTTTCAGTTAGGATAAGTTTTTACCTTTCCTCCCCGAGCAGGCTCGAAGGGAGCGTTCGAGCCAGCGCAGGGGAGGTCGGGCGGGGAAAGTTGGCAGTCCCTCTTCTTCAATCTATACATTAGTTTTCGACGAAGATCAAGTAGAAGTGTAGACAAGGGTCACTCCTCAACTACAGACCCGCTCCACTTCTCGATCAACTCTTTCAAGCCAGTAGAAAAGTCCGCTCACTCTCAGTATTCACCAACAATCAGCTTTACAGCTCATCCTCCTCCTTCTTCAGCTCGATCCAATTATCTACGTACACTTCATCCACCATGCATACATGCCTCTTTTTTGCTACAATAGAAATCAAGCTATTATTAACGAGATCAGTCTTTATATGGATGCTTTTAGACCCTCGAGTTTCTTCACTATTTTCCAGGCGGAGGTGGCGGCGGGAGATCTGTTTTCTCTTCAACAGGCGGTTCTTGAGGTGATAGCTGTTGAGATGACTGCTGCGAGGGAGGTGACCCCTGCTGTTGAATAGGTTGCTGATGATCTTGATCCCTTTGCTCCTCATCGTTATCTCCATCTCTTCTGATCAGCAGTGCTAACAAAGCCGCCCATACGATAAACACGCTCATTATGAATAGCAACCACCAGTAACTAAACAGGAAGCTCTCTTCGTCAGCGGTATCCGTTGGCCCGTCAGTGATATCCGACGTATCTTCCACCACTATGCTCACCGAATCCTCTCCATCTTCGGTAACCACGATAAAGTCGAACTCGCCTCCTTCACCGAATCTCAAATTACAAGCTTCGAACATAAATTTCCCCATATACTCCTCTCCTCCAGCTAGTGTGATATCTACTCTCTCAACATAGACACCTCCAGTCCTGAGCTCGATCTCTTGTGTGTCCTCTACCGCTCCGGTATTTTCTATCTGATATTCAATAGTGATATTTTCACCGATCTCGACTTCCTCGTCAAAATCGATGATCTCCACTTCGAAGATGGCCTCGTCCCCGTCGAAGTGCGCGATGATCTCTTTATTTTCGTCCATGGTCAAAGTGATCTCTTCTTCAGTTCCAGTATAGTCACCTGTCCACTCCACAAAATACCAACCTTCATCCGGTATGGCTTCAACCGTCACCTGTTCACCTTCTTGGTAGATGTGATCACCTGGCTCCGGCTCAGTAAGTCCACCGCCGTCACGATTTATGGTCAAAACATACTCGTCTGCTTCAAGTTCTGCAAAGTGAGCTGTCAGTGTTTTGTCAGCGTCAATGGTTACAGTGATCTCATGGTCTCCACTTTCATGATCACCTGTCC
>JAZKSH010000136.1:0-5148 GCA_036626195.1 Thermoplasmatota archaeon | reverse complement strand
GCAAGTCCCTGGGCCATCATATATGGGCCGAAACCTGGGTACTCACCCTCTTCACCTGTGCCCCCGTACGTATCTCCCGCTATCGAACCGCTGACGTGTGTTCCGTGGCCATGTCCATCGACCCAGTGATCGTCTTCTAGATCTTCGAAGCCGTGTCCTCCTATCACTCTGCCCGTTAGATCGGGATGACCCGCGTCCCCAGCTGTACCGTTCCCTATACCCGTGTCCGCAACCGCTATGGTGACGTTCTTCCCGGTATAGCCTATCTGGTTGATGTAGGCGCCGAAATCACCGTGCTTCCTGTAAGGTCGTGTAGGATCGTCGTGCTCGTCGTCCATGAACCATGCACCACCTCCTATCATCTGACTGTCCACTTCAGAGTGAAGTTCAGGTTCCACGTACCGCGAGATGAAATAAACGTCGTTCATCAGGGCCAATTCTTCGATTTCTCCTTCAGAGGTCACATCTACCGTGAGATATCCTCTGTTCCCGTCGTTAAGGGACTTGTTAACCGCGAATTTCGATCTGATGGTATCGATGGTTCTAGGATCCGGGTTCTGAATAAATTCGACGTTGACGGCAAGTTTGTCTTCGTCGATCTCTGAGAGAGAAGGTTGGATCTTGTATTCCGGCTGGTATATGCCGACCCAATCGACAAAGAAAAGATCTTCAATATCTTCTGCGATCTCAGGGGTCATCCTGACTTCGTACGCGTAATTAGGAACGTAATTTATTATATCTGCACCTTTTTCCTCTAAACTCTCTCTCCATCCAGGATTCACTGGTCCGAGCATATGAATGATGTAAGTTCCCTCGGTTCCGCTCTCGTAATTTTCCATCGTTAGAGCGGTATCGAGTTCGGGTCTTCCCTGATCTACATCGAATGTATGGCCTTTCACCGACAGTTCCGTACGGGAAGGCAGCGAGTTGACCCGTAAACCGTGGCTCTTCAAAGACTTCATCGTGCTCTCTCCAGCCTCGACAAGTGCAAAATCGTTATAGGTGTCTATCACGTTCAGGTCCATCTCATCCAACAAGGTTCGTTCCTCTTCACCCCCGGCTTTCACCAGTATTATCTGTTCATCCTCTCCATCGATATCATCTCCTGAAAGACCGGAATTTCCTATACCCCCTATAAATATCGAGATGATCAAGAGAAGAGATACCGCCGCAGCCCATGATTTCTTTATTTTTAGGTCCGTGAACATCTTTACTGACTCTCCCATTCAAGATTTATTACTTTTATTTCTATTAGCTACCATAGTGCTGCCCGTTTATTAAGTCTTTGAAGCGCGACCAAAATCTTTATAACATCTTCTAAATTACCCGCAAATGTACCCGTACCACCAAGAAACTGGACTATACATACCGAGCTAAGCAGAGGTTTTATCGTGGCGGTGGATGAGATAAAGAAGATAAAGAAGATAAAGAAGGCGGAAAAGAAAGCTCAAGAAAGGATAGAGAAAGCGGAGGAAAGGGCAAAAAAGCTTGTGAAAGAGGCAAAAGAAGACGCTAAACAGGAGAAAGAGGACGCTCTTTTCTCTCTCAGAAAAGAATTGGAGGAAAAGAAAGAAAAAGCGGAAAAAGAAGCCGAGAATAGGGCGGAGGAGATAAGAAAAAGGGGTGAAAACGAAGTTGAGGAAATAAGGAGATCAACTAAAAAATATATCTCTGAAGCCGTCGATCACGTGATAAAAAGAGTGATGGAGGTATGAAGAGGTGTTCTTCCCGGAGCGGATGAAGGATCTCACCGTATTGGCCCATGACGATCACGTAGATGGCCTTATAGACTCTTTACATGAAGAGGGCGTAGCGGAGATCAGTGACATCGATAGGGATGGGGAAGTTAAGGACCTCGTGGAACCAAAGGGTATTTCGGAACGGGTAAGCGAGCTGACAGATTATGACATCAAATTATCCTCCATCTTAGATATCTTCGATCGGTTAGAGCCGGAAAAGAGCGTGGTCAAAGAATTCGTCTCTCCGGAAGAGATTGAAAAGATAAAGAGGGAAAAGAAAAATCTAGACGATGTGCTTTCAGACATAGACGGCATATTCGAGGAACACGGTGACAAAATATTAAATCTAGATGAGAAATTGACTGAAATAAATAAAAAAATAGATGATCTCGAACAGCTTAGGGCCGACTTAGAATTGATATCTTTTCTAGATATAGACCTGAATCATCTTAGAGACTCATCCTTTACCGTGATCGAGGCGGGTATCACAAAGGATCCGCATGAGTTCGAAAAGAATATCAGGGATCTAGAGTCGTATTTCTACGAGGTAGAAAGAACTAGGGAAGAAGAAAAGAGGTACGTGGTAATCGCTGCGGCTTTCATCAAGGATAAAAATGAATTTCAATCCATATTGAGACAGAGCGATGTCCGTCCTCTAGACCTGGAGGATGTTAAAGGCACGCCGGACGAAGCGTTAGATACTTTGTCCTCGAAAATAGAAGAATTAAAAAACTCTAGAGAAGAAATTTTGAAAAAATTGAAGTCCCTGAAAGAGGACCACGAAAAAGAATATCGCGCCTTGAAGGAAGAACTCGATATCCACCGAGAGAAAGAAGAGGTCTTACAGAGGTTCGGAAAGACGGAAACGACGACGATATTGAAAGGTTGGGCGCCGGAAAAAAATATTGAAGAAGTCGAGAAAACTGTGAAAAGAGCAAGTGATGGCTACGCCGAAGTGTTGACCAAAGAGCCAGAAGACCCGGACGAGGTGCCCACGAAGTTGGATAATCCTAAAGTGATCAAACCTTTCGAACTTTTGACCCACATGTTCGCTCCTCCACGGTACGACGAGATCGATCCAACTTTTATTCTAGCTCCGGCTTTCGTCATATTTTTCGGTCTGATGCTCGGTGACGCTATTTACGGCATCTTGATAATCTTGACTTCAATAATACTCCTTCAGGGTATCGGGAAGGTCGAGGAAGGGACGAGAAATTTTTCCTTTGTATTATTGGGGGTCGGGATAAGTACATTTACCTTTGGCATCCTACAGGGCGGCTATCTAGGTCCGGCACAGGATAGTCATACCAATCTTTTCGGCAGGTTAGGATTAGATTTCATCAACGATCTCGCTGTCTTGAAAACTTTGGAGGGAGAAGGTCCTTTGGTACTTCTTATAATCTCCTTGTTGATAGGTCTGTTCTATCTAAATGCGGGGATATTCCTTCAGTTCATGAAATATTTGAAGGATAAAAACTACAAAGAAATCTTGAAAGAGAGCGTTTCCTGGTGGACACTTCAGGCAGGGGGAGCCATACTCATATCGGGTTATCTGTTCGGATGGGATTATTTTTTCGGGACGGAATTGTTGTTCGAACTTACAGGCACGGTAAACATCATAGGAGGGGTTCTGACCGGGATCGGGCTTCTACTCATGGTATTGCGCGCTAAAGGATTATCATTTTTCGAGCTGACCGGTTTCATAGGAGACTTCCTCTCCTTCTCGAGGATTCTAGCTTTGGGCTTGGCTACTTCTGGGATAGCTCTGACCGTGAACGTTCTAGCGGACCTCGTTTCAGACAACCCTGTCAATCTTCCGCTCGCCGCGGCGATACTGATAGGCGGCTTGGTCTTGGCATCGAAAGGGTTGAAGGATTCCAGCAAGCTCCAACAGACCTTAGGAGCAATCGTTTCGGTTTTGGGTATAATCAGTTTTATGGGGTATGCCGGGATAGTAAACCCTAAAATACCGTTCTACTTTTTCGGTCTAGTGGTCATGATCGTCGGTCATCTGATCAACGCGGTACTTCAAGCCCTGGGATCTTTCGTTCACTCTTTAAGATTGCAGTACGTGGAATTCTTCGGCTATTTCTACGAAGGCGGAGGATCTGAATACGAACCTTTTAAAGCTGAAAGAGAGTATACAAAAATAGAAGAAGAGGTGAAAGGATGAGTTTGTTCGAGGTAGATATGGATTCAAAAGCATCGACTTTCCTGATCGTTTTGACCACGACTCTACTGCTGTCAGGTCTCGTAACGACACAGGGTCTAGAAAATACGGTCGCACAGGCTCAAGAGGACGAAGTAGAAGGTAGGGTGGATATACTGGTATACGAAGAGGGAGAATATAGAGATGTGGGAGATCACGTAAAAAGATACATGACAGAGGACGAGGGGGAAGAGATAAGATTCAACTTCACCGCCGAAAATGTCACTTACGAGGAAGATAGCATCGAGTGGGATTTTGGTGAGGAAATAGTTCATGGAAAGAACGTAAGTCATACTTTTCAGGAAGGGAATCACAACGTAACTTTGTCCGTAGAGGATGTTGAAACAAATAAAACCTACAGAGACGAGATACAGGTAGAGATAGAGAAGGATGAAAGAGGAACCTTCCTAACGGCGATCGGCGCTGGCCTGGCCGTCGGCATAGCGGGTATGGGCGCCGGTATCGGTGTCGGTATCGCCGGTTCCGCCGGAGCCGGCACCATCGCGGAGAAGCCGGATAAATTCGGAAAGTGTTTGGTTTATCAGGCTCTCCCGCAGACGCAGGCTATCTACGGCTTACTGATAGCGGTCCTGTTACTGCTGTTCACAGGGGTCATCGGAGAGGGAACGACAGTTCCGCTGACTGTGGGGGTGGCTTCTTTGGGCATCGGTTTGGCGGTCGGTATCGCCGGTCTATCCGCCATAGGTCAAGGTATCGCTTCTTCTGGGAGCATAGCGGCGTACAGCGAGAAAGAAGAATTATTCGGGAAGGGCATGGTGTTTTCCGTCTTACCTGAAACTCAAGCGATTTACGGATTGCTAGTGGGCATACTAATCATGGTATTTACGGGGTTGTTGGGCGGCGATATCTCTGCAGATTTACTGGGCGACAAAGGTTTGGGAATTGGGATGATAACTATCGGTGGAGGTCTAGCCGTCGGCGTTGCCGGTCTTTCTGGAATAGGTCAGGGCATCGCATCGGGAGCCGGTATAGGGAGCGTCGCAGAAAAAGAGGACCTCTTTGGAAAAGGTATGGTCTTCTCTGTATTACCTGAAACCCAAGCTATCTACGGCCTGCTGATAGCGATCCTACTTATGGTCTTCTCCGGGCTTCTCGGAGGTGGAGCGATAGACGCGATGGCTGGATACTCGGGATTCGGTCTAGGTCTTATCGGAATAGGTTCGGGCCTAGCCGTAGGTG
>JAZKSH010000135.1:0-5175 GCA_036626195.1 Thermoplasmatota archaeon | reverse complement strand
GGTTTACTTCGTTAAGGGCGAAGACCCCGTACACTCCGAAGAGAAAAGCAGTCATGCTGGCATAACCCACGCACACGTGGCCGAACACCCTGTTCTTCAATCTTATCGAAGGTTTGGAATAAGCAACTCCCGCAAAAACAAATATCGAGTTGATCAAGAATAATTCGACGCTGAAAAGGAGAGATAAAAGGAGTGAAAGCATCGCGCAGACGATCCCTATCTCCTTGAAAGTTTTAGGATCTATCTTTTCTTTTACCAGTGGTCTATCTGGATGAACTATCTCGTCAGTCTCTCTATCATAAAAGTCGTTGATCATGGTCGAGAACTGCCATGTCAGCACCATGCAGGCTATGGGGAGCAGAACCGACGCATCGAGTAAAACGTTACCGCCGAGGCTGTAAGCCACGACGAAGCCTATAAAAGTTAAGCCGACGAAATGTAGTGTTCTAAAAGGTTTGATGCTTTTAAGCAGAGAAAGGAACGCCTCTTTGTCATAAAGGCGAGCGGTCACGGAAAACAGTAAAACGGCCTCGAAAAGAAGGATCAGCGTCCATGATGTCAAGAATCGGGTCGATATATGGTTCAAGTTAACCCAAGAGAGTGCGGAAAGGAGCTGTCCCTGATTGAAGATCGTGGCGGCAAAGAAAGAGAAAGAAAAGAACAAAACCAGAAAAGAGACGACGGTATAGAATAAACTTCGAGAACCCGATTCTTCTTTGATCATCTCAGCGAAGTAAAGGGCGATGAATAGGGTGAAGGCAAATATACCAAAATTGTTTTCCAGGTAAGGTATCTGCGTACCGGGTATAAGACCCAAGAAGATCCTATTCAAAGGGAGCGTCAATATCACGATCCAAAACACCGACAGCGATCCGATCTCTACGTCTTTCAACTCCAACCCGGGAACGATGATCTTTATCATCAACAATATGAAGAGAAACAAAAGAGTGACTGTAAGAAATTCGATATTCACGAGGAAAGGGAAAGTTTTCGCAGGGGAGGAAAAGAAGATCTGAAATACACTTCGAGCGGCTGCTATCACCAGAAGGTACATAAATATAAAGACCTTCCTCTTACCTCCGAACCTTTTTGAGAGTTCTTTCATCGATATACAGCGGGTGGATAAAATCATCAGGTTGTAAATATATTTTATGCGCCTCGCCTCTTCAAATTCAGAGTGATGTATACCAAAAAGGTTATTTATTGCGGGCTTCGTAATCTTTCTTTAAGATGGTTCCCTCCTCGATTTGGAAGAAAATCTTTACGCTAGCTCTATTCTCGATCATCATACTATCTGGTTTGATACCATTTGTCTCGACCGCTTCACCTGTAGAAGGTGGCGAGGAGGGGCTCTCGGAGCGCGAAGAAGAACTTATCAGCTTCTCTCAAGATCCACGAGATCCCGGAATCTACGTCCCCTACAAGGACGAGTATCGCACTCTGAAATACGAAGGATGGGAGACTTTCTCCAACAATGATGAAAATATCACCGCGGCGACTGAAAGAGTGGTGATAAGAAGAGGTACGACTCTTTCTATCAAAGGTTATACGGAAGCAGACCATCGATTATATCCTTCAAAGGAAAACATGGATGAGCTGGAGGTGAACAAGGTAGACGACGGCTGGAATGTAGAGATATTTGGAGACGCTACCATAGGAAAATACACGTTTGAAATCACAGAGGACGAGTGGAGCGAAGAACTCGACATATATGTTATCTATGATCCCGAGGAATTTGGAATACCTGAAGAGGAACTGAAAGCTTATGCTTATGACGAAAGCGGGACAAGAGACGAGTACGGCTATATATTCACCACTGGGAGAACTGTCTATCCTAGTGAGGACTACCCATCAAACTTACATCCTTTCGGCGGTGATTTTGAAGAGCGGCCCAGCATATTTGAGTTCGCTCTCGCCGGTGCGGGCAATTCATCTGATCCACAAGAGAGCGCGGGGAGGCTGAACAGGATAGTGGCTCAGAGGAACGATGCAAGGCCCAAATTTGAACCTCTTATAAGGGATGCATCCGACATCCTTTTCTACGGCCAGGATAGCCCATCGTTTTTAAATGATAACTATAAATACACCCATATCGGGACTATAGAGAAGGTAGAAGATGAACTACTGGAGGGGGAAATGCCAGAATGGCTTCGAGACAGATTGGATGATAAACTAGAGGATGAACTAAGTGAAGACGCTGTGATCTCAAAGTCGATGGGTAAGACATGGATAAAAGAAGAAGATAAGAGATCGTACAGGATAGAGGAAGACCAAGTCGAACAAAATGGAGAGACCATCGATGTTTTAGTCATCTTTGACGGACTGACTCAGACTTTGTTGGATGGAGAAAGTAAAAAGGTACAAGGTATGACTTTAGAAGATGCTGAAAAATTAGCGATGAACGGTGTATCGATACATGACTTAGAATCAGGGGAAAAATCAAAAGTAATCAACGGATGGTGTGACGAAGCGTCTTTCTCACTTGTAGCGCTCTTACGTTCGATCGGTATCCCAAGCAGAATTGTCTCGATCCATCCCACAGAAGAAGTGGATAATGATCTTATGGGCCATTTCATGGTGGAGGCATGGTTCGAGGAATCGATGTATGATACTACATGGGAAAACGAATCAAATCGAGGTGATTGGTACGTATTAGACGCCGACGAATGGAACGCGAGATTTCCCTCAGGAATGGAGGATGGACCGGATTTTTGGATGCCCATGGGTGAGACTTTTTCGTCTCGAAAAAACTACATGAGAGTGGTGGATTTACTGTTCAAGGGCAGGTGGGATACTCGCGCTCTTTACGCCTTCGGTCCAGAAGACGAGATGCGCCCTGAAACTATAGATATCACCGATGCTTATCTCGATGCGGGAGAACACGAACTAGAACACGGTTCCGTGACTAAAATGATAGGTAGAGGTGGAGGGGACCTTTATAAGATCGATATACAAGAACCCACAAAGATATCTATAGAATCAGAGGCGGGAGCGGAAGCGAAGATATACACTTCTGAAGAAGGTTCTCCGGCTATACCTACGGCTGTCAAGGGATATCCATTCGACAAGGAACCATCGGAATACGAAGGAGAAGAAGCTATACTTTTACCCGAAGATAGCGAGACCCACTATATCGGTATCTACGCCCCCCAGAACGGCGATAGGACGGTCGAGGGAAACTTTGGATCTTACACGCTGAGTGTGGAAGAGGCGAGCGAGGAAGACCTCAAAGGGGAACACCAGAGGTTAGAAGATGACACAGAGATGACCACAGAACATCTATACGCTACGGTGTTAGTCATTATCTGGGTCGCTGCATACGTGGGTAAGAAAAAACTTTGAACAGATTGATCTTTGTATTTTATCATAATGAAGTAAGCAGATAATCCCAAAAATGAATTATAGGTGTTGAGAGTAATAGAGGCGGCAGTTCATGTCTAAAGATTCAAATAGTAAAGAAAATCAAACCTACGAACCCGGGATGATCTCTAAGTACCTAGAACGTCTCATCGAGATCTTTGAAAAAGACCGTTTCACACCTTTGACAGCTTTCATATTTTTGGTCATACTCGGGATAATCCGTTCTGTGTCAGAATCTTTGATCTACGAATATCGTGTTTTTTCAATGTATCTCGTAGTACAACATACCGCCTTCAATTTCCCTGTACTCATAATGGGGTCGTTGATACTTTCCATGGCCGCAGATACTCCGCTGCGCAAGACCTATAACGCTATACTTCCGGGGTTCGCCATCGTCATCCTTCCTCCTTTCGTCGATTATTTTATACTCGGTTACGCCGGTGCGGAGCACTCCCATCTTTACGCCTATTATGCGTCGGACATTCCGTTCTTCCAGAAGATAGGCGATCTCTATCCTCCGAATATGCTTTTGTCCGAAGAGATCAGCTCGGGACTTCAGCGGATGGTTTTATCGATCATGGCCTTGAGCGGTCTTTACGTGGCTGTCAAAGTCAAGATAGGGAAATCTATAAAGCTGCTCAAAGAAAAAAAGTTAAGCCCCGTTTTAAAAAAGGTATGTGCCATCTTTTTCGGCGTCTTCGGCATATGGATTGTAGTATGGTTCATAGTGGCGATCGTGCCGACCTCTATATCTCTAGAAGAAGAGGCTATAGTGATATTCGACCATTTCAGGTTCCTTCCCTACACTAAGTATTACGTACTCATAGAACAACACGGTTATACAACTGCAGAAGTTTTCGCGGAGACAGATGGACTCGCTGAACATCTAGCTCTGCAGCAGAGGTCCCTTTACCTCACGATGGTCTTCTCCGTCTTATCTTTCGGGTTCATGCTCTTATCTATGCATCTGAAATATCGAAAGGTTTTGAAGAAAATATTTTCTTCTTTGAAACTCACCATTATATTACCCACAACGATCTCGGCACTCCTGGGAAGTGCGGTCCTTCACCTTACAGACCCTGATTTTACTAAAGGATGGGCCATCGATCCCACCTATGTCCTACATTTTCCTTACATATTCTATATCGGGGCCATAGGATTCCTTCTCGGCTGCTTCGGATGTTTCATATTAGACTTTTACAGAGAAGAAAACATACTGTCAAAGACAGCTTCCAAAAACATGGCTATAGTCTCATTTTTGGCCGGTGGGTCATATGCATTCTTGATGGGACCCCTGCGTATCTTTCTGATATTCATCTTAGCAACCCTTTTGATGTTCGTTTCCTTCCGGAGAGAAAAACAGGTGTTCAATATCCTTTCAAGTTTCACTTTTTCAACCGCTTGTCTTATCATCTATTTGTTAGGGGTCTATTCACCGGCCCTTTGGAAAACGAAGACCCGAGATGTAGACGGTTACGTGACCATAGATCTTCCGAGATCACCGGAATTGAGCGCCGAGGTCTTAGGTCTAGGGATCATAATCTTTCTGCTCATCCTTGCCGTGACGCTACTTACCTATGTTCTTGATAAAGAGCTCTTATCGAAATGGCTTGACCCTTCTCACATAGTGCTGCCGATGATCCTTATTGCCCTGGCGTTCCTCCCCGCGCTGATGTTCAACGATATAGATCATCTGATAGTCTTTGGAAGTCTAGGTTTTGCCTCGGTAATCTTGACGGATGAAGACCTACCCTTCGTGCCGATGGGTGTCTCTTCTTTAATTCTGATCTACATACTTCTCAGCCTATGGGGTCT
>JAZKSH010000134.1:0-5246 GCA_036626195.1 Thermoplasmatota archaeon | reverse complement strand
AAGAGGACTTACAACTCTCTCAAACTCTCACAAAGGTTAATATACCATAAGTGAAAATTGTTAGAGAGTGTTAGACCATGGTGGAAAACGACTCTCCCGAAGGGAATAGAGAGGAATTCACCAAATTCAAGAAGATGGAACTGCCTAGAAACGTCGTTGTAGGAAAGGACGCTTTGGAGAAAGTAGGAGAAACATGCGACGAGCTTGAACTAAAGAAAAACGCCATCATAGTCTGCGATCCGACTACTAGAAAAATAGCTGGAGAGAAAGTCGGCGAGATACTCTCTGATTACGATTACGAGGTCGATATCGAGGTGATCACAGAAGCGAACCAGGAGACCGTGGATGATCTAAGCGAGGTGATCACGAAAGAAACGGGTTTCCTACTCGGAGTAGGTGGAGGGAAGTCCATAGACGTGGCCAAATATTCTTCTCATCTGGCTGATATACCCTTCTTGAGTATACCGACTGCTTCCTCCCATGACGGGATAGCTTCCGGTAGAGCTTCTATTGAACGAAATGGCAACAAGACATCAGTTGGAGCACAGTCTCCTCTCGCCATGATAGCCGACACCGGTATAATTGCTAACGGACCGAACAGATTGATGTCGGCAGGTTGCGGGGACATAATCTCCAATGCAACGGCGGTAAAAGATTGGAAATTGGCAAGAAGGTTGAGGAACGAAGCCTTTTCCCATTATGCGGCTAACCTTTCCCAGATGACCTCTGATATACTGATTAAGAACGTGGATAATATAAGGCCGGGACTGCAGGAAAGCGCATGGCAGGTGGTCAAGGCGCTTGTAAGTTCTAGTGTTGCGATGAGTATAGCGGGCACCTCAAGACCTGCCAGCGGTAGTGAACACAAATTCAGTCACGCTCTCGACGAGATAGCTGAGGAACCCGCCTTACATGGAGAACAATGTGGTGTCGGAACTATAATGATGATGTACCTCTACGGCGGAGATTGGAGAAAGATAAAGAACGCGCTGCAGGCAGTGGACGCTCCTACAACCGCTAGAGGACTCGAAGTGGAAGAGGAAGAAGTCATCCAGGCTCTCATCCATGCTCCCGAGATAAGACCTGAAAGATATACTATATTAGGCAACAAAAAGATGAATAGAGACGCTGCCGAAGAAATAGCTAAAGAAACCGGTGTGATTTAAAAAGGTGATAAATATGAGTTCTGTAACATTGATAGGAAAAAGCTTAGCCAAAGAAGGTATGAAATTCAGATTTGGAGGATGTCTTTCAAAATGTCAAGACTGTGAATTGAAAAACTCGTGCTGCGGACTCGAAAAGAACAAGTGGTACGAAGTCACAGGTGTGAGGGATAAAGAGCACAAATGTAAAGTCCACCAAGACGAGGTGAAGGTGGTAGAAGTGGAGCAGGCACCTATAGAGACTGCAGCTTCCGAAGATTCTGTGATCGAAGGATCCGTGATAACATTGGAAGACAAAGAGTGCGGGAAGGTAGATTGTGAATACTTCAAGAAGTGTTATCCGTCGGGAATAGAATTTGGGACTAAATACAATGTGGAAGAGATCGGAGAGAAAATAAACTGTGAGAAAGGCAAAGATTTGAAGTTAGTGAAACTTAAGTGAGTCCTAGAAAAAAGATTTTCTAATTTCCTCTTATCCTGTCGAACCAACTTTTATTTTTTTCCTTCTCAATATCCTCAAATTGCTCCAATATCTCTTTCTGCTCGTCGTTAAGGTCCTCAGGAATCTTTACCTCGATCTCGATCAACTGATCTCCATATCCGCTACCTCTCTGTTTTTTCAATCCTTTATCCGGTATCCTCAATATCTCTCCAGGTTGGGTCCCCTCGGGAACTTCAACTTCTGCTTTTCCATCTAGAGTAGGGACCTCTATAGTGGTTCCCAAGGTAGATTCCGTCATGCTCACTTTCGCCTTGGTCAGTACATCGTCTCCTCTTCTCTCGAATCTATCATCCTCTCTTACTCTGAGCGTAACGTATAGATCACCGGATTGGCCACCTCTCGGTGCTGCTTCCCCTTTTCCTCCTACCCTTAATCTGGTACCGTCTTCTGCTCCTGGAGGTATATTTATGGTTATAGTTTCAGCTTTCTCAACGACTCCACTACCGCTACACTTAGAACAGGGATTCTCTACGATCTCCCCCCGACCGTCGCACCTATCACACTCTGTTATCCTTACGACTTGTTGGAAGCCCCTCCTCTGAGCCTGTTTCACTTCGCCGGCTCCTCCGCATTTTGGACAGGTTTTGGTTCCGCCGGAACTGCTACCGCTGCCACCACACTTTTCACACTGAGCTTTACGGTTTATCTTGACCGTCTTCTCCGTCCCATCTTTGATATCTTCTAGATCGACTTCAAAACTGAGCTGTAGATCTCTACCACGTTTTTTCTTCTTTCTCCTTCTACTCCTTCGACTTCCGCCAAAAAGCTCGCTGAAAAGATCTTCAAATCCCCCGCTTCGTCTTCCTCTCCCACCGAAAAGTTCTGAGAATATATCCTGTACATCTTCTCGATGTGAGAAATCTGACATGTCGAAACCGCCGTTACCGAATTCCTGCTTTACGCCCTGTTTACCGTATCTGTCGTAGCGTTTACGTTTCTCTTCATCAGCTAGAACTTCATAAGCTTCAGATACCTTCTTGAATTTCTCCCTAGCCTCTTCAGTATTATCCGGATTCTTGTCGGGATGGTACTTCTTCGCTTTTTTCCTGTAAGCTTTCTTGATATCCTCTTCTGATGCGTCTTTGTCAACGCCCAGGATGTCGTAATAATCCTCATCATTCATGTCTTGATCACATCGGTTTAGTATCTTCGGTGTGATGATGCGCTACCAAACAACCCAATGAAATAGTTTTTCATGCTAAGCTGGCTTCGAATATAATAAAAAGAAGGGTTTTTGGTTTTTAGTCCTCTTCTTCCTCGTCCTCGTCAACTACTTCGTAGTCCGCATCGACGTATTCCTCGTCAGAATTGCCTTCTTCACCTGAGGCACGACTCGCTGCTGCACCGGCTCCACCAGTTCCTGAGCCTGCTCCTGCACCAGCGGCACCTCCGGCCCCCTGTGGTCCTGCTCCTTGACCAGCGGCGGCCTGTTGAGACTGGTACATCTGTTCTCCGATCTGCTGCACCGTCTCTTCAAGTTCCTCTTTCTTCTTCTTTATCTCCCCGAAGTCGTCATCTTCGATGGCTTCCTGGAGAGAGTCAATCTTTTCCTGCACCTCGTTCTTTATAGACTCGTCTATCTGATCACCCATCTCTTCTAAGGTCCGTTCAGTAGAGTAGACCAGTTGTTGTGCCTCGTTCTTGGTGCGGATCCTCTCTTTTTTCTTCTCGTCTTCTTCTTCGTGCTTCTCAGCTTCTTCCTTCATCCGTTCGATCTCTTCTTCTGAGAGTTGACTAGTCGCTTCTACCGTTATACTTTCCTCTTTCCCGGATCCTTGATCCTCAGCTGAAACGTTGAGGATGCCGTTCTCGTCCATCTGGAAAGTCACCTCTATCTTAGGTACTCCTTTAGGCGCGGGTGGAATACCTGTCAGCGAGAACCTGCCGAGACTGTGGTTATCCTTCGCCATGGCCCTCTCTCCCTGAACAACGTGGATATCTACGTTCGTTTGGTTGTCTGCAGCGGTGGTGAAGACCTTGCTCTCTTCCGTGGGGATGGTGGTATTTCTATCGATCAGCGTCGTAGTAACGCCACCGAGCGTCTCGACTCCGAGTGAGAGAGGTGTGACATCTAACAGAACGATATCGTCTTCTACGTCGCCAGAGATGACACCGGCCTGAATAGCGGCTCCTATAGCCACACATTCATCAGGATTAATCTTCATGTTAGGGTTTTGATTGAAGAAGTCCTTTACAAAATCCTGAATAGCGGGCAATCTTGTGGAACCTCCGACTAGTATGACTTCGTCTATCTCATGGGGCTGTAGTCCGGTATCTTCCATAGCTATGTTGACGGGTTCCTTCGTCTTCTCTACCAGATCTTCGGTCATGTTCTGGAATTCAGCTCTAGTGATCTCTAACTCTAGATGTTTAGGTCCGTCATCGTCAGCCATCAGGTATGGAAGATTGATCTCCGTCTTCTGCCTGCTAGAAAGCTCTTTCTTGGCCTTCTCTGAAGCCTCAAATATACGCTGCAGAGCTTCCCTGTCACCGCTGACGTCTATACCCGTCTCATCTTTGAACTCTTCTATACAGTGATCGACTATCCTCTGAGTCCAGTCATCTCCACCTAGATCGGTATTACCCGAAGTAGCGAGAACTTCATAAACTCCGTCACCGACTTCAAGGATGGAGACGTCGAAGGTACCTCCACCGAGGTCGTAAACTAGTATAGTCTCGACTGTTTCTTTCTCTTCCATCTTGTAGGCCATTGATGAAGCGGTAGGTTCATTGAAAACTCGTTCGACTTCGAAACCTGCTATTTCACCCGCGTTCTTAGTAGCTTCTCTCTGAGGCTCGTTGAAGTACGCCGGTACCGTGATGACCGCTCTATTTATATCGTCACCAATGTAGTCCTCGGCATCTCTCTTAAGTTTCTGGAGTATCATGGCCGATATCTGCTCTGGAGTGTATTCATCGTCATCTATCTTCACCTTGTGATCGGTGCCCATCTTCCTCTTTATCGACTCTATAGTACGGTTTGGATTTTTGACCGCCTGTCTCTTGGCCATCTCTCCTACCAATCGTTCGCCGTCTTCCTTGAAAGCGACAACTGATGGTGTAGTTCGATCGCCTTCAGAATTCGGTATGATAGTCGGCTCTCCACCTTCCATTATCGCCATCGCGGAGTTCGTCGTTCCTAGATCGATTCCTAATACTTTTTCAGACATATTATTCACCTTTGGATTTTTATCAAATCATTTAGCAACTTTTACCTTTGAAGGTCTGATAACCTCATCATTCAACTTATAACCTTCCTGATAGACCTCGATGATCTGGTCCTTTTCAACATCTTCTTTCTCTTCTGACTGCACACACTCGTGATACATCGGATCGAACTCTTCTTCCTCTGCCTCGATCTTCTCTAAACCGTGGTCTTTGAGAGTCCTCAGGAATTTATCGAATATCATCTCAACACCGTCCCTGTCTATATCCTCCTCGTTCTCCAAGGCCCTCTCGAAATCATCAAGGACCTCTATGAGGTCTTCCATCAGGGACTCGTTCGCCAATTTTCTAATCCTCTTCTTCTCTTTGATCATCCTTTTCTTGTAGTTATCGAAATCGGCCATGACTTTCTTCAG
>JAZKSH010000133.1:0-5324 GCA_036626195.1 Thermoplasmatota archaeon | reverse complement strand
GGAAAAGATAAAGATCGTGTTCAAAGATTATATGGAATACGGCGGATTTCCAGAGATCTACCAAAAAAAAGAGAAAAAGGAATACCTGAACGACATAGTGAGCCTCACATTTTACCGAGACATAATAAACATGCTGCCCGTCAAAAGGTCGGAAGTTTTAGAGGGGCTGTTCCACCACTTCATCTCGGAATCTGGCCAGCTCGTCAACTACAATAAATTGTCTGGCTCTTTAGACACGAAATACAAAACGATAAAAAAGTACATAGGGTACCTTGAAACATCTTTCCTGATAGAACGCTCCAACCTCTACTCGAAAAGCAAATTGAAAGGAGTGAGAAAGAACCCGAAGATATACGTGACGGACCACGGCTTTTCTCAACTCCAAAGTATGGAAGAAGGACTGAAGATCGAAACCGCCGTCTATAACTGTTTGAGGAGGTCCTACGATGTTCACTACTGGAGAGACCACCACGAAGTAGATATGATCGTGGAAAAAGAAAGTACGATCCCTATAGAGGTCAAATATAAAGAAGAGATAAGAAAAAGGGATCTGAAAGGTCTCTTCGAGTTCATGGAGAAACACGAGGTAGAAAAAGCCATTGTCGTGAGCAAAAAGAAGTGGGATAGTGAAACCTACGAGGATAAAGAAGTGATATTCGTCCCTGCATGGTTGTTCATCTTGATCTAGCCGGAGAGACGACAACCCGTGCGGGGAAGCGGCTGTACATAACTCAACAGATGAATCATTGCAGTTTAAACAAAAGACTCCGCCCCACACACTTTTAGGAAACAAGTTTATATATTACGTTTGTATTACTTTTGTATACATGCTCGTCTTCGACGCCTCGACGCTGATACTGTTAGCAAAGATAGAACTGTTAGGTGACCTCTCCCAGGAATTAGATATCACGATCCCAAAGGTCGTAGAGGAAGAAGCTACCGCAAAAAAAGAGTACTTCGATGCCAAGATGATCCAATCCATGATCGAAGAAGGAAAAATTCGAGTGAAATCTGTGAAAAAGGATGGAACCGTTGAAGAATTAATGGGGGATTTCAACATGGATGAAGGAGAGGCCGCCGTGCTGAGGTCATATAAAAAGAATACCGCCGATCTTATCGCTACCGACGACGGGCAGCTGATCAAGGCTGCCAAGGTTATGGGGATCCCTTTCGTCAACAGTATCTCGTTCCTAGTAAGGGCCAAAGAAAAAGGAATCCTCGACGAGGACATAGCCCTTGAAAAACTGAGAAAACTGGAAAAATTTGGCTGGTACAAGGCGAGGATTATAGAAGACGCTGAAGAAAGGATCAAAGGAGGTTAAAAATGAGCGAAGTTATGAGCCTTCGGCTTACTGAAGAGGAAAAGGACATCCTGAACCGAGTGGCGGAAGAAGAAGGAAAAGATCTTTCCGCCACGGCTAGAGAGCTGATAGAGTACGGTAGAAAATATCGTGTTCTCCAACTATACAAAGAAAATAAGATCTCCCTAGGTAAGGCGGCAGATGAACTTGACATGCCTTTGACCGAGTTTATAGACCTGCTGAACGAGTTCGGCATCCCTGCCAACGTAGATTACGAAGATTACCTGAAAGGTACCAAGAATATAGAAGAGATATGGTGAAAAAACTTCTAAGCTGGAGATCCGAAAGCTAACGGAGAGATCCAGCTTTAGATACACCGCTCAATATCCAGTTGACCTGTTTCTCTTTTGTATCTCTCATAGGACCTATAAAGCTTCCTCACTAGAACATACAACGTTTACCAAAAATCCGATCTTCCTCATCGTTGAAAAGATCTGCCCCAAGTTTCCCGAACGCGAGCGGGGGGAAGCGGTTGTAATATCTTAAAATAAGGAATGGCTTTTACTCCATGCTTCGTAATAGATCGCTACAGCAACCACCAACAGCAGGGCTGCCAAAGTGAAGCCGGGTAATCATCCTCTTCAGCGGCCTTTTGAGACTGCTGACCTAGCTTACTATTCTACTTCTCCGTCCAGTCAATTCAAAACGTTGGACTAGATTTTAAACTGAACCGATAGAGATCATCAGAAAGAGACCCTACCACCCCACTTTACGTTCACTACTTTGTTCTCCTTTCTTTTTTCTCGTGCACGTATTTCCTGATCTTCGCCACGATCTCTCCTGACGAGAGATCGTTAACCTCCTCGATCACCCCGTCATGTATGACCCAAAGATTATACTCGCCTGCCAGAACACACAGAGTTCCATCGGTAATCTTGTAGCTATCGTCTCCCAAATATCGGGCGTGAGGCTTACTTTTTATCACGTCCATCTCCTCAAAATCCAAAAGATGATCTATCTCTTTGAGTTTATCTAGACTTTTTAAACCATGTTTTTCCTTAATCATATCTGTCACCTCCTTAAATACATAATATGGGAATACTACCTTATATTATTTCCTATTAACGTTCCTGATATCCCGCTGAGCAGAAGGTGACTGCAAAAACCAATATTCTGTTTTTCATCCTCATACCTCGCTAGAACAATATCATCTCGATAAATTTCTATTTGTATCTTAGGAGGACCACACCTCCAGTCTTCTTCACTTTCTCACTTGAACACCTCCCAACAATTACGATCTGCGGCTGTTTTCCTACCAGCCTCACAGCACAAACAGCTCGTACCACCAGTATTCGGAAAGTTCCTAGAATACCTGCAAAACCAATCCTAGAGGCCGAGCAAGCCGGGGGACGGCAGCGGCCAGGGCTCGTCAGGGCGGGAAAACATCTGTGATATCCGATCAACAAAAAATGATCTATCCACCCATCACTTTCGATCGAATTTGTCAGTCCACTGATTCGGCCACTGCAGCTCGTTTCTCATCTTTAGGTGCTCATCTATCAGATCAATCCCTCTAACGATCTTTTTCCATCCCTCCCTGGTCTGCTGATACAACCCATATCTCAATATCCCTTCGTGATGGACTACCTCGTGAAGTCGGTCGAAATCTCTATCGTTGGTCAATAAGGCCCTTTGCTCCTGGGCACAGAGCTTCAACAATTCTTCATCTGGAGCTCCTTGACCCGCCACATCTCGGGCATATTCAACATCCTGGCCCTCGGCCTCAAGCCTCACTTTCACGTGATCCGGAACGTTTTCATCCAGGCAGACATTCATAGGTCTAACTCCTGCAGCCTTTCTTTAGCTCTCTCCTGCGAGGCCTTTTCAGCCAATTCCTGCTCCTTCTTCAACAACTCGATCTCGTTCTCGTTCTCTTCTATGTATTCCACAGCGGCTTCGACGCCTTCCTTCTCTACGTGATAGTTCTCGCATATCTCTTCCACCGATAGACCTTCCTCAAAATACCACTGAGCAACATTCAAAACGCCGATCCGGGTGCCTTTGATCCTAGGTTGTCCAGAAAGTGTATCTCTGGTAGAAACGATCCAGCCCGTCTCATCCACGATCCCCTCGGCTCCTTCGAGTGCTTCTTTCACGGCCTCGCCAAAGGTTGAAATGCCTCTTTTCTCCATGAAATCTTTGATCTCTCGGTGAGTCTCTTCATCGATCTTTATGGTCTTCGCTGTTGTCATACACTGAAGTATACGTGGTATAAGTATTTATAATCTTTGTACGTTTCTTTCGCCGAACCTCTTCCACTTCTCACAAGACCAACCTCAATCCCACTCACCGCTGTGAAACTCCTCGAACATGTCGTACCGGATCTTGGCCTTCCTACCGTCTGAATGGTGAAACACTATTCCCTCTACGTACCCTTCGGCTTCGTCATAAGTCAGGTCATGCCACTTGGAGTAAAACAGAGGTATCAAACCTTCTTTGAACCATTTTTTGATAGAATCGAACGTTTTGGGATATTTTCCCCAGGAGTTGTACTTCAGTTTTTCTTTACAGTACAGCTCGAAAGGCAGCCAGACGTGAACGTCCATATCGTAAGGGTTCTTCACATCTCTCGAACCCATCTTCGGTCCCACTAGCTCTCCATAATACAGCCCGTCTTCTAACTCGCTTAGATCCACGTATCCTCTCCTGAGTGAATTGTTTATACCTTCAACCACGAAAAGATTCCACCTGTTTTTGTGAAAAGGCTCGATCCTGTTCTGCCTGTTGAAAACATCTACTATCTCTTTTTCTTCTACAACGATACAGACGTTGCTCCCGTTCAGTTTTTCCGTAGCAATAACCTCGTTCTCTTCGAACACCCACTCGTAATCCTCCTTTCTTTCAGGAGTCAGAACGTACTCCTCTTCTCCATCCACCATCTTTTCCTCTCTGACGAACGGAGACTCCAGTTTGGGAAAGTCCTGTATGGAGATATTGACGTTAACTCCTCTCACCACCTCGTTGACGGTCTCGCCGGTCTTCATGTGCCTTCTCCATGCCTCTTTAAGCTCTTCCACTATCTTCTCGTCCATATCGATCCCTCAATTATAATGTAGACCCCTCTGAGTAATGTCACTTTTATAATAAACCTTCCCTTCATAACGACGGAAAACAGCACGTAGAAAGCTGCGGGAACTGACGACCAGCCACGAGATACAAGATATACTCATCCTAGTCGATCAATTCCTCGACTTCCTTCTCCATCTCCTTTAACTTCTCCTGAACCCCTAGCGCTTCACACCTTTCCTCCAGATATTCCTGATCCAATTCACCTTCCTGCCGTACGTAGATGCCCTCCGCATCCTCGACACCCTGTTCGCTGCCGTAGTACAGCTTGTTAGCGATGGTATCCTCTGGAGAAGCTACGTACATCGTGATACCGTCGTATTCGATCTTCTTCCGATTCTCTAGAGTGATCTTTTCCTTCCGCTCGTAAACACCCTTTATGTCGAGTCTGAAAAGTGAATCCTTCTCTTCAGCTGAGAAATGGGTCTTTTCCCGGAAAGCTAGCTTCATATCTTCAGGATGGGAAAAAAATCCTTCGTTCTGAAGATGGGCGGCAAAATCTTCTATCTCTTTTTCATCGAGTCTGACCACTAAATCGAGACCTACTGTAGTCCTCGGATTTCCATAGACTATGACCGCTATCCCGCCTACAAAAACATAATCTATCTCTTCTCTATTCAGATATTCTACCGTAGTTTCCAAGATCTCTTCAATCTTCTTCAATCTTCGCCCTCCTGTTCAGCTCCATAGCAAAATTTATCATGTCGAAGCCCATCTTCAATGTCTCTTTTTCACTGAATTCTCTAGCGCTTTTCGCTTCCCGTATGTTGTCCTTCCGTCTACTTTTCAACCTGTCTTCCTTCATCTTACCATCTTCAGGAGGTTTGGCTTTAATTTTTTTCCTCACCAAGATGATTTGACTTACGATATTTAACTGCTTCGACAATGGCTGATCTT
>JAZKSH010000132.1:0-5344 GCA_036626195.1 Thermoplasmatota archaeon | reverse complement strand
GTCGTTGTTCCCTGCTTTGTCCCAAGCTCTGACCTCTACGGTGTGATCTCCATCGACCAAACTCTCAAAAGTGTGGTTGCTCTCGCTGTCTGCGCTTACCCACCCACCGCCATCTATATTCACATCGTAGGAGACTATCTCTGTACCTTCAGGTGTGGCTTCCCACTCTAGGGTAACGGACGTTTCATTCATTATCTCATCTGGCTCTGGAGAGATTATGTTCAGCTGTGGAGGGGTCGTATCAACCGTGAAGTCCACGCTCGATAACTCTCTGTTACCCAACTCGTCCGTCGCTCTAACCTCTACGGTGTAATCTCCATCACCTAAACCTTCGAACGTGTGACTTTCATCTTCTCCAACTTCTTCCCAGATCCCTCCCTTGAGCCTGACCTCATACTGATCTATACTGGTGGTTTCATCCTCACCTGACCATTCAATAGTGACTGTCCTCTTGTCGTATATTTTTTCCTCCTGAGGTGAATCTATATCTATATCTGGAGGTGTCGTATCGACCGTGAATCCAACCTCTGTTGTTTCACTATTGTCCGCCATGTCCGTAGCTCTCACCTTCACTGTGTGATCTCCATCATTTAAACCATCAAATGTGTGACTCTCAATTTCGCCAACGTTTTCCCAGATCCCTCCATCAAGACGTACTTCGTAATAATCTATACCGGTGGTTTCGTCTTCACCACTCCATTCTACGTTGACTTGGCTAACATTGAATGTATCCCCTTCCTCAGGGGCTGATATTGCGATCGGAGGGGGTGTGGTATCAACTGTGAATCCAACCTCTGTTGTTTCACTATTGTCCGCCATGTCCGTAGCTCTCACCTTCACTGTGTGATCTCCATCATTTAAACCATCAAATGTGTGACTCTCAATTTCGCCAACGTTTTCCCAGATCCCTCCATCAAGACGTACTTCGTAATAATCTATACCGGTGGTTTCGTCTTCACCACTCCATTCCACGTTCACCTCGCCAACGGTGAAAGTGTCTCCTTCTTGAGGGGAATCTATCACGACGTTCGGCGGCGCTGTATCCACAATAAATGATACATTATCCGTACTTTCATATCCCGTAATGTCAGTGGCTCTAACATCCACTGAATGGCCTCCTTGGTCCAGACCTACATAAGTATGAGACGTATTCAGCCCTACATTTTCCCAGGTGCCGTTGTTCCTCCTAATCTCGTGATACTCGGCATATTCCGAGTTCCAGCCAACGGTGACATTCGTCTCACCAAAGGCCTCTCCACCCCCTGGCGAAACTATATCTACACCCACGGTCTGCACAGTGAAGTTCACGCTGTCCAAAGCGGTTTTGCCCTCAGTCCCTATGCTCCTCACTTCTACAGTATGATTTCCATCTTCAACATCTTCAAAAGTGTACTGTTCAGAGATGCCGACGTCGATCCATGAACCACTATCTAGTCGAACTTCGTTGTGATCGAAGTTCGCAGACGTCCATTCTGTCGTGACGGTAGAACGCCGTATGATTTCATTTTCCGTAGGTGAATCTATGTTTATAGAGGGGCCCTCAATACCATTATAGATGGTCAAAGCGTAATCCTGACTCGCGTTGCCGTCGTTGTTGCCATCCGCTGGCACATCTTCCCCGATAACCCGGACGGTATAAGTTCCGCTTTCAAGATTATCGGGATGGACATACACATTTTGAACATTGTTGACATCGTCATAACCGTCTCCTGTTGTATCGAAGTCGGATATCGCGCCCTGATTAGGTGGAGTCCAATCGTTTTCAAAGGCATTTCCAGTGTATGTATCACCTGTTGGACTCACCACTTCAAGATTAAGATTATTTTGCAGTCCAGTCCCTTCTTTGTCAGTCCAAGTGAGTGTGAGCTTTAACGGTTTTGAGGTCTCCTCTGCATTTATCTCGTACTCGTCTACGTCCCCTGTCTCTAATACCGCCTCCTGATCATTTAAGATAAAATTTGTATCGGTTTGAATCAAACCAGGTAGATTGACCATGCCCCACCCTTCATCCCGATTGGGGATCGATCCTGTGGTGGGTAATCGATAAGCAGTATTGATCAAAAGACCTCTTACCATGGCCGGACTGGGTGTGTAACCGTACGTGTCTTCATACCAGTCAACAACCACGGCTGAGGCTCCCGCAACCGCCGGAGTTGACATGGATGTGCCGCTCATCTCCCCATAACCTCCTCCCGGCATGGTGGAGACGACGCCCTCTCCTGGCCCCATTACATCGGGCTTTATACGGTTGTCGTTGGTCCAGCCCCTTGAACTAAAACTGGCTACTGCATCGGGATTTGTCACGCCGGAATTTGGATTGTAATTTTGAGTGGCTCCAACTGTGATCACATTTTTAGCCCTCCCTGGTGATCGTAAGGTGTTATACCCAGATCCCTCATTCCCTGCGGCCACAGCGATCACCATCTCTTCGTTCTCTTCGGTATCAGAATTAGCATCCCGTACCGCAGCATCATAACCTACTGCGTACTCATCATATTCCCCTGAGGTAAAACCCCATGAATTCGAATGGACGTAAGTGTCCGAGTTAACAGCAGCCGTCCGGAGCACTTCGTAAGGATCACTAGGTCCTGCCCAATATCCGCTATCATCCAATATCTTCTCTGCAAATATATCCGCTTCAGGGGCACTGCCTTGGGCGGTATAATAATCGTTGTATGTTGTTTGGCCCGTTCCCCCGTAAGTGTTCCCGGCTGCGGAACCTGTACAGTGTGTCCCATGCCCGTAGCCGTCGGCCCAACTCCCTCCAGCGAAGGAATACCCTCCTACAACCCGGCCTGTAAAATCGGAATGACCCGCATCAGGGGTCGTCCCATCCCCTATCCCTGTGTCGGCCACAGTGATGACAACACCTTGGCCGGTATAACCGAGTTGATTGGCAAGAGAACCGTGATCTCCGTGGACTCTATAGGCGCTGTCAGGGTTATTATCGTCATCATATATCCAGCACCCGCCCCCAATTATCTGGGTGGCCATCTCGTCCGCCAGTTTGGGTTCTTCATAGTTGGAGATGCGATAGACATCCTCCATCCGAGCTATCTCCGGGAAAATAGATTCATCTTTGATCTCTGCTCTCGCCAGCGTCCCAAAAGTAGCCAAGTCATTCACCAAAAGGAGTTCTACTTTCTCCTCTAACTCTTTCATAGTCTCTCTTTTCGGTTCTTCCGCTAGAATTATATTTACCGTGCCCTCCTTGAGGTCATCTGCAAGTTTGAAACCGGGTTGGTAAATGCCCACCCAGTCCACGAAGAACAGTTCTTCTACATATTTAGCTGTCTCTGGAGTCATCATCGCCTCGAAACCATAGTTTGAAACATAATTTATTATATCAACGCCTCTCTCCTCCAACATGTTACGCCATTCTGGACTCACCGGGCCGATCATATCTATTATATACAGGCCTTCCTTTCCGGGCTGATACTCGTCTATCATCAGATCAGAACCGAAATCTGGATACCCTTCCGTGGTATCGAAACGATTTCCCTTCACACGAAGATGATTTCGATGATCCAATCTATTGATATCGAATTCTTTTTTCAGGTTAGAAACCTTTTTCTCTCCGGTTTCTACAAGCGCAAAACTACCGTATTGGTCGACCAAATCTACTCTCCGCATATCACAGATCTGGTCCAATCTATCACTATCAACGCCTCTTATTAATACTATTTCTTTCTCATCAGTTTCTCCTGTGACAAAACCGTTGGAGAAAACAGTCCCGCCGAAAACCGATATAACTAACACGCCTACACATAGAAAGGATAAAATCCTATATGAAGCCCTCATGGTGTTATCTCCTATCACATAATATTGGTTATTAGGATTATAAATTTTTCTAAAAGTCGTTTTATACCTCTCTTTTCGGACGTTTTATCTATTTATAGTAGAGTTTAGAGTTTTTTAAACCAAAGTTCCAACCTCCGCACTGTGAGGAATACCTTCCGAGCGAATAAATGAATCAATTCATTCCTTCCTGCTGGAAAATCTTGATTTTCCATCGGTATTTGGAATTCATTTTGGATTCCGAAATATCTCAAGCATAGTTTTGCGAGATAGGAGAAATCTTCGATTCACACCTTACCAGGAGGTACTCTTACCGAGAGAAAAGAGGACTTAAAGAGGGGAAATTAAATTATGGGGAAATATCTATATGGGTTAAAAGGAGGTCTAGATAGTATGTTGTTCAAAAGGATAAAATCAGAAGGTATAGCACATTATTCCTACATAATAGGAGATCAGAATGAAGCTGTGGTTATAGATCCAAGGCGGGATGTACAGAAATATATTGATCTCGCTTCTCAACACGGTATGAACATTAGAACGGTATTGGAAACCCACAGAAATGAAGATTATGTCATCGGTTCCTACGAAATTAAAAAGAAAACGGGCGCCGATATCTACCATGCCGACGAAGAGTTAGATTACAGTTACGGGGAACCCGCTGAAGAAGACGATACTTGGAAGATCGGCCGTTTAAAGTTGAAAGCGATCCATACCCCGGGCCATACTTCAGGCAGCATGAGCTACGTGCTTTATGATCCCGATGAAGAACGTTGGATGGTTTTCACAGGGGATGCTCTTTTCGCGGGTGACGTGGGAAGAGTCGACTTCTACGGCGAGGAGAACCTCGAGAAGATGGCTTTCAAGCTTTACGATTCTATATTCAACAAGGTCTTACCTCTCGGTGATGGGGTCATCATCTGCCCAGCTCACGGTTCTGGATCGGTCTGTGGAAGTGAAATCGCCGAGCGTGAATTAACCACTATCGGTATCGAGAGGGAATCCTAAACTGCAGGTAGATGGTAAGGAGGAGTTCGCCCAAAAAACAGCTGAGATGCTGGAATACCCTCCCTATTTTGAAAAGATGGAGGAGATGAACCTCGATCTTCCCGAGCTCGTCTCTTCCGAGAAAACATTGGAATACCTTTCACCGCCCGAATTCAAAAAAAGGGCAGAAGAGGCCGTGGTTCTGGACACGAGAAAGGAGCTGGGGTTCGGTGCCGCTCATATCCCGGGTGCTATTTCGATCTGGCTCGACGGAGTACCTAACTTCGCTGGGTGGTTCTTACCCTATGACAAGCCGATCCTGCTCGTGGACGAGTCGGGAGATCCTTCAAAAGCTCTCACTTTCCTTAGAAGGTTGGGTTACGATAACGTTGAAGGTTGCCTTGCAGGAGGCATGATCTCCTGGCATATGAGCGGGCAGGAGAGCGATTCTATAGATACGGTAAACGTACATGAAGCGTGTGACATCCTAGATGAAGATAATTCGACCTATCTTTTAGATGTGAGACCTGAAGAAGAGATAGAAGAAAAGGGAAATATCCAA
>JAZKSH010000131.1:0-5360 GCA_036626195.1 Thermoplasmatota archaeon | reverse complement strand
TTCTCCTATATAAACTTTAAAACACCCCATCTTTAGAATCTTATATACTTCAAAGTAATATTATTTTTTAGATAGAGATGAAATGCACTCTAACATCTATCACCTTAGCCCCCAATTTTGAGATAAAGATGGAAGGTGAAGACTCCGATTTCTCAAAAGAAGACCTCGAGGAGTTGGCTGAAGATGCAAGATCGCACATAGGGGAGGCGGAACCTTGAATCCGTGCCGCCTAATCACAGTCATATCGATTTTCACCCTGCTGCTCTTCTTCATACCACCTTCCTCCGCAGTCTCCGAAGACAGCATATCCGTCGAACTCGAAGAGGGCCTGAGTTACCAGATAAACCAGACTTCCGGCGACTCACACGTATTCGAATTCGTCTTGGATGTCGACACGGAGATAGACAGGATCGACCTCGATGAAGAGATCGTGGGGGAGCTGGGACATCACGCTTTTTTCGTAGAGCATTATAACTCTTCATATTACTTCTTAGATGCAGACGCCGAGAAGGTCTGGAAAGTTTCGTCGAACCTCTCGGTCATAGAATACGAGAAGGACATACCGAACTTCGATTTCACGGAAATCCGCTCTATGGATCTCTACAACGAGAGCATCTACATACAGGGATACCAATACCAAGGCGAAGACAGCTACACGATAGTCCACAGGCACGACTTAGACCTCAACTTCAAGGCGAACATGACATTCGAGGACGACGAACACATCGGGAGGATTTTCGACGAGATAATAATTGACAGGGACGAAGGAACCCTCTGGGGCAAGACATATTATCGGATAGATGACGGGAGAAGGGAACACAGCTCCAACTTCCGCCCGTACAAAATAGACGAAGAGAACAACAACCTATCGAGGACTTCTGGTTTCTTCACCAGAGCGGACGCATTTTACGGAGACGATCTCCTCTGGGGATCTTCAGATTATTACAATTCGATGGAATACAAAGGCAGCCACATGACATATCACGACGGCGAATTCTTCACAGGTGTCCGTTCCACGAGGAACGTAAATCAAACATCTAAACCAGCCCGTTTCTTCTCATTCGATACATCCGGGGGTTACAACTTAGAAAAACAATGGGGTGAAAACCACAGTTGGTGGGGGTTGGAAGAAGTTGGCGAATACGGCTGGCTCAGACCGTTTTTAGATGTCACTTACAATGAAGATGAAGAGTCCTGGGTCCTCCTCAGCGAAAACACCTTCAAAGAACATAAGATGATCCTGAAATACAAAGGGATCGCAGAATCCAACAGCACGATCAGGATAGAGGACCTGAAATCCACGACCACTTATACCATACAGGTCGACGGAGATGTCTACGGGCATTCCAACACAGATGAAAACGGCACCTTGGAATTCAAATACGCAGGTGGCTGGTCCTACCACGATTTCAAGATCATCGAAGATATAAGTTATGGAGCGGGTATATACGACCCAGAAAATCCGTATCATCGTTTTGTTTACGACCACAGATGGATCATCTTACCGGCCTTGATTCTCGTACCTATAATTTCTATAATCATATGGAGGAGAAAAAATGCTTGAAGGATTAATCGAAAGTATGAACGAATATCTAGCACAGAAATTACCGTTCTACGATATGTGTCAAAACTGCAACGATTGGACAGTACAGAAGTATATCGTGAAAAGAGACGGGATGAATTTGGAGTTGGTTCTTTGCTCCGATTGCAGGCTCGATGCCATAGCGGAAAAATATCCCGATCTCTTCCCAGACAAACTCCTGAGAGAGATAGAAGAAGGGAAAAGGACCGATCTCAAAAAAAGCACGATCAAGAAAAAAAATGATAGTATAGCGCCTAAACCGGAGGTAGAAACATGAATAGACGGCTGAAAACGATCGCTGCGGTCGTATTGGTCACCTTCATACTGATGATGTCAGTCACACTCGTAGCGAAAAACAGAACCGAAGCCCTCAAAGAAGAATATACCAGAGGGGGAATAATCGCCACGGGTGCGGTTGCGGGTGCCGGTGTCGGTGCTGCCGCCTTTGACGGACCTGGTGCCGTAGTAGGGGCTATTGGGGGAGCTGTGGTTGGGATGTATCTGGCCAGTCAACACCTTAAACAGAAAGATGTAGAGGCCGAAGCCCACGATCATTACATAAACATCACAGTCAACGAGTATGAAAATAGGACCAAGATGATACAAGTACAGATCCAAAATGCGGATACCGATCTAGATATGATAGTACCATTCAACATCGCCAAAGCCGAGTATGCAGCTAAACAACTCTATGAATGGCAGGATGCAAACGATCTGGACAGGAATTACAGTCAGCCGTATATCTTCCGGAACATGGAACCGGAACAGTTTATTGCCCAACAATGGCGGATGGCGAATATAATCTCTGGACAGATAAATGATTACGCAAATGTCGGCGACGTCGTAGCCGATGCTGACCAGGAAAACGAGGATGTCGACTTCTCAGATATGGAAGGACATATGAAGCTGAAGGCTGGTTCAGATAGCTGGAAGGTCGTCTCTGATACGAAAGGAAGGGATTGGAACTGCACAACGATGCCGGTTATAATCAGCCCTCAACGATACGACTATTCAGGTATAGACAATTCGACAGACAGGAAGAGAGCATACCTGACGGATCACTCGATGGTCATCACGAACGGTTTGTTTGCAGAGAGTGGCGACGACGGAGAAAGATCTTACGACGACCTCAACTTCCTGAGAACCGAGAACAGAGAACCGGCGGAGTTCAGGTACAGGTCCTACCTCAATGAAGAAGAATGGACCAAAACAAAGAATCTTGAAACCATAGATCCCGCGAAATTACCTATCGAAGTGAGGTTGGACGAGGTCGACGAGTTCTATCTTCCTTGGGCCGATATTGCCGGTTACGGTATGAATTCGAAGAGAGATAACTGGGTCTATGATGCAACGACGGAGGTGGAGGACAACCCAATGAGCGCCGGAGTCGACGAACCCATGTACATCTTCATGCAATCTCCAAAGGATTCGGACAACTACAACCACGACTTCTCCTATTACACGAGAGAAACCACTTCAGGTATGGAACATCATGTGAATTACAAAGATCTATCTGGGTTGAACCATAAAGAAGTAACAGGAGATTTTGAAGACTTAAAATTTGAGATAGATTCCGATCATGCATACGGGTCCACTTCAGTTAATAGATTTACTGATGCGTGGAATGAACACCTCAGTTCCATACAGCAGAACTGGGAAACAGCGTCCATGATGTCAGCCGTCGCATACGAGGAACTCCGTAACGGTACGACCTCCCCTGAAGCCTTCGTACCGCCGAGCATAATATTCCCTGATCCAGAGAGACTCAAAGACATGTCCATGCGAGAAGTACAGATGATATACAGGGCATATATGGCCGCATTGAACAGGACGATGGACGATGACTACGAGGCACATCCGGACGACGTCCCGATTTCACCACAATCTCTGAATCTTAGGTTGAATGGGTATGTAGTCAATCAGACCGGTGCCTCGGTGTACGGAAGCAAATCGAACCCAAAGATTTTCTCACCCTTCGTCACCCTAGATGACACACTGCTCGAAAACGGCACCATGAATACCTGGAACCAGACCGGTTTTTCCATAGGGATGGGTGACCCTGTTAGAAATTCATCCATCAAATTCAACACAGAAACGAACAGCACATGGCCAGACACCGAATATGTGAATATGCAGAAAGGCTATGGAATCTACATAAATTATATGACCTATAATGGCGAGGAAGTCCAAAAGATCACCCTCAATACGACCGACGTGGACAACTACACGGCACCAGCTACAGGAGGGGCACAACCCCCGTGGACCGGTATCTCATCGGAGGATGCCGTTTCCTACATGATACCTATCTTGATTACATCGATAGGTCTGATACTTTGGTTGATACCGACAGACCGGAGACTTCGGAACATAGGACAGCTCACTTTCGTAATTGGGGCGGCATGGCTCGCTTACATCTTCATCTCCACGACGATAGATGACTGGTCCTTTTGGCTGGTCAGAGCCAGAATGATAGTCAGCGAACTCTATGAAGGAGGGACTTTATGAAGAAACCACTCTTACTGGCGGCGGTCTTCGTCGCCTTCCTCTTACTTATCTCCTCCTCACCCCCAGCCCTGGCTTCGGAGGATATCACCCTGGAGGTTTCAGTAGATGCAAGCAGGTGGGAGAACAACTACGCTGAAATCGACATATATGCGCAGCACGAGACTCTCTCGGATACGGGCCACGTCTACATCTATGAGACCGACCAGTTCTACAACCCGCAGCAGAAATTGGCTGAATACCACGTTTACCTCGGATCCGACGACGAGTTCGACAAGACATTCCGCTGGGACAACCTGACATCGGGAGAAGAATATCACATCCAGGTCAAAGTTACCAGCGGTGGCGAGACCGCTACGGAGAACCGCACCTTCACCATGACGGTCGGCGGAGCGGCAGGGGCGCTCTCGGAACCCGATCAGTTCATAATGGATAACCTCTGGCTACCGCTGATAGTCGGAGTCGCCGTAGTGGCGGTTGTGATCCATTTCAAAGGGGGTAGCGCCTAATATGTTCAGCGGAGCGGCCGGATTCTTCCTGTTCGTCATCCTGACGGTGATCCTCGCGACCGTGCTGTCCTTCATTCTACACTATGTCGGGCACTACATCCCCGTTCTGCGGAAGATCCCGGTCTTCTTGCTATTCATCATCGTTTTTCTCGCTTTGATGCTCCTTGAGGCTTACGGACTGCCTCTGAGACCGTTCTATCAGTGGTTCTTCGGAGGCTTGGCAAATCTTGTAGGTGGTTGATAATATGTCTAGGAAAATAAAGCAGAAAAATATAAAAAACAAGCTCGTTGGAAATGATCGCTACAGAGCCTTTACATTTTTAGTTATACTGGCATTGCTCTTCGGCTCGGTGCTTGGAACTGGTTTATTTAAGTCCTCTCCTGATGATATAGAGAGGAAAGCGATTGAAACTGAGAGCGGGGAAACCGCCTATCTCATCTACGAGGACGGCGAGTTACAAGGAGTCGATGTAAACGATGACGGCGAGGTTGATGATTCAACCTCAGAGATGACTTTATGGGGCAGTACAAAGATATCAGACTCCCATGTTGGAACTGAACTTCTCGCCCTAGATGACAACGGTTCTATCACTTTCGGCGATAATCAGGAAGTCAATATAGTTTATAATACTACAACACAAAGCTTAGACTTCTGCGGTGCGGACTTAGAAAATATCGGTTCTGTGGATGCCGACGTGCTGAGTGGAGAGCAATTATTGAGTACGAAATTAGGAGATTTGGATGATAGACCGTTACACTCAACCGAA
>JAZKSH010000130.1:0-5397 GCA_036626195.1 Thermoplasmatota archaeon | reverse complement strand
ACGAAGACAAAAACCGAGACCATCCCGCCTTCGTATATACCCAAGTTTCCTGGTGTTGCCGGGATCATCAATAGTATTATTCCCAGGCCTATGGCTATGATTATGTTCGCGATCCCGATGTTGAATCCGAAAGCCGCTAGCAGAACATAATACTTGACTATATTGAGTCCCTTCCTACCGATGGAAAGTCCCATACCCTGGGTGAACCTTTTTCTATCGGAGAGACTGTCCTTGAAATTCTGTCGAAAAGTTTCGTATCTTTCGAAGATGTCGTCTTCATATTTCTTCAATCTATCGATCTTCTTGCATAGGAAAGAGAGCAGGTTATGGATAACTTTGAGGTCGAAGTAGATCTCCACGATCAAAAATATCAGGAGAGAACAGACGAAAGCGAAAGCTATCAATATCATATATATCCAGAGAGGAGGAGAAGTCAGTATCATGAGCAGAAAAACTGCGGTTGACACCAAAATTATATCGACGATCAACTCTAGTGTTAGATCGATGCTGACTGAAGCCAATCCTTCTCTCACCTGAATACCGTACTTCTTCTTTAGAAGGTACAACTTTCCGGCTTCCCCGCCCATCTTGAAGATCGGAGTCAAATTGTTCATCGCCTGTCCGACCAGTTGGATCTTGAATAGGTCGGTATGGGTGACCTCGGGATTTTTCTTCCTGACGAATATACCCCACCTTACAGACCATAGAACGACGCTGAGTATTATGATAGCTATAACGATGAGATAATAAAATGGGTTCATCCCAGAGATCGATCCGATTATCTGGTCGAAACCCACGACGTAATAGACCGCTAGGACGACCAGGATACCTACTGTCAGGAGTCCAAAGAATTCCCAGGCCTTTCTTTTCATCGTTTGGGGGATGAATGTTTACTACTTTAAAAGGTTTTGTCCAGTTTTTCTAAAAATAGGATGGATAGAAATCACCCTACAACAGCCCCCTGAATCCGATCAGACCCAAGAAGGCGATCACTGAAAGGACGATCAATCCGTAGGTATAAGTTCCGGTCAGGGCTATGACCACGCCGACACTTATTGGACCCATCACTCCAAAGCTGTTCGCTATCCCGTTCATGAGTCCGGTCGCGGAACCCAATTCTTCTCCGTGGATCTGGTTCTGGAGCTTGGTAAAGAAGAGAGGCGGAGCTAACTGTCCTGTAAGGAATACGAGGAATAGTAAGAATACAGCCGGCATCGCTCCCTCCACGGGTGAAAAGGTCAGTACGATTATCATCAGACCGGAAGTGAGAAGAGAGAACATGATTATCCTGTTGGTGTTACCCTTTACGTCGCTGATCCAAGAACCTATCAACATCCCAAGGATCGCGCCCGCATAGGGTATGGCTGTCAGGTAAGGGTTCTCTCCAAGATTCAAGACTGTGGTATTTTCAAGGTAAGAAGGGACCCAAAGGGTGGTACCCCAGAAGACTGTATTGACCGCGGTGAAACCGATGGTCACCTGCTGGAAATCTCTATCTTTCAACAATCTCTTGAAGGCCTTCAACATATCTAGATCTTCATTGGTGTTCCTGCTTTTTTTCTTTCTAACTTCTGAAGGCGTATCCCTTATGAACAGGAATATCGGGATCACGAGTGAAAATCCAAACAATGCCACGACATAAAAGGAATACTGCCAACCCATGGCAAGTATGATGGGACTCATGATGATAGGCGCCAAGGCGATCCCCAGAGGAGAGCCCACCATGAATATCGAGTTCGCCCTTCCTCTCGATCCTTTCTTGAACCAACCCGCGATCACCTTCGTCGCTATCGGATACATGACACCTTGAGATAGACCTAGGAGCATGCGGGAAAGAAGGAAGATCGTGTAGTTATCGCCGAAGAAAGCGCCCAGGAAGACAGCCGCTGAGCATCCAGTCATGGAGATCACCAGGATCAATTTTGGGCCGTATCTGTCGATGTTAGGACTGAAAAAGATGTTAGAGAAGCCGTAGGGGATCAGGAAGATGCCCATCAGTACCCCTCCTAGGAAGCCCTGTTCGCCCTTTGACCATACGAGATCCTCCCCGATCTCTTCTAGAGCTACCGAGGTGGTCTGTCTTCCCATGAAGGCGACAAGTATCGTCAGGAACAGCAGCGCTAGGATCAACCACCTGTATTTTGAAGTGAGATCGATTCCGAACCTGTCACTTTTAGTATCCATATTGGGCCGAAGTCATACCGGTCGCTCTTTAATCTTTTGGTTCTTTATCTTGATTAAGACTAGAATGCTATAAAGAGAGAAAAGAAATTTAAAGAAAGGACTTATTTCATTCGATGGTTTTGAAAACTTCATCTGATAACCGGTGGTTTCGCTAGATGGACTCGGATGACAGATCGATAAGGACTCAGAATAATCTGGCTGTAAGAGCTATCCCCAAGGTATTGTCGAGACTGGGCGTGATAGATGAGAAGAGGGGAACGGAGGCGTTCAGTTTGGCCTGGCCGGTGATCTTGACGGGCGGGTTGAGAGTTGCGCTTCGACTGACAGATTTTCTGATGGTCGGAATAGCCGTAGGTTCCGCTGGGTTGGCCGCTCTAGGTTTTGGATTCCAGTTCTTCTTCGTTGGATTCGCTCTAGCTCTCGCGGTCTCCAGCGGTACGATAAGCCTGGTGTCGCAGCACTACGGTGCGGGAGAGTACGAAAAGGCCGATTTCGTCATCAAACAGTCCAGCTGGTTGGCGATCATGATCTCGCTGCCGCTGATGACCGTGACGTGGTTCTACGCCGAACAGATGATAGCTCTGCTGGGTGCGGATCCAAACGTTGTAGAGATGGGCGGCGCTTACCTAAGGATACTGATGGTCGGTGTCCTTTTCCGTTTCTTCTCTATGGTCTCCGCACGGGGCTTCGCGGGCTCCGGAGATACGGTAACTCCTATGTACCTTCAGGCCTTCGCTGTTCCTTTCAACGTTGTTCTCAATTGGTTACTCATTTTCGGTGTTTGGAGGTTTCCGGAACTCCGTGTTTTCGGCGCAGGGTTGGGGACCACCATAACGAATCTATGCGTTGCATCGATCTTTTTGATACTCCTCTTGTCTAACAGGTACAATGTGAATCTAAAGTTGGGCGGGAAGCAATGGGATTTTGAAGTGGTTAAAAAGCTGTTCACCGTTTCTCTCCCACTATTGGGTATGAGGATGGCTAGGACTTTGGGAAGGTTTCCTTTCCTCTGGATACTGGCAACCTTCGGTACGGGAGCTGTAGCCGCGTTCCAAGTCGGAAGGCGCGTTCAGTTGATGGCGATGCAGCCAGCTTGGGGATTCGGTACCGCAGCTAGCACTTTAGTCGGTCAGTCATTGGGTGCGGAGAAAGAGGAGGAGGCGAAACTCTACGGTTGGGATACGTTGAAAGTCGCTATAGCGGTGATGCTACCCATCGGACTGATGATCGCTATATTCGCTGGACCTATCTCCGGGATTTTCGCTGACGAACCTGATGTCATCTCATTGAGTAAATTGTTTATCTGGGTCAACGCGTTGGGCGTGTTGGGATACGCGATAAACAGGATAATGCGCGGATCGTTAAGAGGTGCTGGAGATACGAGGTGGCCTTTCTACGGGAACATAGTAGGCATGTACGGATTCATGCTCCCAGTTTCTTACTTCTTCGGAATAGTGCTGGATTTCGGTATCTGGGCCATCTTTGTAGGGCTATTGGGCAACCTGTTCATACCGGCGTTTATAAATCTCTACAGATTCAAAACAGGAAAATGGAAAGCGATCAGTAGGAGTTTGAGAGGAGTGGAGTGAGCAAATAGTAAGTTCAGACCAGTAGGAATTCCAAACTCACCCAGAGGATAAATATCATCGTCATCCCCAACACGAAGTATGGTGGATTCCCTTCTTTATTTTTAGGTAGCACGTCCCTGCTAACTAGGAATAGGAGTATACCTAAAGCTAAAGCTAGGATAGCTCTTTCAAGGTCCATACTTATCTCTAGGAGGATACCAGCAAGAGTTCCTATCAAGATCGAGCTTGATAAGATGTAACGGTCTAAATCGCTGCCCGAGATCTTATGCAGGCTTTCCAAAGCCAAGGTTGAAGCGAGAGTATGGATCAGGAACGGAATAACAGTCAGAAAACCGAGTTTAGGGCTCAAGTCGGTGATCGTTACGAGTATGAAGCCCTTAACAGAATGGTCTATGAAGAATCCGACCAGATGGAGATGATAGAGATCCTCTTCTAAAGAATCCTTGTCTTTAACATGCTGATAGAGATATTTTTCAAAAAGGAAAAAAGAAGCAAAACCGATTAGCATCAAAGGGTAGATGGTAAGCTCAGAGTCGCCCTCGACCACATGCGGCAGAAAAACCAAAAATAGAGTGGCGAGGAGAGACCCTCCTCCGAAACTCAACCAATTTTTGTGATTGCGTTCGATGTACTTGGACAGTTTTTGACTCATCAGATGGATAGAGCTCAATAACAGAGCGAAGATGATTAAAGCGAGATCAAGCCATCCTATGCTCACCAGGATGTTCACCAGCATATGAAAGGGTGAAATGTTTGTTAAATTTAACTCTCGGTAGTTCGGTATAGATAGATTTTATATCTACCTAAAATTTATATGAATATACCACGATTAGAGCAAGAAATTCGGAGGAAGGATCAGATGGAAACAGGTGAACTCACTAAGAACTAGGATAATAAATCAGAATTCATCTAGCAGTACCTGAGTCCATCAGGTGCTCTTGACCCCAAGTCATTGAAAATACATATTTGGGAGCTAGATATTTTTCGATTTTCTCTAGAACAGTCAATCCCTGTATTCGATCGGGTCTTCTAGACCCGCCTCTTCGAAACCTTTCAATCTCAATTTGCATGAATCGCATTCGCCGCAGGCCTTTTCTTTTCCTCTATAGCAGCTCCATGTCAGCTCTAGAGGAACATCGAGTTCGTCGGCTTTCTCAACTATCTCACCTTTGGTCATGTCTATGAGAGGATATCTGATCGAAACCGGGTCTCCTTCAACCCCTCTCTTCGTGCCCTTCTCCGCCATCTTTTCGAAGGCGTCGTAGAATTCAGGTCTACAGTCTGGATAGCCGCTGTAGTCCCTCGCTGTCGCGCCTATAAAGATCGCGTCTGCGTCTATACTTTCAGCATAGGAAAGAGCGTAGGACAAGAAGATTATATTCCTCGCGGGCACATAAGTGGAGGGGATCTCTTCCCCTATTTCTTCTTCATCATGATCCGGTATCTCCTCACCCTCTTCAAGTAATGAAGACTTTCCAATCTCTGAAAGAGAGATATCCAAAAATTTGTGTTCTCTCACCGAATAGTGTTCAGCTAGTTCCTTCGCACTCCTGATCTCTTTCTCGTGTTTTTGCCCGTAAAGGAAAGTCAACGCATGCAAATTCTCGTGCTCTTCGTTAGCTGT
>JAZKSH010000129.1:0-5426 GCA_036626195.1 Thermoplasmatota archaeon | reverse complement strand
TCAAATTGACTATATAAAATATAGCACCTATCGCTACGATCCCTAATGTTATCAATATCTTTTCTTTAAAAAATGCACCCACCGCTGAAACCGCCCCTCCTATGACGGCAATAACCCAGATCTGAGCGGGGTAGACGAATAAAGCAGTCAATATCACTAAGAAAGCTAAGATCAGAACGGCCTTTAGAAAGGCTCGTCTTTTTCTGAGAGTCGCTACCAATTCCATTATCACGTTCTCATCTGATATCGTCTCACCCCCTCTATAGCTACTTCAAGAGGCTGGTTCGTTTTCCAATCGATCACCGGGCCGTAATCTCTCAATTTTGCCATCCTGTTCTTCCTCTCGATCCTCAGTAGTTTTTCAGCTAACTCGTCTTTTGTATCGATATGTCTTTTTTGAAGTTCGATCGGGCATGGAGAAACCACCGCGATCTCATATTTTTTCCTGGCCAAACCCGCTATCGCCTCGGTCACTTTTTCAGTAGTCAAAGGTGAAATGAAAAGTAGCAAACATCGATTGGGGAATATCTTGTCCATGATGAACTTAGCGTGTTCTAGTCGCCAGTGGCTTCCGCCCTCTAAATCCATCAGATTGTCCATTATCTCGTACATCTGTTCTTGGCCCGATCTGGGGTAAACCCATCTAACGAAGTCACCGATGACCAGAAGACCAACTCTGTTTCTATCGGAGATTATATCTGAAGCTAGAGTCGTAGCCGCTCTTACTGAATGTTTCAGCATGTGGTCTTCAAACACACCTACATTTGAATCATAGAACGCATCTAGGATTATTATGACATCTCCGCTCTTTTCGGCTTCGAACGCGTTCGTTTTAGGGTCCAAATATCTGGCGGTAGCTTTCCAATTTATGTCCTTCATCTCGTCTCCCTGTGAGTACTCCCTTACAGAGAAGAACTCCGAGCCTACCCCCATCTGAGCGGATTTTATATTACCCAGCCAACCTCTGGTATACTTCGGCCTTAATTTAGTCCGGCTGAGATTTTCCGTCTGTGGCAAGGCAACTACGTTCATGACCTCTTCGAAATCCCACTTCTTTGAAGACAACCCGATCGGATCTAGATAGCGGGCTTTCACCGGGCCTATGGTGTAATTCTCTGTCTTTAAAAATTTCACCTTGTATTCCATCTTTTTTTCCTCGCCCCCCTCGAGATACATCGAGGTATGATTAGAACCTTCTATCACTTTCACATTAGTAGGGAGTTCATCCCTCACCTCGAGAAAGACTTTAGTGTCGCTTTTATTTTTCACCGATAAAGTGACGTTGAATTCCTCTCCTTCATAGGTATGGACCTCGTTCTGAGCCCTTTCGATACTTATGGCCTCATCTTTCGGCGGAAGATCAAGATATCCCACGAGCATGATGGCGAGGGAAGTCAACCCGAGTATAAAAAAGGTGTAATTCATGAACACCATCCCGAGGAAGACGGCGACAAAAAATAATGAGAAGAGATAACCGAAATTTTTTGTTTTCATATCATTGATCACCTATCTTCTTTTATGTAGTGTATATTTTCAAGCTCGGAAACGGTGGATCTCATTTTATCTTTAAAGTCGAGATCTTTGCCGTCTATGTCTTCATCGTCTGGACTCTTTAGATCATCTAAGTCCCTCACATTTTTAAGATATTCGATCAGCTTCTCGTTATCTATTTTCTCTGCCATACTACCTGGATCTTCGTCTAACACCTTGATTTCTTCCTCGGAGAGATTATACTCATTTTTCAATGTGTAAAAAACTTGATCTTTGAGCCTTCCTTCCAAGATAGCCTGTTTCACCTTCTGACCTTTTTTAGCTCCTTTCATCTTATTGATGTCTGTTGCCAACGGTAGTCTAGGGAACTCTTCACTCTCCTCGATACTTTTCTCTTCTCTCCCCCCGATACTTTTCCAAAATGGGGAGGCACTGGTTTCGAACATGACTATCTCTGCTATCAACCAAAGAGGTACGATCAAAATGATCACAACTACAGCGATTACACCTCTACCCCACAGCGATAACAGGAGCAAGATGGTTATAGCAAACAATTTAACTAGGAGAACCATACCCCCCGATTTCATGGATAGGGTGGACCTGATTCCTTTAGTATCAGGCATCCTTATCACCTCCCAGTTCTTCTCTTATCTGCTTGAAATTATCTATCGCCCGATCTCGTTCTTTCTCTCCCAGAGGATGATCGCTGTATTTCGCCTCTTCGAAAAGCTCCGTCATCTCATCGATCGTTTCTTCTGTCAATGTCAGCTTAGCGAGGGCCATCTTTTCCAGCTCTCTCGGCGTGAAGGATAAATCCTGGTGGACACCTTCTTCTTCCAGTCTGATAAGCATCTTCTGATAGTTCCGGATTATGACATCTCTGACATCGTCGCCTTCGTGCAGCTCGGTTATGGCTTTGTCCGCGGTCGAAGAGATCTCCTCCTCGGTTTCAGAACTCTCTTCCGAGGCGTGTTTATGTCTTATGATGAAAAATACGATCACCAGTATAGCTCCAAGTAATATCAATACACCTATGCTGGAGCCGAAGGGTGAAAGGATCTGCTGGGATCCGGTTTCAGGAAAGACCTCGGGCATCGACGGCAACTCGATATCGGATATAACCCTCCGATTTAACCACTTACCAGCTCTTTTTATGTAAGGTAGCATCTCCGGTAGAAAAAAGAGAACGGCGATAAAGCCTAACCTAGGGATGTGATTCAGTATAGTCTTCTTGATATCCTCTTTCGGTCCGATAAATATGCTCAACGCCCCAGCTACCAAGATACCGTAAAAAAAGTACCTTACCATCTTGACGGGTATATCGAACGCGGCTGTATCTCCGTCGGCATAATCAGGCTGTTCCGCCTCCCCGCCTATGTCCTCATCCTGCATCCCGAAATAGGCTACGCCCAGATTCCCCAGGGTCCATGCGAGGATCATAAGTAGGACTATCCCTACAAAGAACATCTCTTTTCTATCAAACTGAAGATCCATCTCTATTCGATATTTACATTTTCCCTCAATTTAAAAATTTGCATCCTCCATTTCCGGATTGTTTTTAGGGCACGGATAATAGGAGAATAGTTAGAAAAATGGAGAACAGCGCATAAAGTGCTCGCTGCTTTAGTTTTTTTATCAGTGTAAGGGAGGGAATAGATGCAGAGCAATCCACTTGACACCTAGAGTTTTTCGATCACTAGATATCTTTTTCAAGAACGTGTAAATCATCTTCAAGCAAAAGGTATATATCCGTTCAAAAATATAGGAAACCAAATGTCAGCTTCTTGGAAATATTTTGGAGTGAGAACTCTAAATATGTTCTTGGCGATTTTGGTCATCGCTATGATTCTATCCGCATTCTTCACCATGATGAGAGTTGAAGATCAGGAAGAGAGTATCAACCAGCAAGTATTACAAGAAGTTGAACAGAAGAACTTCGAAGATCCAGATGAAGCCAACGAGTACCGAAAAGAAAGACTACAAAAGTTGAGAAAGGAAAATGATCTCGATGAACCGATGGGGAAAAAGGTGTTGGATAACGCTGTAGATATGATAACATTAGATTTTGGAGAAACAGATAGGTACACTACACCAGATGAGCGGGGAAGTCAAAAAGTTTCCGCTATAATAATGCATTACCTGCCCCGTACGATCGTTCTGTTCACCACTGCTGCAGTGATTTATACTCTTCTTGCTATAACACTAAGTTTGAAGACCGCACAAATAGCCGGTTCAAAAACCGATAGGATCGTTACCCTTATAGGCGCGACGTTCTCTTCCGTACCCGTATGGTGGGCCGGGATGATCTTCTTAGTTATCTTCACCGGGAAGTTGGGGTGGTATCCAATACCGAGCCCTACTTTCCCTTCCATCGCGAAGGTCGGATATCTGGGGTACCTTAAAGAATTTCTATTTAAGATGTCGCTGCCTTTGTTCACGGCGGTGCTCGTCAAGTTCGGCAGCAGCCTTTGGACCTCTAGAAACATCGTCGCTAGTGTCTTAGAGGACGATTATATAATGGCGGCAAGAGCAAAAGGCGTTCCTGAAAATAAGGTGATATATGGACATGCTCTGAAAACGGCGGCCCCTCCGATAATGACCTCAGGTGTGTTGGCTCTTCTTACCTCTCTAGGGGCTTTCCTCATTGCGGAGATCGTATTCCAATGGCCCGGGATAGGTTTTATGTTATGGCGTGCTGTTTATGAATCCGGTCCCAGCATTGGGGGGTCCGGTTTCCCCTTTGAAGACAGATTGATCGCCGCTACGACCTTTGTTCTCGTGGTGATATCAATAGTCGGGCTGTATATTACGGACATTATTTACGGTTTGTTAGATCCAAGGATAGAAGTCGGTTCCAAATTTAGCAAGGGGGATATATGATGGAATACCAGATCTTTCAGCTCATAGGCCTTTATTTCGTTTATTATATCGGGATACCAGGATTGATTGGTTTAATGATCTGGAAGATAAAGGGGAAGGCGGATTTTATTAAAGGTCTTTCTATATTTGGCGGCGAAGGGAAAGATAAATCTTCTACCCAATTAGAGGAGGAGAATAAGAAGTTTAAAAAATTGCAGGTTTTATTTGTAGTTCTTTTATTGGTATCCATGCCCGTCCTTAATTTAACTTTCTATGGTTTGCAGGATATTTCCATGCACCGCAGTCGGAACTACATGTCTTGGGAGACCATATTTCCCGCACATGTCGATCGTGTAAAGGAAAAGATAGGCCCTAGTTCAGATACAGAAGGTGTAATAGAACGGATGGAGGATGATGGGAATATAGATTGGTATTTAGATGATATTCGAGAGCAAATAGATCTTGAGGAACTCACTAGATTTCCCGGCAGGATAACGGTTTATAAATTAAGACGCGGCCGAGCCAATACTGAGCAGATCGTGATCAATTATGCTTATTTATCCCCGATACCAGTAACCAGATCAATAGAATTCGTGGTACTTCAGGAAAAGGCCTTTCTCGAAGCGGATAGAACCGTCGTATATCCCATGCCTCCATCCATAGCTGCTCCATCTTGACCGGAGTAAGGAAAAATATGGGAAATTTTGACGATATACCCTACTAGTTTCAGATGATCGAACAAACAGGGTAAGGAGGCTTACCCAGGCTTATCGTTGGTATTTTCGAACACTTTCGATAGCTGCTGAAATCCCTGGACGACCGAGCTAAATTTCTTACCGAAGGTCAATCGTATGTGTGAATCGAAGTCGTCGTATCGCGAAAAGTAATTCCCTGGTGCTACGAGAACACCCGCTTCCTTTGCCCTTTTTGCGAACTCCTCACCATCGATGTCCGTCTTCAATCTAGGGAAAGATATTATGCCCGGAGAAGGTTCTACCCACTCCACGTCAGAAGTTCCTCTTATCCAGCCGCGGGCGAGAGATCTGCCCTTTTCGGCCGTTCTTCTTGCCCCATTC
>JAZKSH010000128.1:0-5505 GCA_036626195.1 Thermoplasmatota archaeon | reverse complement strand
CAGATGTACTTGATAGGTAAAAAAATCTTTTAAACTCTTTCTACGAAAAGATTCTTATCGGTAGAGCGATTCGTCTTCAGCATGAACGAAAAAGAAGAGATCGCTATAGAGGACGTTGGAGAAGGAGAAAACATCGGTTTGAAAGTGGCAGATTGGCTGGCCAAGAAAGAAAACATACCCAACGGGATAGTCGAAGGCGAAGTCGAGAGTATCACGGAAAAAGCCGTCCTGATCGACGAAGATTGGATCCCGAAAAGCCAGGTCGAGGAAGCGTGGCTCCGCTGACCTTTTATGTTAAATCGTGGTAAAAAAAGTGATAGAAGATAAGACCACAGAAAGATGTCCGCTCTGCGGTCATCCCGGTAGTTTATTCCATGAAGAGGGATTTTTCCTGTGCACCGAGTGTAAAGGTATCTTCCGCTCTAGGGAAAGACTTCCTACTCATTCTGAGGAAAGATCAAGGTATGAGATGCACGATAACGAGGTGGACGACGAAGATTATCAAGACTTCGTCTCCCCTATAACCGATGCAGTGAGAAAAGAATTCTCTCCAGAAGATAAAGGTCTAGATTTCGGCGCCGGTACGGGGCCGGTCATATCGAAGGTTTTAGGAGATGAAGGGTATGATATAGAGCAGTACGACCCCTTCTTTGCCCCGGCTTTACCGACCAAAAAATACGATTACATAGTCTGCTGTGAAGTCATCGAGCACTTTCACGATCCGAAAAAGGAGTTCGGAAGACTGAAAGACCTGCTGCGTCCGAACGGACACCTGTACTGCATGACTTACATATACAAGGAAGAGATAGATTTCGATTCGTGGGGATACAAGAACGACGCGACCCACGCTTTTCTCTACCAGAAAGAAACTTTCGAATGGATAGAAGAGAACTTCCATTTTTCTTCTTTGAAGATAGACGGCAGGTTGATAGAGCTGGTCAGGTCGAGATCAGAGTGAAGTTGAAAGGATAGTGGACATGGCGCCGTGTTGTATTTCGATCCGGGGACCAGGGTGGACAACCTCGTACATTTGATGAGAAAGGAGAAATTATTAAAAGGGGCATTCCAGCTGTTGAGATGAGGTGCTAAATATGGAAGAATATCTCATAGTTTTGAACAAAAATTCGGACACTCTTTCGATAGTCGAGCCCAACGAGCGAGAAGTCGTCGAAACGATAGACTGCGGGCACAATCCTCACGAGATAGCTATAACGCCCGACGGGAAAAAATCTTACATCAGCTGTTCGCTGGGAAACGAAGTCGATGTTCTTGACAACGAAAGTTTCGAGATCGTCGAAACAATAGAGCATGATGAGTTCGATTTTCCACACGGCGTAGGTATAACCGACGACGGAAAAGAACTTTATCTCGCCTCGACTTACAGCAACAAGATATTCATAATCGATACTGAAAGGGACGAGATAAAGAAGCATTTCCCCACCTATCAAGAATACTCTCACATGATCTCGTTCGCTCCAGACAACGAAAAAGTGTACGTTCCGAATATAGGCAGCGATAACATCACGGTGATAGATACGGAAAAGGAGGATATCGTCAATCATTTCCCCGTGGGTGAAAAACCTGAAGGAGTGGCGGTTCATCCTGATAACGAAACGCTTTACGTCGCGAACCAGGAAGAGGATACGCTTTTTATAATAGATACTGAAGATTACGAGACATCGTACAAGAGAAGATTGGGCACAACGCCTATAAGAATCGTTTTCTCCCATGATGCAAAGTACGCTTTCATCCCGAACAGGGAATCAGATGACGTTTCGGTTATAGATACCGCTTTCGAATTAGGTGAAAAAACGGAACCCTGGGAGATCAAGAGGATACCTGTCGGTGTTTGGCCTGGAGGAACCGTGTTCGATCACGACGATTCACGGGCCTTCGTTGCGAACAACAAGACCAACGACATATCCATCATCGATGTAGGGACGCTCGAAGAAAAAGACGAAAGGATCGATGTAGGGATCCATCCCGACGGCATCGGCTATCTCAGAAGATAAAACCTTTTTTTCTATTTTCTTTTCACGACCTAATAAGGTAATTATGATTTCCTCTTGTCAGGATGATTCCTCATCATTATCGACCATATCTTCACCTCTAATGTAAATAGGGGGTGTGAAGTGAGTCAAAATATTTCGATCCAGCAGTGAGAGTGATTTAAGATGAGTAAAAAATTGTATTTTATGATGAAGCCAGTAAATTGATATAAAAATCGAGTAGAGCTTCAAATCAAAATGGGAATCGTTTATAAATTATCAAGACAATCATGGGGTTATATGATAGGAGGGATAGACTCGGAGTGAATATCTCGGCCAAAAACTTTCATTACATGGGCATCGATGATCTATGCACGACCAGCTCTGAGATATCCGATCATATGGAAATAGAACATGTTTGAAGGTCATGATTATCGGGAATGGCGTAGGTGTGTGTGGGCATGTAGCTTTGAAGGCGGCCTGAAGTCATAAGACTGCCTTAGTATATGGTGGGACCTGCCCACCACGGTTGTAAACCGTCAAAACTTGATGGGTTCAAATCATCAGGGCGGCATCACAAGATATCTTCACAATCTTCTTCGCCCATCAACCATTCCTCGTCTTCGTATGCGGGATGTGGATACTCGTAAAATCCTTTGCCAGATTTTACACCGAGATCTCCCTTTTCCAACTTGTCCAAAAGTAGATCTGGTGGGTGATCTCTCTCTTCACCTGACTCGTCATAATATATCATCTCTATATCCTTTACCACGTCTAATCCGATAGTGTCCATCAGCCCGAAGGGTCCGACATCCATACCGGTAAATATCATCCAAGCTCTATCAACGTCTTCATGTGAGGCTACGCCATCGTCGACAAGATGGAGAGTCTCTCTTTTTATGGCTCTCCAGACCCGATTGAAAAGGAACCCTGTGCTCTCCTTTTTTACCATCAAGGTGGTGAGTGATGCATCTCTGAAGAACTCACATACCCGAACAACAGTTTCTTTCGAAGTCTCGGTTCCTCTCATCAATTCGACCATGGGTCTATCCCAAACAGGTGGATAGAAATGTGTATTCAAGACCTTATCTTTTCGGTCCACAGCTTCCTCTATCTTAGATATCTTTATGGACGAGCTGTTTGTAGCCAGTATCGTCTCCTCTGAACAGATAGAATCCAACTGTGAGAAAACATCCTTCTTCAGGTCCAACTTTTCCGGTACAGACTCAACTACCAGATCGGCATCTTTGACACCTTCCTCCGTTTCTGTCGTATAATGGATCCGATCCTTGGTCTTCAGCTTTTTATTTTTCACCTCTTCGTTTACCTCACCCCACTTCTCCAACTGTTCTTCAAGTATATCTTTACTTCTCTGTATCGATTCCTTCGATTTATCTACTATCGTCACATCAAAACGATGGTGAGCACATTGTAATGCTATCTGGGTGCCCATGAAACCGGCTCCTATTATGCCCATCTTTTCGATCCTATCATTATCATTACTCATACGATCACCTACGATCCCTCTACCGTAATAATAGGCTCAAATTATAAATAATCTATGATGCATTGAAGATGAATAAGGAGGGATATATTGACTGAGAAAGACATTACAAAGGTTGCAGTAGCGTGTCAGGGAGGAGGCAGTCATACAGCTTTCACTGCTGGGGTCCTTAAGAAGATCTTGAGAGAAAAAGAAAAGGATGGGGAAAAAAGTTTCGAGATAGTTGGATTGAGCGGTGCCTCAGGAGGAGCTATATCAGCGCTACTGGCATGGTATGGTATGCTGCAGAACGACAGTAGAAAGTCCATCGAAATGTTGGATGCGTTCTGGGACGATATAGCTGCGAAATCCCCTTGGGACAGGTCGATCAATAACTGGAGCGTTCTTTATTCCAGGATGCAGGACTGGTTACCCACACCGAAGTTAAGTCCCTACGACGTTCCCAATTGGGGACAGAGATACTTAAGAAAAACCATAGAAAAATATGTTGATTTCCACAAGATCGATGAACTTCTCGATGAGCGGAATCCTGATATGTACGTAGGCACTGTTTGTGTCCGTTCTGGGGAATTCAAGACATTCAAGAACGAGGAGATCGATTCCGATGTTCTACTCGCATCTGCTGCAGAACCTACCATATTCAGATCGGTGAGGATGCGGGATGGTATCTACTGGGATGGCACGTTTTCACACAATCCACCATTGAAGAACTTCCACTTTGGAGAAAACGTCACCAAAGACTCGAGGCCTGACCAGATATGGATAATACATATCAATAAAGATTCTGTTGAGGAAGAGCCCAAGTCTATCGCTCAGATCAGACATAGAAGGAACTCGCTCGCCGGTAATCTATCCATGCACCAAGAAGTTGATTTCTTAAAAAAATATAGTGAGTGGATAAGAGAGGGTTATATACCTCATAAGAAATTCAAACCCTGTGATATCAAATTCATAAAGATGTCTAGGGATCTAGATAAGGATTCAAAATTAGATAGAAGAAAGGAATTCATCGATGATTTGATGTCATACGGTGAAGAAAAAGCGGATGAATTCTTTGATCAAGTCGAGCTGTAGAGTTTGAGGAGCTGAGATGATGGAAGAGTATGATGTTATAGTGATAGGGAACGGCGTCGGCGGACACGCAGCGATGAAGGCGGCAGAAGATGGGCATGATACCGCTCTTGTGGATAAACCACCCGTCGGAGGTACCTGTCAGAACTACGGTTGTAAACCGTCGAAATTTTTGATCCATACCGCTGATAGGTTAAAGGGATCGAGGACTTTAGAGGGAGACGGTATCGATTTTCAAGTGAATGAGATCGACTTCCAGAGGATAATGGAAGATGTAAGAGATACCAGGGAAAAGTGGCAGAAAGAGCAGAGGAAGAACACCTCTTCTAAAGAAAACTTGGATTATTACGAGGGGGAAGGCAGATTCATAGATGAATACACTCTCGAAACCGAAGATGCCGTTCTAAGGGCTGATAAGATATTCATCGCGGCAGGCGCCAGACCTTTTATCCCTCCCATCGAAGGTCTGAACGAGATAGATTTTCTGACCAACGAATCGATATTGGAATTAGAGACCCTTCCGGATGAATTGGTCATCATCGGAGGAGGGTATATAGGTGTTGAATACGCACACTTCATGTCTGAGATGGGTTCAGAAGTCACTATCATACAGCGCGGGGATAAGCTGGTGGAAACTCAAGATAAGGACGTTTCAAATTTTTTAGAACAGGAATTGTCTCGGAGGATGGAAATAGCCTTGAATACAGAAGCGGTAGGAGTTGAAGAAGAGAGCGATGGTTATAGGATTGAGTGTGAGAAAGACGGTAAGAGAAAGTCCTTCTACGGAGACGAGGTCATGGTGGCTGTGGGCAGAAGATCGAACGCGGACACACTCGATCTCGAGAAAACCGGAGTTAGTACCGATGAGCGGGGATATGTTGAGGTCAACGATCATCTAGAAACTACTGCGGAGAATATATGGGCGTTAGGTGACATCACGGG
>JAZKSH010000127.1:0-5512 GCA_036626195.1 Thermoplasmatota archaeon | reverse complement strand
GTTGGAAATTCCCGTACTAGTTAGGACCACCACCAGAGTCAACCATGCTAGAGGCGTTGTCGAATTCTCCGAGTTGAAGGAACCCGACGGCGACGGCCATTTCGATAAAGATCCAGGAAGGTTTGTCAGCGTTCCTCAGATCTCAAAAAAGAACCATCCTCGTCTCGTGGAGCAGATGGAGAAGGCAGACCCCATATCTGAAGAATCTTCTTTCACCGAAGTGTTCCCTCATGAGGATCCTGAGTTGCACGTTGTCTCGTCTGGAGCTGGATTCAATTATATAATGGAAGCTAAAGAAGAGCACGACCTTCCTATCTCTATACTCAAATTGGGGATGACAAATCCCCTTCCGGAAGAGAGGATAAAAGATTATATCGGAGATGCGGACAGGTTACTCGTCGTGGAAGAATTGGAACCGTTCCTCGAGGAGAAGATCAAAGCGATAGCCAAGGATGTCAACCCCGAGCTCGAGATATACGGAAAGGAGAGTGGACACCTTTCTAACATCTATGAATTCGATCCTGACAGGATAAAGGAGGCCGTTTCAGATCTTTTAGAGGTCGAATACGAAGAAGATCATCTCAGACCTGAAGAGTACGACCTTCCTTCTAGACCCCCTTCACTGTGTCCCGGCTGCCCTCACCGCGGTACTTATTATGCCGTTAAGCAGGCTTTAGATGGCGAGGAGGCTGTATACTCGAGTGATATCGGCTGTTACACGTTAGGTGTTCAGGATCCTCTGAATACCGCCGATTTCCTGATATGTATGGGATCCAGCGTTGGAGCTGCCGGCGGTTTTTCGAAGAATACCGATCAGCAGGTCTTCGCGTTCCTAGGTGATTCAACGTTTTTCCACTCCGGTCTATCCGGTTTGGTCAGTGGACATTACAACCAGCACGATTTCGTTTACGTCATAATGGATAATAGAACTACGGCCATGACCGGACATCAACCTCATCCCGGTACCGGTAAGACAGGTATGGGCGATCCGGCCCCTGCAGCTTCTATCGAGGATCTGGCTGAAGGTGCGGGTATCGAATTCGTTGAGACCGTAGATCCGTACGATATAGAGAAGACCGTCGATGTTTTCGAGAGAGCTATAGAACACGACGGCATATCCGTAGTGGTTCCAAAACATCCCTGTGCCCTTATAGAACAGAGGGCTGTAGATTGGGGAACCTACCAGGTCGATCAGGAGGAGTGCACGCAGTGTCACGTCTGCACCAATAAATTCGGCTGTATAGCTCTGGTGAGAGAAGGAGACAAGGTCACGATCAACGAGACCCTCTGCGTGGGATGCGGTCAATGCGCCCAGGTATGTCCCTTCGACGCCATCGGACAGGAGGGGGAAGGATGAAGAGGGTCAATCTTGAACTCGTCGGAGTCGGAGGTCAAGGTATATTGACTTCCTCCCAGGTGATAGGAGGTGCCGCCCTCGAGAAGGGTCTAGATGTATACATGAGCGAAGTCCACGGTATGTCTCAGAGAGGTGGAGTGGTCGTCACTACGGTCAAGTTAGGAGATGAAGTTTACAGTCCTCTTGTGGGCAGAGGAGAAGCCGACGTCGTGTTAGGATTCGAACCGGTCGAAACTTATAGAGCCATAGAACAGGCCTCGGAAAATACTTGGGTCGTTACTAACACGGAGCCTATAGTTCCGTTCACGGTGAGTGTCGGCAACGAGGATTACCCGAGTATAAAAGAGGATATAATCCCATCGCTGGAGGATTCGACGGAAAAATTGATCACTTTGAACGCCCAAAGTTTAGCTAAAGAAGCTGGAGCGGCGATAACCCAAAATATAGTCCTGATCGGCGCACTTACAGGCCTGGACGTTCTCCCTCTGAAAAAGGAAGAGATGAAGGACTCGGTTAAAGATAACGTACCGGAAAAGTTCGTCGATATGAACATAGAGGCCTTCGACAAAGGTTACGAGCGAACGAAGGAACTCATGGATCGGAGGTAAAAAGACGGGGCGTAATCTTTATTAGGATTCTTCCTATCATTTTCCACCATGAAAGCTGTAATACTCTCAGGCGGATTTGGAACTAGGATGCGTCCTCTCACTTACACGACCCCTAAGCCGCTACTGCCTCTGTTGAACAAGCCCCTAGTGATGCACGTGATCGATTCTTTGCCGGAAGAGGTCGACGAGGTTGTCCTTGCTGCGAACTACAAAATCGAGATGCTGAGAGACTTCTTTGAAGAGCTCGAGATGGATAAGAATGTCCACGTAGTCAATGAACCGGAGCCGAGAGGAACTGGCGGAGCGGTGAAGAACGTCGAAGAGTTTCTAGACGAGACTTTCTTCGTGATAAATTCCGACATAATCTCGAGCATCGACCTGAAATCTTACCTAGATTTTTACAGCTCGAAAGAAGGCGTCGGTGCTATCTCTGCGTGGAGAGTGGACGATCCTTCAGAATTCGGTATAATGGATACCGACGAGAACGACAGGATCAAACGCTTCCAGGAAAAACCAGATCCTGGAGAAGCATTTTCAAACCTTGTAAATGCAGGTCACTACATCCTCGAGCCGGAAATTCTGGATCGGATACCTTCTGGCCAGAAGGTCTCTATGGAGGACGAAATATTTCCAGAATTGTTGGATGACGGGCTTTATGGATACAAATTCAAAGGTTACTGGGTGGACTGTGGAAGGCCATCTAGTCTCTTCAGAGCCCACAGAACACTTTTAGATGAGAAGGGGAAAAAGACGCTCGTCGGAGATAGAAGCTTAGTAGATGCAGAGCTGGGAGAGTACGTTACCGTAGGAATGGACTGCACCTTAGAGGGATGCGAAGTATCTAATTCTATCATCTTCGATGGAGCAGAGATATCTTACGGTTCCACTGTTGAAAACAGCATATTGGGGTATGACGTCGTTGTGGAAGAGGACGTCACTATCAAGGACTCTATAATCTCGGATGAACTGTATTTAGAGAGCGGAGAAAAGATAATAGACGAGAAGTTGAAGCCACCGGAGGCTGATGATGACTGAACTTTTCGGTACGAACGGCGTGAGGGGTATAGTCAACGAAGATATGAATGTTGAGCTGGCGCTGCGGTTGGGTAAAGCTATCGGATCTTGGGTGGGTAAAAATCACACCGTGGCATTGGGGACCGACACCAGGATATCCAACCAGATGATAAAAAATGCAGTATCCTCCGGACTCATGGCCGCCGGATGCGATGTTATTGATTTAGGGGAAGTACCCACTCCCGCTATACAATTTTATACTAAAAGTAAAGAGAGTGTAGACCTTGGTGTAGCGATAACCGCTTCCCATAATCCGCCTGAATTCAACGGTATCAAGTGTATAAATGAGGACGGGACGGAACTCGTAAAGTGGATGGAAGAGGAGATAGAGGACATTTACTTTTCACAGGAGTTTGAACTCGTGAGATGGGCTGAAGTCGGAGAAAAGAAATCGGACGACGCTCTAGAGATGTATAAGGAAGGGATAAAGAAAAAAGTGGATAGGGAAGTCATAAAAGATAAGGAACCAAAGGTGATAGTGGACTGTGCTAACGGACCGGGCTGTTATCTGACACCGTATTTACTCAAAGAACTGGGTTGTGAGGTAACAACTCTTAATGCGCAGCCAGACGGCTCTTTTCCGGGCCACAACAGCGAACCGGTAAAAGAAAACCTCCGAGATCTTATAGATCTGACTAAAGACACGGATGCGGATCTTGGCATCGCTCACGATGGCGACGCTGACAGGACCATTTTCATCGATGAGAAAGGTAACTACGTTCATGGTGACAGTACTTTGACCCTTGTTGCAAAAAAATTGGTGAAAGAGAACGACGGCGGCGTGGTTGTAACACCTGTCTCGTCTTCGAGCAGTGTGGCTGACGTTGTGGAGGAACATGATGGAGAACTTATCTACACCGCCGTCGGCTCTCCGATCGTTGCAAGGAAGATGAAAGAAGAAGACGCGATCTTCGGCGGAGAAGAGAACGGGGGATTGATCTTTGCCGATCATCAGAACTGTAGAGATGGAGCCATGACGGCAGCCCAAATCGTCGAGATGATTTCAAAAGAGGGGAACTTATCCGAGTTGATAGCGGACCTGCCTACTTATGTGCTGAAAAAAAGAGGGGTTCGCTGCCCTGACGAATTGAAAGAGCCGCTTTTAGAAGAGTTGAAAAAGGAGTATAGCGATAAAGATTATGACGACACTGATGGCCTGAAGATATACTATGATGAGGGCTGGGTACTCATCCGTCCCTCCGGAACTGAACCTAAGTATCGGGTTTACTGCGAGACTAACGATGAAAAAACTGCCGAAAGGATGGTCTCAGAACATCAAAAGACACTCCGTGAGATCCTTGAAGGTATGGGTTAGTTGTATGACGATTTCTCAGAAAAAGTCACAAACTATATATAGTTGACCCTCACTATTAATTATGTCGGACGCTTCGTCGGACAAAGCTCCGGTGGGATAGGATGCACCTGAGAAGGAAAAAGGAAGATCCTGCGACCAGGAAGTTGGAAAACGAGGGTTTATTGAGTTTACACTCAAAAAAGAAGAGTTATATCAATACTCAGAAAATAAAAGAATTCGGACAGATAACCTATGATTTTTGGAGCGGTGTCAAGTATATGGTGGTACTGTCGGCACTGCTGTGGTGGATACCACTCTTTGGACCTATAATAGCGGGGTATGTGGGTGGTAGAAGGACCGGCGGTCCAAAAAAGGGTCTGTTCGCATCCTTTGTTTCACTGGGTGTCATCGGCATCGTTTATTATGTCCTTGTTCAGGGGCTTTTACCAGTTACTTTAGACACGATTTTGAGTTATCCTGCCGCGATAATCTCAGCCGCCGAGGCACATTCTTTCTTTGGTCCTTACTTTGAATTCATTAAACTCTATTGGAGTACCTTCTTTGCAAGGGTCATGGCCGGTGTACCGTTTGGAACTAACAGTTACGTGCTCACGGTGATATTCGCCTATATAGGAGGCATCATCTCACTCGAAAAGAGGAAGGAATACACCGATGGTATAAGATGGTCTGGACATGAGAATAAAAGCAGTGCTAGTCGAGTAAAGTCCGCTAAACGCTCATCAGGCTCCACCAATAGAACTTCGCCCACAGCGAAGAGAAGCTTGAAGGACCTAAAAGCCATAAGTTTGAACAGGAATAGACAAGATAAAGGTAGCAAAAATACGCGTAAAGCCAAAAAGAAGTTGAAAAAACAAAGATCGGACCAAAAGGGGGGCCGCGAAGAAAAAACTAAGAGAGGATTCCAGGATAAAAAAACTATGAAAAAAGCTTCCGTAGAACATCATTCTAGAAGTAATGGAGACGATTGGGAGTTATTGTAGTAACTAATACCATCTTCTCGAGTTAATATTTTCTAGACATCCCTAAAAATGGCACCATTTTTGGAGAACAAATTTTAATAAAATAAACTCTTCTATCCCCATTGATGAGTCCTAAGCCTGCAGGAAAGGACGTCGACAAATCACATGGATTTGTAGATAGGGAAGAACTCTTGATGGA
>JAZKSH010000126.1:0-5526 GCA_036626195.1 Thermoplasmatota archaeon | reverse complement strand
AATCATCAGTCAGTTCTTCTTTCGGTGAAAATATGACATATTTGATCTCGGTCGATATCGAAGGCATTTCGGGTGTAGTTTCCGGGCCCCAGTGCAAGATGGACTCGAAGGAATACGATAGGGCCCAGGAGCTGATGACGAAAGAAGCTAATTCAGCCGCTAAAGGAGCTTTCGAGGCCGGGGTCGAGAACGTTTACGTGACCGACGGCCACGGAAAGATGAGAAATATAATCATCGAAGACCTAGATGAGAGAGTCGAACTGTTCAGCGGTAGACCAAAACTGCTCTCGCAGATGCAGGGATTGAGCGAAGAACTCGACGGCGTGGGTTACGTGGGCTATCACAGTTCCGCTCACAGCCAAGGTACTCTTTCACATACATATTCTGGGGGCGTGGTTGACAAGTTGATAATCGGAGACGTGATGGCCAGCGAGTTCGCCATGAATTCTTTCTTAGCGGCCCAGTACGACGTTCCGGTTTTCTTCCTAGCTGGGGACGACGAGATCATCCGTGAAGCCAAGGAACTTTATCCTGAAATTCCACATGTAAGGACGAAAAAAGCTACGGGTAGATACAGCGCAAAGTGCAGACACCCGAAAGTTGTCAGGGATGAGATACAGGAAAAGGTGGAAGAAGCTGTAGAGAACGACAGAGGCAAGATCATCGAGCCGAAAAAGACACTTTTCCACGTCTGGTTCAAAGACGCCGGCAAGCTCGACAACCTAGAACTGCTTCCGTCGGTCGAAAGAACAGGACCCAAAGAGTTCATCATAGACACGGGAGATATAGAGACGAACTACAAGGTTTTCCGGGCCTGCACGATGTTGGCTACAGTTGATTCACAATAACATTCGATTCCAAAATGATAATATCACTAATGATTCACTAGGGACTTTCTATGAAAAATGAGATTTCTTAAAGCCAATTACATCTAACGATGGTCCATAGATACTTTTATTTTATTTTCCTGTGGAGTCGCTTTAATCCTCCGACTCCATTTCTCTTTTCTGTAAGATCGGTAGATCTTTCGTATCTTTCTTCTTTTGGTTTTTGCCCTTTTTCATCAACACGAATAGCACGAGAACACCAATCGCAATGAACGCGATGACGGTGAGCAAACTCCCGTAGTCGCTTGTTTCTTCCTTGTAAACGTAGATATTCACCCAGTCTGCTCCATCCATGATTCCTTCGTCGTTTACACTACAAACCGTGACTTCATACTCATCTGGCTCTTCCGCTTCCCATGCGAGATCTCCATCGTATTCCTCCTGCGGTCCAAGAGTGAGCTCTTCGCTTGCTTTGACTTCTCCGTCAACTCTCAACTCGATAGTCCGAGTTTTTTCTACCCCTCCCGTGTTCCTAACCGTATATTCTATGACTATCTCGTCAACATCGAACTCCTCTCCATCTTCAGGCGCAGTAATTTCCACTTCGAAATACGGCTCTTCGACGAAGTGCGCTGTGAGATTCATATCTCTGTCGATCGTTACGGTGATCTCCTCTTGGTCCCCAGTGACGTCACCAGACCAGTGGCTGAACACCCATCCTTCTTCAGGAGACGCCTGTAAGGTCAGTTCTTCCCCATGTTCATAGGTATGGCTGCCTTCTACGGGTTCGGTGGTGCCTTGGCCTTCAACAGATAACTCAAGATCGTACTCCAAGATTTCAAACCACGCCGTTAGCTCCTTATCCTCGTCCATCGTTATAGTGATCTCCTCTTCCGTTCCAGTATAATCTCCGGTCCACTCGACGAGGTACCAATGTTCATTTGGCTGGGCCGTCAATGTAACTTCTTCTTCAAACTCGTACTCTTCCTTATTAGGCTCTATATTTACTGAGCCTTGTCCTTCAACCTTCACGTCTAAATTGTAGGTATGTCTTTTAAACCATGCTGTTATAACCTTATCTTCGTCCATAACAATAGTTATATTTTCATCCTTTTCTTTCTCTTCAGGCGCGTCTCCAGTCCACTCAAGAAACTTCCAACCTTCATCTGGCTGTGCTTCTATATCCACTTCTTCCCCATATGCGTATGTGTATGTTCCCGGCTCTGGCTCTGTTGTCCCTCCTTCTTCGACTTCGATGGTAAGTATCGGTTCCTCCGGTCCCGTAGTGAAGGAATAAGTAGGAGACTCGGTCCAGTTTGCTCCTTCATCGTTTGTAGCTTCCACCTTCCATCCATAAGTGGTATTATACTCTAGGTCGAGCGGGTCTGTTTCGACACGTCCATCGCTCTCTACGGTTTCGTTGTATATCTTGTTCTCCTCCAGATAAAATTCTATCTCTGTCGGATAGGAAACTGCTTCGAGATACACAGATAGAGTGATGTTGGGTGCTGTACGTGTTGCATTATCTGGTGGCTCTGTATCAGAAATATTTATCGGAGAGGTGAAATAGGGATTAGCCCAGGGATAGCGGTCTTTCCTCCTTGATCCAGGAATATCTCTTGAGACGTCCACTATTCCGTCTGACCCAGGTTCGTCCTGGTCCGGTCCGCTATATTCATCGGGTTCCGTGTGATCATCCCAATAATTGCCTCCTACCGGATACGGTTTGTTCCACTCGTTGTTCCCACCGGAGAAGCCTATAAAATTTGCATGATATTTGTTGTCGATGAATTTGTTGTGATATATGGTGTTCCAGTCTGCGAAAAGAACAGATATACCGGTCCCTTCGTTACCCCTCATAGTATTATTGACGAGTGTGTTCTTCTCCGAGTTACTTCCCAACATAATACCGCGATTAGAGTTATTATATGCCACGTTATCAGCTAGCCTGTTATATTTAGATTCATCGTGAATCCAGATACCATTACTGTTATTCGATAGGTGGTTGGTAGTTATGGCACTATCATCGGTTTCAATACACATTATGCCGTAAGCAGTGTCCCAGACAGTGTTATCGTTCACCGCAACGTTATCGGAATATCCAACAATTATCCCTGCCACAGCCCCACTGATATTTTGATTTTTTACGGTGACGTCTTCACAGCCGGCGAGGATCACTTGACCGGCGTCGCTAGGCACGGACCCTTCATCCTCGTTACTCCAGTAATAGATCGGCTTTCCATTGACCGTATTGCTTGTATCTATCTGGTGTGTGGTCCAATGTTCTCTTTCTGTCTGATCGTAGATCTGTCTAAAGTATATTCCACCTTGTCGCCCCATCGTGTTATTTTTCAATGACTGATTTGAAGATACGGAGAAATATATCCCAGCGAATGAAGTATTTGAAATCTTGTTATCGATTATCTCGTTTCCCTGATCTATAGAGGGACTTTCACTGTTCTTTATAGATATACCGTGATGAACATCCGCGATGGAGTTGTTGACGATCGTGTTTTCACGGGAGTAACCGATCACGATCCCGACGGACCCTCCGGTGATGTTCTGGTTTTTGACCGTCACGTTCTGGCAGTTACCGAGTATGACCTGCCCCGCTCCGGTGGGTACTGTTCCTCCATCCTCATCTTTCCAATAATAAACAGGCCTGTCGTTGACCGTGTTGTTCGTATATATTTCATGTGTGTTCCAATACCCAACGTCGCCTGGGTCCCCGTGTCCTCCCTCAGGCCCCAAAAAATCTATGCCGCTCTCTTCCATAGTGTTATTCTCGACCACTGTGTATTTAGATTCACGTATAAAAATAGCCCTAAATCCATTCGAAATTATGTCATTATCAGCTATGGTATTGCTGTCCGCACCCCAAAATCTTATCCCGTTGATCTCATTGTGTGTGATGGTGTTGTTGATGATCCTGTTGTTATTTGAACTGCTAACGTAAATACCGTCAAATTGATTTGAGATGACGTTCCCTGATATAGTATTTCTTTCGGAGAGTAGGGCATAAACGCCGTAGTCGTGCCTGTCTCCATTTTCTGCTATGATATTGTTAATTATATATCCATTATCAACTCTGTTAAAACTTATCCCATGACCATCGGCGTTATGGATGTAACTGTTGCTCACCTCAAAATATACGGTCGTGCTCGTGATGTGTATGCCATGATCGTGTCCTTCACCATCTATCTCGTATCCCTCGATAATATACGGATTCTCTTCCGAACCGTTTCCCGGCCAATCGTTTTCCGCCGCCTTCTCGCGAAATTCATCGTCACCGTCGATACGTATCGGCTCTCGTGGAGTGTAATCATCATCGAACTTTTTTTCAATATCGATTTCTTCCTCTTTTGACCTTGATAGTGTTCTAGGTACCTCTTCTAAAAGTTCTGATCTGTACATTCCTTCGATGGTCCCTTCCATATTCCTTTTGAGGAAAGGGTTTTTAGATCCAATATGGTTTGATTCACGAAAAACCTCTTTCTCTACCCCCTCGTACATTTCGATCTGAGGTTCTCCATCATCCATATTCTCTTCATTTTTGACCATCCTTTCCGTGTTCCCTGAAACAAGTAGACCTGCAGAAAACACACTGCCTATCAATAGTAGGATCACCGCTATCCCCGCTACAAACTTCATGATTTAATAAGTTCGTTGATAGTACATAAATTTTATTAAAAAAAAAGACTCGTTAATATACTCGGATCTTTATTCAATCTTCGAATGTTGAAAATCTGCAGAGATTTTTTGAGAAATCGTCCAAGAATCATCTAGACTAGGATTATCAATGGTAAAACCTTCTTAGAAAACACAAAGATATACACAAGATATGAGAGGATATCATCATAGACACGGGAGATATAGAGACGAACTACAAGGTTTTCCGGGCCTGCACGATGTTGGCTACAGTTGATTCACAATAACATTCGATTCCAAAATGATAAATACAAAACTTTTAATCCGATATCGATGGAACTGAAAAACCAGCATCGCCTAAAAGACAAAGAGGTGGAGAAGTACCACGGAGAAATACGATCAAAACTTGGTGACGCTCCATTTGGCAGGGAGGAAAAGGTAGATACAGCGGACTGTAACGAAAAAAAAGTATTGCTGATCGACAAGGAGCCTGTAGCGACCTTTTTTGAGGACACGGTATTCCCAACGATCGACGGTCTCCTGAGCATGGAAGCCACTAAGAGATATGTCACCGTGGACATGGGCGCTGTCAAGTTCGTCTACAACGGCGCCGATATAATGGCACCGGGAATAGTCGATGCCGACGAAAGTATAGGGGAAGGAGATCTGGTGTGGGTGAGAGATATAGAACACGAAAAGCCTCTCGCGGTAGGGAGAGCCATGACCCACGGTAAAGAGATGATACAGTCGGAGAAAGGAAAGGTCGTGAAGAGTTTACATCACGTCGGAGATGAAATGTTCGATTGACCTTAAGAGATCAAAGCCTTTCTTTCAACTTATCGATGATCTTCACCGGAGACGGATCTTTTCCTCTGAGCAGCGCTAGATATATACTGATGTAGTCTCCCAAATAGACCAGCGAAAGTATCCTAGCGAGTTGAGTGTCCGCATCAGTCCAGACCTCTATCATGTCGTCGACTTCGTCTTCGAATACCAGTTGTTTGGTCAGTTCTATCCGCCTGTTTACCTTCTCCGATTCTTTATCATCTCT
>JAZKSH010000125.1:0-5531 GCA_036626195.1 Thermoplasmatota archaeon | reverse complement strand
GACGATGATGATGATGATGATTCGGAATTTTATGAGGTTGATGAAGAGGACTTAGAAGAGGAACCAGAAGAGGAACCAGTAGAGGACCTAGAAGAGGACCTAGAAGAGGAACCAGAAGAGGAACCAGAAGAGTAAAAGCCTTAAATGACCACCGAGCCCTAGTAGGAGCCGTTAACATAATCAAAAACCTTTTGCTTCTTCTTTTTTGTTTTTTTTAATTAGACCTAACATCTTACCGAGAGATCGTGGGTATATGCGCCCTCGTTAAGGAAGAATAAATTCACATGGCACATTTGCATATATAGGGATTATAGATAGCCCTCGATTAGTGAGCCCGCAGGCGTTCGACTTTTAGATAGGAGGGTGATAGAAGGGTAAAAGAGTCAACAATAGATCGAACAGAAATTTTTCTCCTTCGAAATTTTTAAATAACTAAACTCATCTAATGGTATTTAAGATGGATACTCAACTGTTGTTTGTTGAGGAGGTTTTTTGAATGAGGTTAGATAGATATTTTTTTGCCGTATTGGCGTCGATAGTTTTGCTAGTTTCTGTTGTTTCTGCAGGTATTGCCCTTTCTGCGGAAAGAACAGAAGATGATTTTGAAACAAGTATACTCGTCCACGATAGAGGCGTGGATACAGAGTTTTTATTGGACGACCCCGGGTATAGGGTTGTCGAGGAATATGATGCATATCTACTGGTAGAGACGACGGAAGATGGATTGGAAGCTCTAGAAGAACGTGATTACATTGTGGAAGAACTAGAGAACAGGGACTATGTAGGTCTCCAGTCTTACTCCTTCCATACGGAAGAAGGAGAGCCGGAGATCCCCAAAGACCTAGAGATAGAAGAGTACTCTGATGACGAAACAGGCTACTATATAGTCCAATTCATAGGTCCCATCAAAATGGAGTGGAAAGAAGAACTGGAAGAAGAAGGTGCAGAACTCCATGAGTTCAGGCACAGGTATAACTTTATCGCTGAGATGGATTTAGAGGATAAAGAAAGAGTCGAAAATAAGGATTTTGTTGATTGGGTAGGGGTATATCAACCTGCATATAGATTCGATAGAGATCTCTTGGAAAGATCTGGTGAACAGCTTATAAAAGTGTCATTTTTCGACGGAATCGATCTTGGAGAATTGGCTGTACAGATAGATAGTCTTGGAGGGGATATTCAGGTTGTAGGAAGGAATAGAATAACAACTGAAGTATCCGCTCAAGAGATAAGGAGAATTGCCAATTTAGATGGTGTAAACTCCATAACGGAAGGGCCTAAGGAACCTAAGTTGTATAACGACGAGGCAACCTGGGTAACCCAGACGAACGAGCAGGGTAATAGAAAGGTCACTCAGCAGGGCGTGACAGGGACAGGTCAGTTGGTCACCGTCTGTGATAGTGAATTGTACACTACGAACGGCGGACATGAGATGTGGGAGGATCCGAACGGGAGTGATTTTGGTGACAACCACAGAAAGGTTCAGGATTACTACTCGATCGGTGGGGATCTGAATGATGGTGTTTACCATGGATCACATGTCACTGGAACAGTACTGGGAGATGCGCCCACTTACGATTCATATAACAATTATGATGGAAATGCGATCGGTGCAAGGTTGATACACCAGGATATAGGTACTGCTAGCGGAGGTCTCAGTGTTCCTAGTGACATGTATAATGAGGCTTGGCTCCCCTCGTATAATAGTGGCTCAAGGGCACACACGAACAGCTGGGGCGGAGGAATACAGAGCTACACAGGATTAGCTGTTCAGGGTGATGAGTTCATATGGGATCATAAGGATTACAATATCTTATTTGCTATGGGAAATGACGGCCCCGGTGCTGAGACCATGTCGGGAGAGCCTGAAGGGAAAAACTTCTTCAGCGTAGGCGGGGTTACGAATTCTCCCGATCAAAATACAATGTACTATTCTAGTAGCAGAGGTTATGCGGACGATGGGAGGATAAAACCGACAGTTCTTCATGTAGCTCAATATGTTGACTCAGCAGATAGAAGTGCTGACGGTTATTCTTCCTTGACCGGAACGAGCATGGCGACGCCCGGAGTCGCTGGACAGATAGGACAGGTCAGGGAATACTATGAGGCGGGTTGGTATCCTTCTGGTACACCAAATGAAGGAGACGGTTTCAACCCGAGCAATGCGCTTGTTAAAGGTACTATAGTGAACGGTGCGGTCGAGATAAGTGGAAGTGGAGCCTACAACAACGATAACAGGTTCCCGAATAATGATCAAGGCTTCGGCAGGAGCAAATTGGATAGGTCACTGTATTTTGACGGCGACAGTCGAGAGATGATAGCGTTCGATTCGTGGAATGAAGGCGTAGAACTCGGTACGGGCGATACCTGGAATATGAACTTCGAGGTCCTCGATCAAAATCAGGATGTGGAAGTCAGCTTGGTATGGAGTGATTTTCCGGGATCGGATGGTTCAGATGAAACCGATCCGGCTATAGTGAACGATCTCGATCTTGAGGTAACGGCTCCGGACGGTACGAGGTATGTAGGAAATGCTTTCACAGGGTATGATCCCGGTTATTCAGAGTCTGATCCTACGAGCAATCCATGGGATGGGGGAAGAGGAAATGAGTACGACGGTTTGAACGTGGTGGAGGACGTATTGCTGCTCCCGAATCAGAACGGTGTCCAAAAAGGTACTTATGAAGTCACGGTAACTGGTAATAACGTACCCGAAAGTACCCAACCTTTCGCTTTGGTGGTCAGTGGAGCGGTGACAGAAGAGATACCGGGAACACCCCCTGAAATTGATATAACCAGGCCTGACGGAGGAGAAGTTTTTGATGGTAAAACCGATGAAGAAATCACGTGGGATACGGTCGTTGGTGACGACCCTATAGACGAAATCCAACTTTGGTATAGTACCGATGCGGGTTCATCGTGGACGACCATCGAAACTGGTCTGAACGATACAGGAAGTTATCTATGGACGGTTCCGAATGTGAATAGCAGTGATTGTATCGTGAGAGCGAGGGCAACTGACACTGCAGGCAGGATGAACGAGGACACGAGTCAGGCAACATTCACAATCAAGGGTGTACCGCCTGGAGAACCTGAATACCTCAATGTAGAACATTACGGGACAAATCAGAGTTGGGAATGGCTTTATAATGCCCAACATCGCTCTACCCCTGCGGACGGGAGAGGTTTGACAGGTGAAGGCACGTTCTACGGCGCGATGAGAAAGGAGATCCAAGGGGACGAGATAACTGACTTAGCCTATTACGCTTATGATCAAGCAAATTCTGTGAAAGGATATGTCTTTGAGGATGGTTCTAACGGAGAAAACCCAGGAGAACTATTAGGGGAGACAGCAAGATTAGATAACCCTGGAACGCAGCAATGGCTGGAGTTAGAATTTACCAAACCTGTCAGCGTTGAAAAAGGGAATTTCTATTGGGTGGTTCTTGAGGTTAGCGATCCTAGTGATCAAACAAGGCCCTTCGGCAGTTTTGAAGGGATAGTCGAAGACAACGCGTGGATAAGTCTTGACGGCAGTCAGTGGGATAGGATGCATGAAGAATATGGCTTAGAATACAACTGGGCGCTTGAAGCGATGGTGAGGGAGTATGACGAAACTGGAGATACCCATAATAAGATTTCATGGGGTCCCAGTCCAGACGATCCCGGGGAGGCAAGTCATTACAATGTTTACCGCTCCGAAAACCCATCGGGCCCATGGGACGAGAGTACACTCATAAAGAATGTAACGGCTAGAGGAGCCTCAAATTACGAAATTATGGATATGGACAAGGGCGAAGTGGACGATATATACTGGTGGTACGTAGTTCGAGCGGTGGGGGAGAACGGGGTAGAAGATGATAACCAGAATAACGTTCAGGAGCCCGGAGGAATACCTGTGCCACTTACTCCGACCAATCCGGAACCAGCAGACGGAGCTGCGGGCGTATCTACAGATATAGAACTCAGTGTTTATGTAGAACATGAAAACGGAACAGCCATGGACGTCGAGTTCTACGACGCCTCGAATGATAGTTTGATAGGAACCGATAATGCTGTCCCAAGCGGTGAAAGGGCCAAGGTGATGTGGTCCAATTTAGATGATCTTACTACCTACGAGTGGTATGCGGTTGCGATCGATCAAAATGATATGGCCGCCGAATCGCCAGCTTGGTCGTTTAAGACAACCTTCCAGCCAGAAAACGGTGCTTATGAACTGATGGGATACTTCCTTGAGAGTCATGACGGCGAAGCGAAGTTTTACGATGGTGAAGAGTACTACGGGAATGTAAGCGCCATCGAGTTTGAAAATCCCACCAACGGTGCGATAAACGAGGGAACAGCTGGATCTGGTTCATGGCAGGATCCATATGGTGGATTTGCCTGGGATGCTGAAGGCGGAGAGGATGGTTGGAGCGATTCTGTACCTGAATTCGGTAATAACGTATATTTTGTGAACGAAGTACCTCAAGAGGATGTTGCAGGTGACGCGGGTTATGTCTGGTCGGCCCAGAGAGAGGTCGACGGAGACATCGTGGCGAGTCCACAAGAATCTATAATAGGACAGTATGAACCCCTCCCGACACCTGTAGAGAGTTCCACTGGAGATGATTGGATCGAGATAGAAGTGGAATCTCCCGCTTACACTGACTGGGACAATGATGCTGAAGTATCGCCGGGTATGGGAACTTACGATGAATTCGTTAGTTACTCCGTATTTGTCAGTGGAGGCGAATATGAAGAATGGACTCATCTAGGTGATACGGAGACCGTACCTGAAGACGAATATGATGGGGAATATGACGATCCGATAGAGCCGTGGAACGAAAGCGTCGATCCCAGTACCGTTACTACGGGCATGAATACCTTTGAGGCTACAGGTCTAGATCCGGGCGAGTACCAATTCAAGGTTCGCATGAATATAGGAGATGGTCTCTCCGGCGGTTATGCCGGTGGTTATGACAATGCCTACACTACGTGGACCTCAGGTGCACCGAGCGAGACAATGGTCATAGAGGGCACTCAATACATGTTAGACGTGCAGATGGAAGGACAAGGGACGGTGGAAGTAAACGGCGAGGCAGTAGAAACGCCCTACAGTGAGGAGTACTGGGAGGGAACGGAGGTTGAATTGACGGCCATCCCGGATGGAGATTGGTACTTCGACGAGTGGACGGGCGATCATGTCGCCGAAGAACAAACGACCACGGTAACGATGGATGCGGATAAAGCGGTAACTGCTAACTTCGTTGAATCTGATCCCAGTCTTGAGTACGAACTTACGGTTGACGTTGACGGTCAAGGAACGGTGGAAGTGGACGGGAGTGAAGTGGAACTCCCATATAATGAAGTTTATACAGCAAATACAGAAGTCGTACTGAATGCCGTTCCGGATGAAGGCTGGGTATTCGAGGAATGGACAGGCGATTATACAAGTGGAGAGGAAGAGATAACAGTAACGATGGACGATAACAAGTCGCTCACGGCTAATTTCAACGAAAGCGATTCCCAGAATGAGAACGAGCTTACGG
>JAZKSH010000124.1:0-5598 GCA_036626195.1 Thermoplasmatota archaeon | reverse complement strand
GGACAATTGAGCGGATAAGGTAGAACCTATGTTACTCTATCTATAGGATAACGAGGGTGGATAGGGTATAATGCGTGCGTGAAAGAAGGTGTGTATCTCATACATACCCTTAAATCCCGAATCACCCTCGACACCCTTGTAACACGGGTATGCATTATTGTACTGGACGATCTTTAGGCGGTATGGAGGAAAACTAACGCCTATTTGTGTACAACCTTCCATCTTTTATTCCATCACAGATAGAATAATGCGAGGGACGTAAGTCCCTCTTTACTTCGAAAGGCTATCGCCTTTCTGCGTATGCATCAGGAACTCGCTGGCGCTCGCTCCTCCTATTTCCAAATTTTTTCGTTTCACTCAAAAATATTGAAAATGCGAGGGAAGGGATTCGAACCCTCGGACCCCTACGGGACAGGACCCTGAATCCTGCGCCGTTGGCCATGCTTGGCTACCCTCGCTTTGTGAAGGAGTATGCGACTGCGGAAAGTGAGGGGGAATGAGGAATCTGTGATTCCTCGGCTACCCTCGCAAGTTGAACGAGTTTACGAATGAAACTTGCGTGTTAGTGGAAATTCTTTTCCGCGTAACTCGCAGAAATGAGCGTATGCGAATTTCGAGAGTGTTTTGGATCGCCAATTTTCATAATTGGCGTGAACAGGAATATCATTCCTGTGGGGACTTCGCTTCCGAACTTTACTCGCAAGTCGTCGGCATACGAGCAACACTAAAAATAATGTCTGAGATAAGAGTTTTTTGTCAGAGATCGAAAGAGAAGTATCGGTAAGAAGAGGTAACGACCTGTCTCATCCTTACCCTTCTTGATCTCCTTCGCCTGCCTTTTCGATGCTTATGACTTCGACTCTGAACACCAAAGTACTACCGTTCACCTCGTCATTAAAGTCTATTACGATGCCATCTTCTCCCCTCATCACGATACCTTCACCGCCGGATGATTGTCCTGCTTGTTGCTTTAAGGCGGGAACCTCACCAAATCTTTCTTTGTAATTCGAAAGTACTTCTGAATTTACAGTGAGATCTCTAGAGATATGATGTTCGACCTCGATTATGCCTTCACCGCCAGCTGCGTTAGAATCTATGGACTTCACCTCTGACCGCCATCCATCCTCGCTGTAAGAACCGTATACTTCCCCTACTTCAGGATCGTTCCTAAGTTCAACGAAATCGCTGCCCATCGAGATCACGACCTTCTCCCATGTCCAAAATGCATCCTCTACGATCATATTTATTTTAGGCTCTCCATACCTATTAGTGAACTTCTCTTTGTCCATCCTCTGATATACCGGGACCATTTCGTTTTTGTCCAATTCAAAGATGAGGTCTTCGCTCTTTTCGCCGTATCCTTTTTCGGGCGGGACTTCAAAGGTCTGAGACTCACCTTCTTCCATGCCTCTCACATTTTCATTCCACCCGTCTATCACACCTCCTCCAATGGTGAATTCGAAGGCTTCGCCGCGGTCTCTCTCGGAGTTGTAGGTCAGTGTGAATCTCGGATTCTCGATCTTGGGAATATCATTATAAGACGTATCGAATATACGCCACCCATCGTAGACTCTATCATCTCTCAGCAGACCCGTGTAATGGATCCTGACGGTATCTCCTTCTTCTGCGACCTTTCCTTCTTCAGCATCGTCACTGAAGTAAAATTCTCTCGTGCCCAATATACCTCCTGCTGATACCGAGATGACGACGATGACTATCAGCAGTATCGAAATCCATCTTTTCATACTGAATCAATAGTCGAAAGATGGATTGGTATAATAAATCTTATGGAAAAAGTTTTGAATTATTGAACGAAATTTATGGGAACAATTCGATTTGGTATAAATATTTATATCAAACCTCTTTTCTTTCAACGTGAAAATATGACTTCCGTTGTGATAGTAGGAACTCAATGGGGCGACGAAGGCAAAGGTAAGATAACAGATTATTATGCTCAAAAGTCAGATTATATAATACGGTTTCAAGGAGGAAACAACGCAGGTCACACCATAGAATTTGGCGATGAAAAATTCCAGCTTCATCTCGTTCCCTCCGGTTTGCTTACGGAGGGTAAAAAGGCAGTTATAGGCAACGGTGTGGTTGTCGATCCCAAAGTCCTGATAGAGGAATTGGAAGGACTGGAGAAAAGGGGTATCGACACTTCTGACCTCATACTTTCGGATAGAGCTAACCTGATAATGCCCTACCATAGAGCGGAAGACGAACTCCATGAAAAATTGAAAGGGAACCTAAAAGCCGGTACCACAAAGAAAGGCATAGGACCCTGTTACTCGGACAAAGTGGCTCGCTACGGGCTGAGGGTTGCGGATCTTTATAACTCTAAATCTTTGAAACAAAAGTTAGAAAATGTCGTCCCGATAAAGAACAAGATATTCAAAGCATTCGGAGAGGATAAGAGCTGGGACGTGGATGAGATATATGAAGAGTATCTTGAATACGGGGAGAGACTGAAAGAATATGTCCAAGATGTCTCAGTGGTGCTTGATAGAGCGATAAAGAGAGATAAGAACCTGCTCTTTGAAGGCGCACAAGGAACTCATCTAGATATCGATCACGGCGTCTATCCTTACACAACTTCTTCGAACACCACCGCCGGAAACGCATCTATTGGAAGTGGGATAGGACCTGGTAACATTTCCTCTATTGTGGGGATCGTAAAGGCCTATACATCACGGGTCGGAACTGGGCCGTTTCCCGCGGAACTGGAAGGAGAGACAGGCGAATATATCAGGGAAAAAGGCGACGAGTACGGCACCACAACGGGCCGACCGAGAAGAGTGGGATGGCTCGACCTCGTTATGTTGAGATATTCTGCAAGGGTGAACTCTCTTAAAAGTCTAGCTGTAACCTGTGTAGACGTGCTTGCTGGATTGGATCAAGTAAAGGTCTGTACGGGTTACCGATGTGAAGGAGAAAAGATACAGGAATTCCCTGCGGATATAGAAAGTTTGTATCACTGTGGGCCCGTATATCAGAGCTTTGAAGGATGGGAAGAACAGGACTGGAGTACGATCGCAGAGAAAGGATATGAAGCTCTGCCAGAGAACATCAAGAAATATTTAGAGTTTATAGAAGAAGAGACTGGCGTTCCGATAAAACACGTTTCGATAGGGCCAAAAAGGGATCAGACGTTGGAAAAGTGACGAATCGCTCACTTTCTTTTTTTGTTTTACTGGCTTTCTTTAACCTTTTTTCTTTCTTCTTTTCTCATGTTTTCAAAATAGTCTCTTATGTCTTTCCGGACTTTGGTCGGATAATTTTCATCTAAGCAAGCTAAACAAAGTTGATCTTTATTCTTTGCGATTCCCGTGACCAAACCCTCTATCGTCTGGTACGTCAAAGAATCCGCATCTATCTCCTTTTCGATCTTTTTGATGGACATGTTCGCAGCCTTCAATTCTTCTTTGGTAGGTATATCTATCCCGTAATAACAGGGCGAAACTATAGGCGGGCAGCCGACCAAAAAGTGTACTTCCTGCGCATTGCAGTCCCTCATCAATTTGATTAATTTCTTCGAGGTTGTGCCTCTAACTATGCTGTCATCCACCAATCCTATCTTTTTACCCTTGACTTCCTCTATTATAGGATTCAACTTGGTCTTTACAGCGGTTTCCCTCGAAGTCTGGTCAGGCATTATGAAGGTTCTTCCCACGTACCTGTTCCTCAGTAGACCTTCTCTATAAGGTACATCCAGCTCCTCTGCAAGCGCAAGAGCGTGGGTACGAGCAGTATCTGGAACCGGGACCACTACGTCGAGCTTGTGATCGTTCTTCCGCCATTCCTTCGCAAGCTGCCGGCCCAACCTGAAACGTGCCTCGTAAACGTTTATCCTCTCGATCGTAGAATCAGGTCTGGCAAAATAGACCCATTCGAACATGCAGTACTTCGGTTTTTTATTTTTTATCTGCCTAGCTTGATATGATCTATCATCATTTTTGATCAATACGGCTTCACCGGGAAGAACATCTCTCAGGACTTTGTATCCCAAGATGTCCAAGACGGTGTTTTCAGAAGCTACTGCAAAACTCGTTCCGTCTAGATTGACTTTTTTTCCGAATACGAAGGGTCTGATACCTCGCGGATCTCTAAACAAAAAGAGTCCAAAGTCCGGTATCATAGCCACCACTGAATAACTGCCGTTCAGTTCTTCCATTACTCTTTCCGTGGTAGAAAAAAGTGCTTCCTCGTCGATCTCACTCTCCTTTTTGAGTTCCTCAGCAAAAATATGGAGGATCAGCTCAAGATCACAAGTTGATTCTAGCTCGAGATCATATTTTTCCACGAGCTCTCTATAGTTGACGATATTTCCGTTATGAGCCATGCCTATCTCGATCGGCTCTTCTACTTCGAAGGGCTGTGCGTCCCGTTCCACGTCTGAACCGATGGTAGGATATCTCACGTGTCCTATTCCACTTCCACCTTTTAATTCATCTAGAGAAGATTTGTCGAAGATCTCACCTACCAGCCCTTTATCCTTTTTGAGAACAGTATCATTTCCATCGAAGATGTACATCCCTGCTCCGTTTTGACCGCGATGCTGGATAGAGAACAACCCGTTATACAGTTCTGAGGAGGCCTTTCCAGCGCCCAAGACACCTACAATTCCGCACATATTGATCAACTTTTGGTTTTTATGCAGATGAACACGTAATCTAGTGGAATTTAAAACTATCGTTTAGAATCTCTACAAACATCGATGAAATTTTCAAATATCTTTTTTCCGTGCTCGGTATGTTCGACTTCCGGGTGGAATTGAACTCCATATAATCTTTTAGCTTTATGTTTGAATGCCTGGATAGGACAGGACTCTGAAGAGGCGAGCCTTATCATTTCGGGCCCCAGCTCTTTGATCTCGTCATTGTGGGACTCCCAGACGATGAATTCATCGGGAGTATCTAGAAACAAATCGTCTTTTTCGATAACTTTTAAGCTAGTTTTCCCGTACTCGGGATTTTCTGCACTCCCTGTCGACCCTCCAAAATACTTGGCCATGAACTGCGCCCCCACACAAATCCCGAGGATCGGGACCTCTCCTTTCTCAAGATATTCCTCCGTTTTACCCAAGCTCATATCTTCGTCCGAGATGCGTGGTGCCCCTCCAGAGAGCACCAGTCCGTCGACTTCTAATTCTTCCAGCGAGCTCTCATTAGATATGATCTCTGAATCCATCTCGAGTGCTTTCAACATCCTCCATTCCCTGTGAGTCCACTGTCCACCATTATCAACGACATCGATCTTCATCTATTTTCACCAGATTTTTGATCCAAGATGCTGTTGACGAAAGCCAAGAATAACGGTGCTGGTCTCATGGGTCTAGATTGAAATTCAGGATGGAATTGACAGCCGATATAGAATGGATGGTCTTCCAGTTCGAGCATCTCCATCCTTTTTTCGTTGGTGGAATGGGCGCTGAACAACATGCCGTTGGATTCTAGTTCCTCTTTGTAATCAAGATTCACTTCGTAACGATGGCGGTGTCTCTCAGAGATCTCGTTTTTCTGGTAAATTTGATGTGCCTGAGTGTCTTCTTTCACGAGTATCTTTTCGGCACCTAGTCTCATCGTTCCTCCCATCTTG
>JAZKSH010000123.1:0-5636 GCA_036626195.1 Thermoplasmatota archaeon | reverse complement strand
AGACCAAATTTTTCACCTACGATGTACGCTATAGACTCTGCCTCCAACTCCTCCTTTTTCCTGTCATGCTTTGAACTGAAACCTGCATCGGAAGTATGACCTGCTTGAACATGCGATAACTCGTGTATCAACACGCTCGTCGTTGCCACTTTATCCTGTTCTTTCACTGTTACCTTTCCATCTCTAGCGAAGCCATCCGACTTTCTCTCCCACTCGCTTTCATCGACTATTTCAACGTCTATACCCTTCTCCTCGGCCAACTTCTTCACTTTCTTCAACAACCCGTTAATCTCACCTTGGGCCGAGGTGTCCAATTCAGGCAATTCCTCACCTTCGGTCTGCGATACATCGAATACAGGAACGGGCTTGAAACCGACTATTCCCCGGTCCCAATCATCCTCATCAACGTCTTCCTCCTCGAAGTGCTCACAATCAGTCGAATCATGCTTGTACTCTGCTGTACCGCATTCAGGACATATCTTGCCCTGCAACGGGGCCCAAATCCATATCGCGCTCTCACCTTCCTTAACATGCCTGTCGAACTTCTCCTGCCACTGCCTGTACCCTGCAACTTTGGAAGCTTCGGGACACTGCAGTTTGATCAACCAGGAATTCCTGTAACTGTAGTTGTGGAATTTTGATTGAACATCCAACCACTCCTTGAACTTCTCTGATCTCTTGGCTTCTTCAGTCAGTTCTAGCAATTCTTCGATGCTCGATTCGACTTCAGCCTTCATCTCAGAATATCTCTCTTCATTATCCGAAAACAGGCTGGTATCTCCAGACATGTTTACACCGTCCATCCGTTCGCGATGTATCTCTCGTTGGTCTTCACCTTGTCTTCTAGTTCATCTAACTTCTCTCTGAGTCTCTGGTTCTCTTCTCTTAACTCGGATATAACCTGCCCGATATCTCTAACTTCAATTTCAGATTCTTGGACATCCTCGTACATCTATTTCACCTCTTCAAGCTCTCTTAGAATAACATTCAGCTGGAACTCTGCGCTTTCGATCATCTCCTCGATCTCGTCTATATTCCTGCTCAACAGATCTCTCTGCTTCGCATATTTGATCTCAGCGAAGGCAGAAGTCACTTCATCGATAGCATCAACCAACATGTCTTCTGTTTCGCCGATATCGATATCATCTACACTCTTCTCGGTTTCATCTACAAAAGTCGATTCCGAGCTGATTTCCTCGGGACTAACAGCACCCATAAGGGCTAAAGGTTTTTCAGATTCGTTTTGCGGTGAAGATTTTTTCTTCATTTTTTCACCGCTCTACCCTCCAGAGTTATTCTCGAACAGGAAAGGTACTTGACCGAAGCGGAGAGTTCCTGCACCTGTTCGAAGGGAGGAGGAGAGGGTGAGGAGGGTAAGAGGACTGCGGAAGGCATTATGCACAGAAAAAATGAAGAAAAAGGAACAACAGACCTCCAACGCTAATAGTGGCTGCCTCAGCATACAGTCAATAGAAGCGAAGAGTGAGTCTGAAAGACTCGTCTTCGCCCATCAAGAGCAATGAGTATCTTCAGGACTTTGTCCGCTCGATCCTCGGACATAGTCCTACGGATCTTTCGATTCCTGCGGAGCTTCAGCTAGTATAGGGTGATAGTGATGCGGAAAACTATCCTTCAAGGGCAGTTATTTCAAAACCTTTCCCGTAAACAAAGCTCAAAAAAAAAGGGAGCGCTTGTCGTGACCGTTTTCTTAACCGCCGAAGGCTTGCGAGGCGGGTTCTGAGGCAGCCACGGAAAGTAGAATCGGTAGAGGTCTAAACCTATATCTCTAAAAGTCTCGAAATCGCACCAACAGGTGTTAAATAAAGGGAAAAACGGGGGCTTCTCGTGCCCTATATGATACCTTTCTCCGCCGTTCTGCGGACAAAGGAGGCCTGTGAGAGAAACAAGCGGCCGACTGCAGCCACCAAAGAGAATGGAAGGGTAAGTGTTTCATATAGGGCATCGCCTAGCGATAGAGGACTTTGCGAAGCTCAGGGACGCAAGCTACGGAGGGAAGCTCGCAAAGCGACGCAGTCGTCCGTGGCTTTGGCCGGCTCGCTTATCTGTTGTACAGGCCTGTGCGTCCCGACGTTTTGACCGGTAAAGAGGGGTGAGAGGTATGTGTTCGGAGTTCGACTTTTGCTTTCGAGGAGCAATTCCCTTCCCACCATATTTCAAAAATAAGGATGTTACGGTGTAACATCCTAATCCTGGACTCTGTTACACCCTAACTTTAACCTGTTACAGGGTGTAACAAAATAAAAAAGAGATGGTCTAACCAACCATCTCATGTCTACTAGGCCCGCGATCTCTCACACAGACACATCTTTCTCTTAACACTTCATAATGGGTTTTACAACTATCTCTATTTTCTTTCTCAGTCATTTTTTTCACCACTCAACCCACCGAAAAAAATGACGGAAAGTAGAGCTGCTAAAACCCGATCATCCCGTTAATCCCTAACCCTCGGATATGCGAACAACATGACTTGCTTCGCTCTGCGAAGGAAAGTCTACTTTTGTTATTCGTAATACCTATAGAGAAGAGAGACGTCGTTATTCTTCCCTCGGAGAGTATTAATATTAATCCTGACCAAAGTAGGGATGGGTTGATTTTAATGCTCTCAAATCCGTTTCTATGACGGATTTAGAGGGATTTACTCCGACTGAACGATGAGCGATGTTATACTCTCTATATCACAAGTTATGAATGGCTGCATATCCCATCTATCTGACACATTCAACCAAAAGAAAACACACTAATCGATTCTAGTAAAAAACAAAAATAACACTATTGAATTATTCTAATTAACCCGATTAAAAATTCTAGTATCAACAAACCAAAAAAAGTTGAAAGACTAAAAAGCTTCCATCTTTCGAACTCCACCAACCTACTGAACTATACCAAGATAGCGAAGTCGACTTTGTGATCAAAGAAGAAGATTCCATCGAACAGCTCATCCAGGTCTCTCAAGACGTCTTAGGAGCAGAAGATAGTGAAGTCGATTCACTTAAAAGGCGCTATGGCAAAGCTAGATTTGAACAAGGATACAATAATCACTGGAGAAACGAGAAAGAAAAGGACCATAGAAGTCAAAACGATCCAATTTGTGCCTCTTTGGGAATGCTCTTGAGATGATATATCTTTCACGGGTCAGGAAGAATCATGGATTAACGTCTTCAGATCACTTATCAATTTCCTGAGATCTTTTATATTTTTATTAGGTAGTTGTTTTTCTGAAAATACTCCTTTGAAAGAATCCTCGAAACCTTCTCTGTCAAGAGTTCCTTCTACATTCTTTAAAATTTTGAGAAAATCTTTTTTTCTTCCTCTATCAGTGTGGTTTAATATTTTATCCCGGTTGACGTCGTTGTTCAATGCTACGATATCTCTAACGTCTGTCAATCTACCGCTATGGAGTTTGATCGCTATCAGGAGTTCTTTTTCAGGTATCGTGGTGTGAACTGATTTTTCATTACCTTCGATTTCTTTTGAGATCAAATTTTGATGGAGATAATCATAACTCCAAGTTGCCTCTGTCTGCCTGCATTTTAACGAATCGACCATTATATCAAAGTTAACAGGAAGTTCTTTATCTTTTCTAAGAGCGATAAATTGACCTCCATATATTGAGTTCAGATCTTCTCTCTGGATCTCTTTAAATCCGTTATCACTCATTATCTTCAAACATCTTTCGAGCTCTTTCTTTCTGATAACTATGTCTGCATCGACAGAAAATCTGTGATGGAAGGCAGAAACCGCATAGCCACCTATCAAGATGAAGTCGATCTCCTTCTCCTCCAGTTCTGTTAGCTTATTAAATATCTGGTTTTCTCTTTCAATGAATTTCTCGATCATACTCTCCCTCTCTCCTTATATCTGATGTCGAGTTTCAAATCATGCATCTCGTCTAACATCTCCAATGCAGGCTGGAAATTGACCTCGTACTTTTTAGCCCAACGAACCGTTTCTTTTAAAGGGATCACGGAGGTGTTTTCGATCCATTCAGACTCGAATTCCTCTACCGGAAATAAGACAAAGTATATTCCATCTTCATCATTAGACCTTTCCTCTACACTGTATTTCACAGATAAATCTTCGAAATAATCTTTCCACTCTTCTAATTCTTCACGTAATATCTTGATGAACAAAGGATAATCTTCTTTGCTCCTAGCTATCTGGTAGCCTCCTTTTGTCCAAATGAAAACTGCATCAGTCTTCGTGAAGGCATAGCTCAGCCCAGAAAAATTGGGCAATAGATACGCCTCTTCCAATTCCAAATTTCTTCTCAACATCCCTTTCCCCAACTCTTTGAACTCAGCAATAAACTCTTCATCTACAATCTTTATACCTTCATCTCTCTCCACAACTCCTATTTCTTCCAATTCGCTTATCCACTTGTGGGTCCATCCATAGGAAGATCCGATCTTCCTGGAAAGATGTGCTATGGAATCGCCTTCTCGCAAGGCAAGGGATATTTTTGCTACATGAGGATTGATGATTTCTAACATTGTACTATCATTATAGTGATAGCTACATAAGTAATTAACGGGTTTTGCAGGTGACAAACTAAAGTTGATGTAAATACTCAATATGTATGCCCCTAAAACTGTTTAAAACCTCAGAGCTGCTTTAAAACCACTTAAACCAATAAAACTGTTTAACATCACATCTTATGTGATTCTCACTCTGACCTCTGTCATCACTGTCACACAATCAGTACTAATTTGATAGTATTAATAAATGATGCCGACCGTTATCAAGAAATCAACATGTCTAAAAATCATCTTAGAGGCAGAGTAGCCACTAATGAAAAATATTGATCCCGTGTATTCCTGAGTTTAAGTTCTTCCACAACTACTCTATCAAGCCAGCAAATCCAAACTATATTCGCCTTTCTTCCATACGCCCCTTTCCCCAGCTTCAGCTATGTAAAAAATCCTCCCTCATAAACCATAAAATCTCTTGTAACGTGTAACAGAACATCTATCTAGAGTATCGTCGGAGTCCTCGACCTTTTCCAACTCTATATCGATTTCAGGGTTGTTAACAACCTTTTTTCTCTCCATCCGCCCCTTTCCCATTCTCACTGCTCTCGTCAGATTCGTCGGTGGAGAAAAAATAATCCATTGCAACGGAAAAATACATCTTTTCCCAGGCAGACTTTAGATCTTCAGTAACCTCATAAAAGTACATTTCCAAACCTTTTGCTCTCTGACTCACCAACGAATCTTCCAGGTCCAGATCGAGATCGTGTTCTACTGTTTCTTCTTCGTAGTAAAATATGGGATCAATAGTGATATCTTCTGCAAAAATCCCATCCTCTTCAACCGAACCTCCATCTTTAACGATATCTAATTTCGGGTCCTCGCCACTCGACCTCGCCAACAAGGTCCGATTCAAATATTCGTTATTCAAATTTCTAATCTTCCTGACCACATCTTCGAAACTCTCTCTCAATTTATCAGGAAACTCTTTCGTATCTAGGAAAAAATCATTATCATACCCAGACCCCATTTTCCCCACAATCTTTCCTTCTTTGTAGCCATCCCCCTTCCATATGGAGGCAGGTATGCGTTTATAAACATTAGTCAGAACCAAGGTTATCATGTGAAGTACTGTTTTATAGTTGAATC